>CAIJIT010000331.1 GCA_903820745.1 uncultured Burkholderiales bacterium
ACTGGTGTCGATTGTACTGATCAGCGAATCCTTGCTACTGCGCTGCTCGGTTGGCGATGGGTGCGTCCTGCGTGACCGGGTTCCAGGCGGATTTTGTGTACGCATGAATGCGAGAAAACAAAGCTTCCAGATGGCCTCCAGCTTGACCGGCACGCAATTCAGACTTGGCAAGCGATTATTTTTCGGGTCCGGGGTCGTACATGCAATGTCAGCTGAACGGCGAATGCCCGCGTGACTTTATTCAGCGACTGAGCGGCTGGCTATCCACCGGCGGTATTGTTTTGTTTGCCTGGCCGTGATGACTTGCTGGACGATCAATGCCCACAAGGCAGACACGCCAGGCTGCGCGGCGCGCCCATGGCTCAAGCGCCGCATCTGGAACTTGACTGCTGCCATGCGGGCCAGAGACGCCAGCACCTTGTTGTTCCATTTGATCGGCGCCAGCGCAGGCTTGCTGTCTTTCCCTGCGCGCCAGGCCAGCGGCAGCCTGGGGTCAAGCGCCAAGGCAGTGGCAAGGCCCGCCATCGCCACCCCGCTGGCGATGACCTGTTCGGCCACTGCTTTGCGGCTGATGCCGCCGGTCACCATCAGCGGCATGCGCGCCACAGCGAGAATGTCCTTGGCGAACTCGAGGAAATAGGCCTCACGCGCCAGCGTCCTGCCGTCTCTTGCCTGCCCCTGCATGGCGGGCGCTTCATAGCTTCCGCCCGAGAGTTCGACCAGGTCCACCTTCAGCGCGTTGAGCATCTGCACCACCTGTCTGGCCTCGTCAGCGCTGAAGCCGCCACGCTGGAAGTCAGCCGAGTTCAACTTCACGGCCAGCACGAACTGCGGCGCAACGACCAAGCGCACGGCTTTCACGATGTCGATCAACAAGCGGGCGCGGTTTTCGAGGCTGCCGCCCCATCGGTCTTGTCGCTGGTTGGTGAGGGGCGAGAGAAATTGGCTCAGCAGATAGCCATGGGCGGCGTGGATCTGTACGCCGCTGAAGCCGGCCCGTTCGGCCAAATGCGCCGTCCTCACGAAACGCCGTTGCAGCGCTTCAATGTCGGCAACACTCATTGCCTTGGGGACGGAAAACTTGCTGGACAACTTGCCCATGTCCAGCGGCACGGCTGAAGCCGACCAGGTCTGTTGCCCGAGGGCCGCCATCATTTGTCGCCCTGGGTGACTGATCTGCATCCAGGCTTGTGCGCCACCGGAGCGGGAAATTTGCGCCCATTGCTTGAATCGTTGCAACTGCCGCTCGTCTTCCAGCACAACACCGCCCGGCCCCGTCATCGCGCGGCCATCCACCATGACGTTGCCCGTCAACAGCAGACCGGCGCCGCCGTCAGCCCAGGCTTGGTACATGCGCAACAAGTCATCCGAAGGTCCATGGTCTGCATCGCACATGTTTTCTTCCATCGCCGCCTTGGCGATGCGATTGGGGATGACAGTGCCATTGGGCAGGGTGAGCGGTGTAAACAGGTTCATGGGTGTTCCGGCCTTGATTGGCGAGTTGGTTTCAGTCATTCCCAGCCGATCGCTGGGTCAGGCCTGGGCATGTTTGGTTTGAGCGGCAAGCCCGGCCATAGGTTCGACGCACAAGCTTGTTTCAGCTTGTGCCGCGCAGCACAATCGGCTTGATTTTCAGGCGCTGGGCATTGCGGCTCATGACGCCGTCGAGGGTCACGATGCGCTTGGCCCCTGCGGCCTCGGCACATGCCAGGTGCAAGGCATCGCCAGCGCGCAGTCCGCTTGCCGCATCGAGCAATAGCTCGGCGGCTCGATGAAAGTTGGCAGGCAATACCGCGAACATTCGAAGGTCGGCTGCCACCATGCGTTCGAAGCGCGACCAAGCCGCCTGAGCCTGCTGTGCGTCGATGGCCCCTGTGCGCTGCTTGATGCCAAGGGCGCTGGCGAACTCGGTAACGCACCAAGCCGCAGCGACGAGCTCGGACTTCTCGTTTGCGTACCAATCGGCTGCGGCCTTGCTGTGCGGTTCGTGGAGGAAAAGCGGCACGAGCACCGAGGTATCGACATAGACCATGTCAATACCTGGCTTCGCTGCGCAACTCCTCCATCACGGGTTGGCTCATCGGCAGGGCGCTGTATGCCTCGGTCAGTTCCAGGGCGAATGCCTTGCGGTTCCACTGCGCTGGCCGAATCGACAGCGTGCCATCGACGGTGAGCTGTGCCTCGACGGTCGCCCCCTCACGCAGTCCGAGGCGGCGCACGACTTCCGCCGGAATTCTCAGCGCAAGACTGTTGCCCCATTTGGCGATCTGCAGGTCCATCATGTATATCCGTTAAGGTGTCTACATGATACTTGTCGAGCTTGAGATGTCAAGCCACAGCGGCAGCCCGCTCGCGTCCAGGGCAATTCATGCATGGGGGCTGAGCCTTGGCGCACAGACTGCGAAATGCGGTGCAGCCGTTCCATGCGGTTCAAGCTGCAGTTCGTCGCAAACCCCGGTTCGGCGGACCAGGCTTTGCGTATCATCGCGCCACCGAAT
>CAIJIT010000332.1 GCA_903820745.1 uncultured Burkholderiales bacterium
CACAACTCAACGCGAGTGTGTGTAGTGCGGATCGGGATGTGATGCAAGGCGCATTTTGCGGCCAATAGCGCGTGCTATTGGCAATAAATGCAACGCCGCAGACCGCCCGGGGCCGCGCTAGCACAAGCCGTGAGGGGTTATGCAGAGCATCCTTAGGCGTGCTTGATTGAGTTCGGCAGCCGTGCTGTCGGATGAAGAATAGATTAGGTTTCCGGCGGGGCCGCCATCGAAAAGACCGCGACAGTGGGTTTTGCTTGAATCGGATTGATCTATTATTTTGCACCTGATTAGCCAGGGCTGCTCGGCATAACCCCTCACGGCTTCACTGTTTTATTTTATTGTTGAAATTCTCCTTTAGATGACACGATTTACTCACGTTCGTACCGGTTTGTTTCATTCGACACTTGATAAGCTGGGCAGTTTGGGTATTGCCGCTGAGGCTGCGGCCACGCTCTCATCCCAACCCGACCAGGCGCCTACACCAATCGAGGCTGGGGCTGCTTGGTTGAGGCAATGGAAGCTGGCTGTTTCCAATGGCGAGGGGGAGAAATGGCAGCGCCGTTTGACCTGGGCCGGTCTGGACGAGACTCAAGCGATCAAGGCATTGCGTCAGGCTGCCGAATCAGCCGAGGCCGACACAGCGTCGCCATTGCTGGCAATGTTGCAAGCGGTTTTGCGCAGCAGTGCCGTCGCTGCGGCTGATTTCGATTGGTCGCAAGATCTGCCACCTGCGACCGGTGATGATTCGCTTGCGTTCGAGGATCTCTGGCGGCCGTTGGCCGATGGCGCCATCGCCATGCTGCGCGCACGGGTCAGCAGTGAGACTCTGGCATTGGTCAGCAGCCATGCGCTCGCTGACTTGCGCGGCGAGTTGCTGAATCGGCTCTGTTCACTCGGCGTCAAGCTGATGTGGGAGCTGTTCGAGCGAGAACAGGCAGTTGGGCCTTCGCTGCTCGCCAAGTTGGTTCCCGGTAGCGAGGAATCGAATCGAACATTCAGCCGGGTCTTGTATGGTCGGTTGGTGCGACGGCATGCGTCTGACGGGCTCGATGGCGTGCTCAAGGAGTTTCCGGTCTTCGGCCGTCTGTTGGCCACGGTGGTCGGGTTCTGGCTTGAAAACACCGCCGAGATGCTGTCAAGGATTGCCGCTGATCGCAGCCTGTTGGCCGCGGCATATGGGCTCAACCCGCAAGCACCTTTGACCGCCATCGGCCAAGGACTGAGCGACCCGCACCGCGGCGGCCGCGTGGTGGCGATTCTCACCTTCGGCACGCAACTCGAGGGTGAGCCATCGTGGCGTGTGGTCTACAAACCGAAGGATATGCGGCTGGATGCGGCGTATCAGTCAGCGCTGCGTTGTTTGCCGCTTGATCCCCTGCATGCGCCGCTGCGCAGCCTGACTGTGGTGGCGGCTGACGGCTATGGCTATATGGAATTTGTGGAACATCGGGTGTGCAAGGATGACGCCGAGCTGGCGCGCTTTTACCTCAATGCCGGCCGCCTGACTGCCGCGCTGCATTTGCTCGGCTGTACCGATTGCCATTCCGAGAACTTGATCGCTGAAGGTGATCAACTGGTGCTGATTGACACAGAAACGCTGCTCGAGGCCGAGGTTCATGACCACACCAAGGATAGGCGTGAGGCTGCAAGCCCGGCCGGGGACAGCGTGATAAAAACCCGGTTTCAGCAGTCTGTGATGCGGACATGCCTGTTACCGCGCTGGATCTTTGCCGGCAGCATGCGTGTGCCGATTGATTACAGCGCGCTGGGTATGGATGCACCTGCCGAGGCCAACCATCAAATGCTCGGCTGGCTCGGTTTGAATTCTGATGCGATGAGCCCGGGCGCGGTCAATCGCCCGGTCACGGCCCCGACCAGCCTGCCTGTCGGGGTGGGCGGCAGCAATCGGTTGGCGGAATTCTCGGATTTGTTCTGCGACGGTTTTCGGCGCCAGTCTGAGCAATTGTTGACAGATCGAGAGAACTGGACCCGTGCAGGGGGGGTGCTCGATTCATTCATCGGTTTGCCGCGCCGCATCGTCCTGCGCAACACCCGCGTCTACTTCATGCTCCGCGAGCGGCTGTTCGATCCTGCCGCATTGCGATCAAGCATTGCCCAGGGGCTGAAATTGGAGCCACTGGCGCGGGCCTTCTTGCTCTCGGAGATCTGCCCGAAGAACTGGCCTGTCTTCGAAGCCGAGGTTCGTCAACTGGAGCAGCTTGACATACCCTACTTCGAGCACAGCATCGAGGATGAAGATCTGCCCTTGCCTTTTGGCATGGATTCGATCCGCGGTTTCATGGCGAAAAGCAGTTTGACTGCATGCCGACATCGCTTCAAGACACTCGATCAGGAAGAAATCGGGATGCAGGTGCAGATCATCCGGGGGTTGGTCGCGGCTCGCTTCCCGGCCGGCATTTCACGGTCAAGCGAGGTCGCTTTTTCGGCGCCGGTCAGCGCGGTCGCGTTGAATGCCCAGTCGCGCCGCAGCGAAGCAAGGCGCCTTGCTGACGACCTGCTGAAGTCGGGGTTTCACGGCCCAGAGGGTGCGATCGAATGGCTGGGCATCGATCTGGGCATCGATGGGCAGTCGCTTTGTTTCGGCATCGTTGGCGAGCCAATTTTCGGGGGGGCCTCGGGTATCGCGGTTTTTCTGGCCGCCTTGGGTCCCGATTACCTGGCTGCTGCCCGCGGAGCGATGGCATTGATGCTTGAGAAGGCCGAGAACAGCCGTGCTGGCACAGACATGCGCTGGTGGCGTGACCAGCCCCTTGGGTTGGCAGGCAGTGGCGGCATCTTGCTTGGCTTGCAAATCCTCGCTGGTCTGGATCCGGAACGCGCCCAACGTTACAAGCAAGTGGCCGACAAGTTGCTGGCTTCGCTGACGCCCGAAATGATTGCCGCGGATTTCGCTTTGGACATCACCGCTGGCGTCGCCGGGCTCATCGGCCCGCTCTTGCGCCACGGAAGTGAAAAATCGATTGCCCTGGCTGAGGTAGCCGGCGTTCATCTAATGAAGGCCCAGGGGGCGAATGGGGCCTGGAGCGCGCCGATGGCGCAAGGGCGATCGGTCGCCGGGTTCTCGCATGGCGCATCGGGAATCGCCGCCGCAATGGGTCGCTTGCATACGGTCACAGGCAAGGAACAGTTTGCAGCCACGGCCCGGCGCGCACTCGACTTTGAGCGAAGCATTCTGGACCGCCAGGCAGGCAACTGGCCTGACCTGCGCCCCGGAGTTAATGCCGGTGAGTTCATGAACAGTTGGTGCAACGGTGCGCCGGGGATTGCCTTGGCAAGGCTATGCCTTCGCAACACCGCCTTAGGTGATGCAGACCTGGAAGACGATCTGGCGATCGCGCTGCGCACCACCTCAATCATTGATCCCGCCCATGATGACTTGTGTTGCGGCCAACTGGGCCGGAGTTCAATCCTGCGCATGGCCGGTTGGCACGATGTGGCAGACCGGATCGAAGAGCGGGTCGTAGCGACGGCCGGCGCGAATCAGGGACGTTACAAGTTGAGCCGCAGTCACCAGAAGAATGTTGCGCAACCAGGCCTTTTCAAGGGAACTGCAGGAGCAGGCCTGGCCTTGCTGAACTCCCCGCATATGGCGACCCTGCTGTCGGCAGGTTTGCTCGATCCAAGCGTCGAATAGGGATACTCTGCATAACTCAACGCGGATGTGTGCAGTGCGGACCGGGATGAGATGCAAGGCGCATTTTGCGGCCAATAGCTCGTGCTATTGGCAATAAATGCAACGCCGCAGACCGCCCGGGGCAGCACTTGCACAAGTCGTGAGGGGTTATGCAGAACATCCTTAGATCCGAATAAATTTAAATATTACTCGGGCAAAAGGTTACCTCCAATATTTTATGGTATCGCTGCCGTTCGGCTTTGGGCACCTGCTCTGTGACTCGCCCTCTTACTTCTCTATGAGCAAGTAAGCTGCAGTGCCAGTCACCCCACCAATCGCGGTATATCCGACTATCAATTTAAGAACAAATTTACCCCAACCGGCCGCGCCAGCCCCGCCTGATATAATTTCCAATTCGCTGTCGGATAGATCGGCGATAGCCTCCGCCTGCTTTCGCAGGACGTCACCAACCGAGACATCAAATCCCTGTTTTTTGGCGATATCAACGACCGCAGCAGGAGTCAACGCCAATTTTATTTCTTCTTGCAACTCAACATTAGTGACGACTAATTGAAAAAATTCACCCAGCTGTTCTTTTGACATGATTTTGTGACTTTTTAAGAATGAAAATTTTTATTCACCGATTTGAAATCTTACTCGGGCAAGGGTTGCGTCTAATATATTTTATGGTATCGCTGCCCTTGGGCACCCGCTTTGTCACTCGCTCTCTTTCTTCTCAAGAAAACTAGCTGTCACGACAGCAGGCACAGTAACCCCCATAAAACCGAAAATCGCTCTAAGCAAAAATATTGCTCCAGCGTCCGCGGCAGCCCCACCTGATATATTTTCCAATTCACTGTCGGA
>CAIJIT010000333.1 GCA_903820745.1 uncultured Burkholderiales bacterium
ATTGCCACGCCCATATAGCCAGAGAATTCGTTCAGCCCGATGATCAGACCGCGCTGGTCGGCTCGCGTGATGTCGAGCTTCGAGGTCTGTGCCATTGACCATGCAAGGCCCTGATTCATTCCTAGCAACACCGTGGCGGCAACGATCCAATTCCAGTTAGGCGCCCAAAGAATCATGAAGGGAATGGGCAAAGCGCAAAGCCAACCAATCAGCAGTACTTTCCTGCGTCCAATGCTTTCCGATAGGCGGCCTGCGACGAAGTTTAGTGTGCCCTTCACGAAGCCAAAGGCCACAACGAAAGCAACGAGCAGCATGAAGGAGCCCTCGGGAATGCCGAATTCGGAACTCGCCAAAGCTGGTAACACGGTACGCATCATGCCGAGAGTCAGTCCCACCATCAGAACCTGTAACAGCTGATAAATGAACTGGTTCAGGTTTTGGCGAATGCCATGCAGATAGTCCTGCGCTTCATCGGGAACATGCTTGAACTCAACCATGAACTTTCTTCCTCAAGCTATGGGGACGGCAGGTCTCAGCAAACGGTTGGCAGACCAAGCTCCGAGGACCATGCTGACCACAGCAATCAGACTCGACAGTGAGAGCGTGGCTACGCCAGCCAATCCCTGGCCGATAGTGCAGCCCATGGCCTGGATGCCCCCTATGGCCATCAGCACGCCCCCGACTAGGTTGCGCAAAATCTGAGACTTGGGCGGTGTGGGCCAAACAAATCGGCGTCCTGCTACGGCGCTCACAAACGCGCCGATGAATACGCCTAGTACAGAGGCTGATCCGAACTTGAGAGGAAAGCCAAGGCGCTCCATAGCCAGGAAGCGCAGCAGGTCTTGCGCTGGTGCGACAAATGCCAGCGCGGTGGTTGTCTTGACGTCAAACTCATCAGCCCCGGCCGTGCTGACATACCAACTCGCTGCGACGAGCAAACCCACCAGAGCCCCGGATAGCGATTTCTTCAAGTCTTGCCCTCCAGAATCGCGAGCAGACGCGAACAGGAAAGCCACCATCAAGATTTGCAATGGAATAGCCAAAGACCAGCCCGGAACACCAGTAAAGAAGCCCATCAGACTGGCGGCTGGAAGTTGTACCAGTGGCCCTGCCAGTCTTTCGCGCACGGGTGCAAGCACACCGTCTAGGCTGGCCATGATGGCCAACACGAAGACCAGCCAAGTCAATAACGCCTCGCTCTGACCCTGAGCCGCACGCACAATAAGGCGACTCGGGCAACCGTCCGCCAGCATCATGCCGGCACCAAACAATGCTCCGCCAATCACCAAGCCCAGCAGCGGCACAGCAGCACGAAGATAAAGCGTGCTCGAGAGATCGACCAAGCTCAACCCGGACAGCAGTTGTGTTCCCAGCAATGTCGCGGCCATTGCCAACACGAAAGCTCGTAGCCGAACCTTGTCCCCACCTTCAAACGCCTCGACGAGCGCAGCACGCCCGCAAAAGCTGCTGCGCTGCAGGACGATGCCCATTAACAAGCCCAATATGAGCCCACCCCAGACGGGCGAAAGCATTGAATTTACGTCCAACTTGAGGGTTCCTTCATTTCAACGTGAAGCCTCAAGCCGCTATATTGGCCGCAATGATTCGGTCCATGTCGGGCAGGCGCGGCGGAATATTGCGGGTCATCTCTGAGACGAAGTCTTCTCGCACCAGATTGAGCACTGGGTTCCAGCGCTTCTCGAACCCTAGGGTAGAGGACGGTTTGCCAGACAAGCCGACGCCGCAAGAACTGCCTGCCTGATGCCCAGGATAAATTTCGATGTCATTGGGCAGCCCCAGAAGTCGCGAATGGAGCGAGTCATACAGCACGGCGGCCATTTCTTGCTCCATGCCAGCCAGATCCGGGCGACCGACCGCACCCACGAACACAGTGTCACCAGTCAGTAAAAACCAGGGCGATTTGCCGCGACGCAGGTCCGTCACCAACAGGCACAGGCTGTCAGACGTATGTCCCGGTGTGTGCAACACCTCGACCTGCACATTGCCCAGATTAAGTGTCTGCCCATCGCACAAGGGCTCGAAATCGAAGCCTACTTTTCCAGCATTTGATTCATGCAAACAGTAAGAACTGCCCATTATTTCAGCGAGCTTGCGACCGCCCGAATAATGGTCAGCATGTACGTGCGTGTCAACCACATGTGTGATCTTCACGTCAGCCTTTCGAGCTTCCTCGACAAACCATGCCTCATCGCCAGCGACTACGTCTAATGCGATGGACATACCAAATGTGGCACAGCCAAAGAAGTAGGAAAGTGAGGCTTCCTTGGCGAGCAGTTGTTTGAAAAACATATTTCTCGATTCGTACGGAGAGCGGTCAGCCTCGATCGGTCGGTTGAACAACTGCGCAATCATTGATCGCGGCTCGACTGCAATCAAATGACCCGCATTTTGAAAAACGGGCTCACCG
>CAIJIT010000334.1 GCA_903820745.1 uncultured Burkholderiales bacterium
ATTGTTCCAGGAATCCGATGACAAGAAAAACGAAAGCTCCAGCCAATGCCGACGCCCAAGCCAAGGCTGATGCAGGTGTAGCCGGCATGGCCGCAGGTCTTGGCGATATGTTCAAGTCGATGAACTTGCAGAATTTGCCGACCATTCCGGCCAATGCCTTTACCGAACTGCAGGCTGAATATCTGAAGCAGGCCACGGCCTTGTGGAATTCATCGCTGCATATCGGCAACGCCGAGCCAGTCAAGCCACTCGCCGATCGGCGTTTTGCCAACCCGGCCTGGAGTGCCAATCCGGCCAGCGCGTTCATGGCGCAGCTTTATTTGCTCAATGCCCAGACCTTGCAACAGATGGCCGACAAGGTCGAGGGCGAGGACAAGGCGCGTCAGCGCATCCGCTTTGCCGTGCAGCAATTCACTGATGCGGCTTCGCCGAGCAATTTTCTGGCGCTGAACCCGGAGGCGCAGCGCCTGGCCCTGGAGACCAAGGGCGAAAGTCTGTCCAAGGGCCTGCAGCAGCTCTGGTCAGATGTGCAGCGGGGCCATTTGTCAATCACCGACGAGAGCGCTTTCGAGGTTGGCCGCAATGTGGCGACGACAGCCGGTGACATCGTCTTCGAGAATGAATATTTTCAGCTGATCGAGTACAAGCCTTTGACGGCCCAGGTGCATCAGCGGCCCTTTTTGATGGTGCCGCCTTGCATCAACAAGTACTACATCCTCGACCTGCAGCCCGACAACTCGGTGATCCGCTATGCGGTGTCGCAGGGCCACCGGGTGTTCGTCATCAGCTGGCGCAACCCGGATGAAACATGCGCCGCCTGGACCTGGGACGAGTACATCGAGAATGCCGCGATCAAGGCGATTTCGGTGGTGCAGGAAATCAGCGGCGCCAAGACGATCGATATGCTGGGCTTCTGTGTCGGTGGCACGATTTTGGCCACCGCGCTGGCGGTGTTGGCGGCCAGGGGCGAGCAGCCGGCCGAAAGCGTCACGCTGCTGACTTCGCTGATCGACTTTTCGAGCAACGGCATCCTCGACTTGTTCGTCGACGAGCAGATGGTGCAGATGCGCGAGAGCACGATCGGTGCGCAGGCGCCTAAAGGACCGGGCCTTCTGAAGGGGCAGGAACTGGGCACGACTTTCAGCTTTTTGCGGCCCAACGATCTGGTCTGGAACTATGTGGTCGGTAATTACCTCAAAGGCGAGGCGCCAGCGCCTTTCGACCTGCTTTACTGGAACGGTGATTCGACCAATATGTCGGGTCCGATGTACTGCTGGTATCTGCGCCATACCTATTTGCAAAACGAGCTGAAGGTCCCGGGCCGCCTGACCATCTGCGGGGAGAAGATCGACCTTGGCAAGATCAAGGCGCCTTTCTACATCTACGGTTCGCGTGAAGACCATATCGTGCCTTGGGAAGGCGCTTACCGTTCGACGCAGATCTTCAAAGGCAAGAAGCGCTTCGTCCTGGGCGCTTCGGGCCATATTGCCGGCGTCATCAACCCGCCTGCCAAGAACAAGCGCAGCCATTGGATCAACGAGGCTGCCAACCTGCCCCCGACTGCCGAGACGTGGCTGGAAAACGCCACCGAACACAGGGGCAGTTGGTGGACCGATTGGGCGCAATGGCTGGCCTCTCATGCGGGCCCGATGGTGGCTGCGCCAAAGACGCCAGGCAGCCGCAAGTACAAGGCGATCGAGCCAGCGCCCGGTCGCTATGTGAAGCAAAAAGCCTGAATCAGTTTCAGGCCTTGTCTGCATCGAGTTAATTTCTGGCAACACCCCTTGGCAAACCCCGCTTGACGGTTGGATCGGCATAGTGGAGGCTCGGGGCGCGAGGACTTGAAGTCTGCAGCGAAGAGCGCTAAACAATTTATCAGCAGCATCAAGCCATGGAGGCAGAGGAGATCTTATGAGTCAGAAAATTGCATATGTAACCGGCGGCATGGGTGGTATCGGAACCTCGATGTGTCAGCGCTTGCATACCGAGGGTTTCAAGGTCATTGCGGGTTGTGGCCCAAGCCGAGATTTCGACAAGTGGTTGGCGGAACAGGCCGCGCTGGGCTACCAGTTCTACGCCTCAGTCGGCAATGTGGCCGATTGGGATTCAACGGTGACGGCCTTCGCCAAGGTCAAGGCCGAGCATGGCCCGATCGACGTCTTGGTCAACAACGCCGGCATCACCCGTGACGGCATGTTCC
>CAIJIT010000335.1 GCA_903820745.1 uncultured Burkholderiales bacterium
ACCTTCCTGATGCATTCGCGCACCGACGCCGACCTGGTCGAGCAGATCAACGGTGATCTGCTCGAGCACGCCAGCCCTGATGCGACCCAGCACATGCTCGGCCGACTGGCGCTCGAGGATGATGTTGTCGATGCCTGCCTGGTGGAGCATCTGTCCCAGCAGCAAGCCTGCAGGACCGGCACCGATGATGGCAACTTGAGTTCGCATGGGTCTGCACAAGGAGTGGAATTGCGCCGAGCGTAATCACTCCAGACCAACGAGGCAATGGACGGAAGCTGCATCTGCTTGCACAATCCGAACCTATGCCAAAAACAATCAATGACTTCAGTCTGCGCCTGCCAAACTACCAACTTTATGGCGAAGATGGGCAGGAATCCTGGCTTGATTGGGTGCATTGCGAGTTGATCGCCGATCGCAGCTGCTTGCACGATTGGGAAATAAAGCCGCATCGGCATGAAATGCTTTGCCAGTTGTTGCTGATCACCCAAGGTGAGGCCGAGGTCATGCTGGATGACCAGCATCTGCGCTTGCGGGGTCCGGCCCTGGTGCTGGTGCCGGCGCTGGTCGCCCATGGCTTCAGCTTCAGCGAATCGACCGTCGGCCATGTCGTGACGATCGAGGAAGTGCAGCTGCGCCAGCAACTGCTGCCATTTCAGGGACTGCCAGGCGCCTTGTCGCAAGCCAAAGCGATCGAACTCGATGCCATGGGCAGCTCCGACCTGGAAGCCGCAACCAGACTGCTGCGCAAGGAATTCCTCTCGACGGATCGCTGGCGCATGGCCGCGCTGGCCTCGGCTGTCCTCGGCTTGGCGCTGGCCGCTGCAAGGCTGCTGCATTCATCTGCGGCGACACAGCCTGGCCAGCCTTCACGCTCGATCGGTCATTTACAGCGCTACAAGGCCTTGATCGAGGCGTCGTTTCGCCAGCACCCACCACTGGCTGTGCTGGCCGAGGACATCGGCATCACGCCGACGCAGTTGAACCGGATCTGCCGGGGCTTGCTGGGTCATTCTGCACAACATGTGCTGCACCAGCGCCTGCTGCTCGAAGCCAAGCGCGAGCTGACTTTCACGACGCTGGCGGTCAAGCGAATCGCAGCGGAACTCGGCTTCGCCGACGCAGCTTATTTCACCCGTTTCTTCCAGCACCGAACCGCCATGACCCCGAGCGCCTGGCGAGCGCAAGGGCTGGAAGGAAAAACAACCCTACCGTGATCAAGAATCGATCAAGTCCGGGTTCCAGGCGAAGACGGTCTGATCCTGCTCGCCGAGCCGCTCGATCCCGAGACGGATATGGTCGCCCGGCTTCAGAAACTGCGGCGTTGGCTTCATGCCCATGCCGACGCCGGGTGGCGTACCGGTGGTGATCAGGTCGCCTGGCTGCAAGGTCATGAAGCGGCTCAGGTAGCTGATCAGCTGAGCGATGCCGAAGATCATCGTCCTGGTGCTGCCGGTCTGGCGGCGCTGGCCGTTAACGTCCAACCACATCGACAGGTTTTGCGGATCACCGACCTCATCCGCGGTCACCAGCCAAGGGCCGACCGGGCCGAAGGTGTCGCAGCCTTTGCCCTTGTCCCATTGACCACCGCGCTCGAGCTGGAATTCCCGCTCGGACAAGTCGTTGACAACGCAATACCCGGCCACATGCTTGAGC
>CAIJIT010000336.1 GCA_903820745.1 uncultured Burkholderiales bacterium
ACGAAGCCAGCTATGTGAACGGGGCGGTGCTCGAGGTGTCGGGCGGCATGACGGTCTGAGCGTTCAATCCTGCGCCGACCGCTAGCTTGCGGCAGAATCGCAGCACCACAAGCCCGCTGGGCAGGAGAGCCGCATGAGTCAGAAGCTGGAACAGTTTGCCGCCCGCTGCCATGCAGCGATCAAGGCCATGCCGGGACCGGCCGGGCGCGAGGAGATCGCCGCCCTGCTGAAAAACTTGCTGCTCGATGCGCAGTTCATCGATGAGCAGTTCGAAGCCGATGTGGGTGAGCGCAAGATCCTCTACGAGGACGAAGAGCTTGGTTTTTGCATCCTGGCCCATGATTACCTCGATGCCAAGACCAGCGGCGCCCATGACCATGCCCATTCATGGGCGATCTATGGCCAGGCGGTTGGCCAGACCGAGATGAGCGATTACGAGCTGGTCGAGGCAGCCAGCGCGGACCAACCCGGCAAGGTCAGGCATCTGCGCAACTATCTGCTGACACCGGGCATTGCCCATGTTTACAACGAAGGCGACCTGCATTCACCCAAACGCGACGGCCCGACGCGGCTGATCCGCATCGAGGGCACCGATATGTCAAAGGTGAACCGCTTCAAGTACGAGCAGGTCTGACTTGACAGGATTGGAAGCCAGGGATACGGGAACAGTTGGGAACAGCTCAAGCCGATTCCAGCCGATGGCTGCGCCGTGGCTGTTTTTGTGATGTGGCGAGCTCTTCGCGTATCACCTGCCGCACGGCATCGATCATCGAACGCTGCTGGATAAACGCCACCAGCGCGTCATTGATCAATGTCTGATAGCTGCCCGTTCCAGCGCGCTCAACTTGCGCACGGAAGTCTTCAATCACCTTGTTGTCCAAGCGGATGGATATTTTGGTCTTGCCTGCATCAAGCGGAATCACCGCGCCTTGCTTGGCCTGTGTGAAATCAATATCCCGGTAGGGCTCAGCGACGATTTTTTTCATACAAGGTCCTTTGGCTTCTCCAAACGACACGCCATGTGCCTGCAGATTGGCAGCTGCTTTGACCGGATCCCAGTCGATTTTCATGGACTCATTGTATGCACAAATGTCCACCCATCAACTTCATTCGGGCGTTCCCCCCAAATTGACTTGATCGCTTGTCGCCTTCGAAGCCAACGCCCTCAGCCGCATTGCCCCACATAACCGCAGGCGGTGCAGAAGTCGCAGCCGTCCTTGTGGATCATCGTGCTGTTGCCGCATTCCGGGCAGGGACGACCTGCCATCGCCTGCACTTGGCTGCCGGCGCTGCGCGGGCTTGGCGTCTGCAGCAGACCCATCTCGACCAGCGGCATGCCGCTTTCATCGAGCACACCCAGCATCGCATAGCGGTGGATGATCAGCCGCGCCACATAGGCAACGGTTGAGGGCCAGATCTGCTGGCGTCGCTCGCCGCCGAGGCTGGGCACCGGCGCCATGAAATGACCCAGCGGCTCGCCGACATTGAGCAGCTTGCGCAGCTTCATGCCGATCCAGCCGGGGTCCATCACCCGCATGTCGAGCGACAACAGCCGGGCCATGCCGTCGAGCGCTTTCGGATAGTTGCCCGAAAAGCCCATCGCACAAGGCCGGGTGACGCTGCCGCCGTCGGGTGTGGGCAGACTGACTTCTTTCAGCGTCAACGTGAATTGCTCGCCGGTGGCCGGATTGTCGACATCGACGGCCCAGGCCAGCGTGCCCGAGTAACCGGTGCGCGGCTCCTCGCGGCTGAACATCGCGTCGAGCACCGGCGTCGGGCCACCGTCCTGCAGCGCACCGAGCTGTTCGCAGCGCCAGCGGATCACCGCTGCAGTGGCCGCAACAACGCCAGGAAAAAGCCGCGGCTCGCCCGAAGGCGGCATCGGCATTTCGAAAGCGCGCTCCTCGGCGACTGTGGCCAGGGCATCGAGTTTCAGGCGCAGCCAGGCTGAATCATTGGTGCGCAAATCCATCGACAAGGTCTTGGCCAGCGCCGACAAACCACGCGGCTGCTCGGCGCCATTGACCCAGACTTCGAACGGCAAGGTGCGGCCGAACAAGCCCATGTCGGGGCCTTCGGCAGGCAACTCGCCCACGAACAGCGCGAAGTCGCCATGCGGATGCTGGATCATGTAGCTCCAGGCCGGATTGCCGCCAGGCATCTCGGGCCGGCTCGGCCAGCGCAGCGAAGCCAGCACCGCATTTGGCAGGCGCTCGACCTTCAGCCGCTGGTTGGCGCCATCGGCGCTGACCGGCCGCAGCGGCTCGGGAGAGAGCAGCACTGGCGTGTCGACGCTGAGCACCGACCCCAGCACGCTGTTGGGCCGGTAAGTGGCCAGGCCCTTCAGTCCGCTTTTCCAGGCCTGGGTGTAGAGATCCTGGAAATCGGCATAAAGGTAGTCGACCGGCACGTTGACGGTCTTGGAAATCGAAGTGTCGATATAGGGCGCCACCGCAGCGACCATCGCCGCATGGTCGGCAGCGCTGAGCTCGAGCGCGGTGACAAAGGCGTCAGACAGCGGCGCCTCCTTGCCGAACAGATGGCGGTAAAGCCGCCAGGCATGGTCCTCGACCGCATATTCCTTGAAGCCGCCGCCATCGGCCTGCGACATGCGCTTCTTGCGCGTATAGCTCCAGCTGAAAGCGGGTTCGATGCCATTCGATGCATTGTCGGCAAAAGCCAGGCTGATGGTTCCGGTCGGCGCGATCGACAGCAGATGCGAGTTGCGCAAGCCCTGGCTGCGGATGCGGTCCTTCAAGCCCTGTGGCAGACGCGAGGCAAAGCTGCCGCCGCTCAGGTACAGGTCGGCATTGAAGAGCGGAAAGGCGCCGCGCTCCACTGCCAGATCGCTCGACGCCGCATAGGCTGCGTCGCGCATCAGTTCGCTGATCCGGCGCGCTTCCTCGCGGGCGGCTTCGCTGTCGTAGCGCAGGTTCAGCATCACCAGCGCGTCGCCCAGACCCGTGAAGCCCAGGCCGACGCGGCGCTTGTTATGTGCTTCCTGGGCTTGCGCCGGCAAGGGCCAAGGGGTG
>CAIJIT010000337.1 GCA_903820745.1 uncultured Burkholderiales bacterium
AAACGGAACCCGCCAACCACAGATCATGAAAACAACCTTGGGAAGAAAGGTGGCAAGCGGCAGAAAGACCGCCGCCGCCAGGATCTGGCCCGCCTGCACGCCCTGAGAAGTGAAACTGGCGAAGAAGCCGCGCCGGCCGAATGGTGCATGCTCAAGAATCATGGCGCTCGCGCCGGAAATTTCACCGGCCACGGCAAAACCCTGGATCAGCCGCAGAACAACCAGCATGACCGGCGCCAGCATGCCTACCTGTTCGTAGGTCGGCAGCAATCCGACCAGCATGGTGGAAAAACCCATCAGCAGCATGCAAAGCACCAGCACCTGCTTGCGGCCATGGGTGTCACCCCAATGACCGAGGAAGATGGCGCCGATCGGCCGCGCCAGGTAGCCCACCCCGTAGGTGGCCAGCGAAGCGACGATGGCCATCTTGGCGTTGCCAGCTGGGAAGAACAACTGCGGAAACACCAATGATGCCGCGGTCGCATAGATGAAAAAGTCGTAATACTCCAGCACCGAGCCAATCCAGCCACTGGCGGTGGCCTTTCTTGTCTGTTGTCGAGCAATGGATCCGGTCTCTGTGGCTGTGCTCATGGCGGCGCTGGTCCTGGCATCAATGTTGTGGTGGGCGAATGGCTGGGCAAGTCAAGCTGCCGAGCGTAATCTCATCGCACCCGGCAAAGGCACCGTGCGTTGCAGCACTTCCTCAGCCAACCACAATGCGCTGGCCTGCGCACGCTGAGCCACATAGGGCAGGGGCAGTTGCTGATAGTCGTCATTGAAGACTTCGAAGCTGTAGTCGCCGCGATAGCCCAAGAGGTCGAGTTTTCGCACCAGCATGGCCAAGGCCTGGCTGTGAACTCCTTCGCCAGGAAAGACCCGGAAATGCCGCGCCGTCTCCATTCGTTCCTGCGGCGTCGGGGTTTCCTGCCACATAAAGTCGGACAATTGCACCAAGTAGATCTTGCCCGGGTCGATATCGTCCAGAAGCTCCAGCGCCGTATTGGTGGCGAAGATGTGATACGAATCGATACCGACGCCGAGGTTTGGAAAGTCGGCCTCCTCCACCGCATCCCAGGCGGTATGGACTTCGTTGATGTGACGGCCCCAGGACAGTCCCTCATAAGCGACCTTGATGCCATGCGGCAGAGCCAGCATGGCCAGCTTGCGCAGGTCACGCACGATGGCCTTCTTGTCGCCGCTGGCATGCTCGGATGTCGAACTGCAGGCAAGCAGCACTTTTGCACCCAGCGCTTGCGCCATCATGATCATCTGCTTTCCGATGTCGACCTTGTAGTCATGCAGATGCCCCACCAAGCCTTCGAAATCGCGCAAGACCTGGAAGCCGGTGACCCTCAGGCCGCTGGCGCGTACAACCGCCACCGCCGCGTCGATGCCCTGGGGATGCCCGACGATGTCCCGCGCAGCCAGCATGATCTGGCCAAAGCCCGCGCCCTTGACGGCCGCCAGTTTCGATTCCAGCGTCCCGGCCAAGGTGATGGTGTCCATGCCGAAATCGGCAATGTAAGAATTTGAAGGAAGGGTTGTTCTCAGGCGATTCATGGCGGCCCCAGTTCAGCGTGGATCGCACACGAGTTCGAAACTCGGACCTTGATCGCTGGGCAGGGTCAAGGCGCCGCGCGTGCCGCTGCGCACGCCGCCAGATGCCGACTCGACGAACTCCACACCGCGATCCTGCAGGGTCTTCACCGTTGCCAGCACGTCGGAGGTGCCGAATGCAACACGTTGCAGCAACTCTTCCCGGAACGCGGCGGGCGAATCGAAGGGCGGCTCGATCAATTGCCAATAAAGCTTTCCACAGGGGCTGGCCAGGATGCAGCCCTTGGGCAGCACGCCAAAGCTCTTGTCAGCTGGAAGCTCGGTGAAACCGAACAGCTCGCCATAGAAGGCAATCCAGTCCGCCATGCGGTCGAGTTCGACATACTGGACCAGGCCGAACAGATGCAGACCGGCGATGGCAGGCGGGTACTTCTCCAGCGTCGGGATGGGCACGAAGTCAACGTCGTAGATGGAGAACTCGGCATGCCGATCAACGAAGAAAATTCGGCTGGTCCCGACACCGTGAATGGCCGGTATGTTCAGCTCCATCACTTCGACATTGGTCGGCACGGCCCAGGCACCCAACTCAATGACGCGTTGATAGGCCCTGGCGGCATCGCGCACCCGGAATGCCACGGCCGAGATGCTGGCCTTTTCGGCCAGCGCCGGGGCTTCGGGCGGGCGATGCGCATTCACGATGACGTTGATGTCGCCCTGGCGATAGAGCATGACCTCCCGCGAGCGATGCCGGGCAATTGGCCGAAAGCCCAGCTTCTCCAGGCTCTGTCCCAAAGTCTGCGGCTTGCAAGTGACGTACTCGATGAACTCGATACCCTGCAGGGCCAAGGGATTGGGCAGATCACCAAGTGCTTCGCGGTCAGCGGCGGTAGGCAGGGTCATGCGGACCTTCTCCTTGCAGTCTCGGGTGTCCGAACAGTTCAGCGCCCCAGGTGCTTGTCGTAGAAACGGGCCGCGATCTGGTACAGATCCTGCGATTCCGGATAGTCAGGATTGGTCATGAAACCGTGACCCAGGCCGTCATATATCAGCAGGTCAGATTCAACCCCGGCACGCAGCAGGCGCCGATGGCCATAGGCCGCCGAGCTCATGGCGAAGTCGCGTGTGGCCGTGGCAAACAATGTCGGCGGGAACCTGGCCAGCACCTTCAGATCGTTGGCCGGCGACACAGCAGGATCATTGACGTCGACGGAATCGAGGTAGCTCGGGCCTGCCTGTTGCGCCATCGGCGCCACCATCGTCATGCCGGTGAAGACGGCCGAATCGCCCTCCATCCACTTGGCACTCAGGCCCGCACAGTAAACGCCCATGGCGCCCGGAATCGGCAAGCCGGCCTTCAACGCCGCAGCGACGGTCTGCGTGACCAGGCTGCCGCCGGCAGAGCAGCCGACAAAGCCGATATTGGCCGGCTTGTAGTCCTTCAGAACGGCCTTGTAGACCTTGGTGAAGTCCTCGGTAGCGGCCGGAAATTTGTATTCCGGCCCCTGGCGGTACAGCAGGCTGATGACCTTGAACTTGCCGACCGCAGACACTGGAATGCTGATCAAGAGACCGTTGGCGCGAATCCCGGTGCGGAACCCGCCGCCGGGCGCGTTGATCATGATGCGGTTCTTGTTGGCCTCGGGCACACCGCCCTTGGGCGTGATGATGGCCACCGAGATGCCATCGATCATCGACTCCTCGACATCGACCGGATGCAACTCGCGCATATGGGCGACATTGGGCGCCAGCGTGAGGTTCATCCGGCGGCGCAGTTCGGCCATGTCCTCGACCTTGGGCTGAGGCGCGGCCCCCGGGCCTTCGGTCGGACGGGCCCGGTGCAGGATCGCCTTCGATTCCTCGCTCAGGATATTGGACGGTGGAATCCGGGCATTCTCGACCCGGACTGTCAGGTCGGCTTCGATGCTGACCTGAGGCGCAGCCGTCTGGGCCTGCGCGGAAAGACACCCGGCAGCCAGGAGCAGGGTTCCCAGCAAAATTTTCTTCATGGACTTGCCCTTCTCTTGGTGCCTGGGGTGAATGGTCAAACTCAGAACTTGTAGCGGGCGCCGACGTTGTAGCTGCGGCCCAGAATGTCGTAGACCGAGGTCAGCGTCAGGTTCTGGTTGCCGGGCACCAAGGCCGGATCCCGGTTCAACAGATTGGTGATGCCGGCGCGGAACTCCAGGTTCTTCGAATAGCCATAGCGCAGGCTCAGGTCGAACTTGTCGTACTTCTCGACACCTGCGGCCGGGCTGGCCGGACGTGTCACCGCGGTCACGTCCTTCATGGCCGGCAGGTGGTGCCAGTGCAGGCTGGTCGTGACCGCCCCGACCGTGTAGCGGAAGGTCGTGTCCGACTGCCAAGTCGGGATAATGACGGTACCAATCGTGCCCTTGAAGTCCTGCGCCGCATCGCCCGGCAATGCCTGCGATACATAGTTGCGCAGGTAACTCATCACGGTGGTTACGCCAAATGAACCCGATCCCTCGGACAGGCCCATTGCCGAGAGCTTGAAACGCCAGTCAAGTTGCAGATCAACGCCCGAGGTCTTGAGCGTACCCAGATTCAGATAAGGCGCCGCCACCTGGGTCAGCAAGCCATTGGCATCCCGAGAGATCAATGCACAGAACGGGCTGCTGGTCGAATAAGTCGGGTTCGAGCCGTCGAGGTTGTAGCACTTGTTCAGCGCCGATGCCGCAGGTACCGGTGAGATCGTGTCCTTGATGTTGATGTCGTAGAAGTCGATCGAGCCCGATACATCCGCGAACAGCGGATTCGAAAACTTCGGCGTAAAGGCCAGACCCAGAGTCTTGGTATCGGCGACTTCAGGCTTCAGGTTCAGGTTGCCGCTCGACAGCGTCGAGGTAGCCACCGTCGGGAAGGTATAGCTATCGACGACATTGGCCGGCACGCCGGTGGCGATGCACAGCGCGCGCAGGGCTGCCGCGTTGACGCCGGTGCGGGCGCTGGTGCGGCTGTCACAGGGCTCGCCGCCCGAAGGGGGGCTGCCGAACTGCACCTGTGCACCGGTCGCTGCGCTGAACAACTCACCGATATTCGGCGCCCGGCTGGCATGCTGGATGCCACCACGCACCAGCCAGTTCTTCACCGGCATCCACTCGGTCTCGACCTTGTAGGTGCCAGTCGAGATGCCGGTGTTGTACTCCGAATGGCGGTAACCCGGCGTGACCGTCAGCGACTTCACCATAGGCAGGTCACGCAGCAGCGGCACCCGCAGTTCCAGCGCCACCTCCTTCACATCGGTCGCGCCGGACGAGCGCTGCGAGGCAATCACGGCTTCCAGATTCTGGGCCGCCAGTTGCGAGTCAGGGATATAGAGGTAAGTGTTCTTGCGGGTATTGACCGAAGTCGAGAACTGCACCTCGCCGGCCGGCAGGTTGAACAGCGTACCCTGCAGGCTGGCCTCGGCGATCCGCTGGGTCAGCGTTTCAGTGCTGATCGCGCTGGTCGTCAGGTAGCTGCGGCAAGCCGCCGACATCGACAGCGAGTTGGCAATCCCGAAGGGGTTGAAGCCACCCGCGCAGATCGACTTGCCACCATCCGCCGCGCTGAGCAACTCCTGGACGCGCGAGCTCAGCACCGCGTTGTTCATCGTCTGTTCATGGGCGCTGCGATCGGATGAAACATAGGCGTCCCAGGTCCAGTCCTTGTAGGGCAGATTGCCACGCATGCCGACGATCAACTGATCGGTGTTGTAGCTTTCATCCCAGTTCTTGGCCGGAACGCCAACGAAGCGCGTATTCCAGAGGAAGGGCGCCGTCGCATTTCCGCGCGTGGCCAGGATGGCCTTGAGGTCGGCCGGCACGAACGGGTTTGTGACCGGCACCATGGTGGCGCCGCCCAGGCCGAACTGTGTCAGGC
Organism: uncultured Burkholderiales bacterium; assembly: GCA_903820745.1. Taxonomy (GTDB): domain Bacteria; phylum Pseudomonadota; class Gammaproteobacteria; order Burkholderiales; family Burkholderiaceae_C; genus Paucibacter_A. The sequence goes on from CAIJIT010000337.1 coordinate 5,440, forward strand.
TGCCGCCGGAGTTGGTGTTGACGTTCTGGTGCGTGTGCAGCAGTTGCGCATAGGCCGTCAGGTCGGGCGTCAGCGAGAACTCGAGCTTGTCGAAAATATTCTCGCGACGCATTGCGTTGACCAGGTCACCCTGAGGCAGCACCGGCATGCGCACATTGCCGGCGACGATCGCGTAGCCATTGCTGACCGGACCCAGGTAATTGGTCGCGCCGGTCTGGCTGAACAGGGTTCCGTTGTCATTGAAGCCGAGGTTGTTGGTGCGCGGGACAGTGGAAGTCACGCCGTATTTGGCGAAGACGCTGTCGATCGCAGCCTGGGTCGGCAGATTGCTGGCCGAGGGCACATAGGTACTGGTGCCGATGAAGCCGGACGGCACGCCAAGGGCGAAGAACGGGCGCTTCATGCCTTCAAGACGCGAGCGGTAGTCAGTACCGATGGACAGCACATTGTGGCCACGACCGTCGGCAAACTTGCCGCCCGCCACAATCGAAGCACCCGAGGTAGCGTGGTCGCTCTTCTCGGTGTTGCCGTACTGGACATCCAGCGTCAAGCCCTCAAATTTCTTGATCGACTTGAAGTTGACGACGCCCGACATGGCATCGGATCCGTAGACTGCCGAGGCGCCACCACTGATCACTTCGACGCCGTCGATGATGCTCGGCGGAATGATGTTGATGTCCACCTGCCCGAAAGAACTGGCCATCGGCAGCCGTTTCCCGTCCAGCAGGACCAGATTGCGGTTGTCGCCCAGACCGCGCAGATTCAGCGTGGCACGTGCCCCCGTGCCTTGCCCACCGGTGCTCTCGGTGCCGGCAGGCTGGAACTGGGGCAGGTTGTTCAGCGTTTTTTCGACCGCGACGTTGCCGCTTTCCTCGAAAGTCACTTTGGATGTGATGACGATCGGACTGGCCGAGTCCAGCGTCAGCGTGGCGATTTTCGAGCCGGTGATGACCACGGCCTCCATCTTCTGCGCGACCGGCGCATCAGCAGGAGGGGCGGTCTGAGCGTGCGCCGCCGCCATTGAAATGAGGGCCAGCGCCATGCCTTGAGCAATGGGCGTCAATTTCAGAAATGCGTTGATGTGCCTGCTGGGCATGTTTGTCTCCTGGGTTGCTTTGACGGTGAACCTTGATGATTCCCCGCGTCAGATTTTAAATCAACTAGTTAGTTGATATCTACCCGGGTTTACCTTAGCTTGCACCCATGTTTTTTATTCAACCAACTGGTTATCCTACGTGTTTTCAAGTCGACGCAGACTCAGCGAACTTGTCAGGCCGCGCTAGATTCAAGATCAGCCGAGTGACCAAGACCAACAGGAGACGATCCATGAAGTCAAACCTTTTCGGCACAGCCGCCCGGATTATGGCGCTCTGCGCCCTGCTCATATCGCAGGTCCAGGCGGCGCCACGCGCAACCATTGCCATCGACGCAGGACGGATCGACGGCGTGACCCTGGCATCCGGCGTGCAAGCCTATTTCGGGATTCCCTATGTGGCCCCGCCGGTTCGCGATCTCCGCTGGAAGGCACCACAACCTGTCGCGCCCTGGGCTGGCGTTTTTCATGCAGACCGCAAGGGCGCGGAGTGCATCCAACTGCTGCGCCGCAAGGACATCAACCATTATTTTGGCGAAGAAGCCACCAGCGAGGACTGCCTGTTCCTGAATGTCTGGGCCCCGGCCAAGGCCAAGCCGGGTGCCAGCTTGCCGGTAGTCGTCTTCATCCATGGCGGTGGCTTCACGCTGGGCTCCAGCGGCATGGCCCTCTACGGTGGCGAGAAAGTGGCGCGCAGCAACGGCGCCATCTTTGTCAATTTCAACTACCGCGTCGGTATCCTGGGCTTCCTCGCCCACCCGGAGCTGAGCGCCGAGTCACCCCACCACGCCTCGGGCAACTATGGCTTTCTGGATCAGGTGGCCGCGCTCGACTGGATCCAGCGCAATATCGCCCGCTTTGGCGGCAACCCCGACAACGTGACCATCACGGGCCAGTCGGCGGGTGGCGGCTCGGTGCTGGCCCTTGTCGCCAGCCCCTTGGCCAAGGGGAAATTCCACCGCGCCGTGATCATGAGCGGCGGCGGGCCGGGAAACAACTACCCGAGCTTGGCCGAGTCCGAGAAAACAGGGCTGGAAGCACAGGCGGCATTGGGCGAAACGTCGATCGCCGCGATGCGCCAGTTGCCGGCTGACCGGGTGTTCTCGATCCAGCGCGATTTCCAGTTCGGCCCCTCGGGTTCGGTCTCGGTCCGTCCCAATATCGACGGGCATTTCTTGCCCGACCAGATCGGCGCCATCTTTGCCGCGGGCCGCCAGAACGATGTGCCGACCATTGCCGGACTGACCGCCGACGACATCAGCAGCAGCACGCTGCAGAAGGTCACGACGCTGGCGCAGTTCCATAGCGAAGCGCGAGCCGCTTATGGCGAGAACACCGAGCTGTTCCTGAAGCTCTACCCGGCGGCCAATGACGAAGAGGCCAGCCGCATGGGACGCCTGTCGGCTCGCCACGCGGTCATGGAGAAAGGCGCCAGAGCCTTGGGGCTCGCGCAGCGCAGCAGCGGCAAGGCACCGTTCTACATGTACGTGTTCTCGCATGCCCATCCGATCAACCCGGCGGCTCGCCCGTTCGATAACCCGACCGGGGCTTATCACACATCGGATGTGCCCTTTTGGTTCCAGACCCAGGACGCACTCAATCTGTTCCGTCCGACTCGGCTCTGGAACGGCTATGACCGCGAACTGGCAAACCGGATGACGCAAAGCCTGCTGGCCTTCGCGCGCAGCGGCAATCCAGCGACCCAGTCAATGGCCTGGCCCCAGTGGAGCATCGACAACCCTCGCCATCTGGACCTGGGAGACCGCGTCAGCGTCGAACAGCAGAACAGCGATCAGATGAACTTCCACAAACTGCCGGCGCAATATCTCCGGCCGGGCATGGCGCCCTTGCGCACCACAAGGGACTAGGCGGGGATGGAAGCGATGAGCGAGCAAAAAACCTTCTCTCGCCGCCAGGCGCTGTTCGCCTTGCTCTCACCCATGGCAGGGTCCGACGCGCTGGCGCAAACGCCTGCCTATCCACCCGGCGACCCGGCCTTGGCCGCAGCCAGCGCAGGCGTCCCGCTCGCGCTGCCGCGAACCGAGTTCGTCTACGAGGCGCTGGTCGAGCTGGCACCGATGCTGCAGCTGGGCCGCTCGCCTTTTGGCGATCGAAGAATGGTGCCCATTACCGGCGGCCGCTTCGAAGGCCCCGGACTTGCAGGCAAAGTACTGCCCGGCGGCGCCGACCGACAACTGGTCCGCAACGATGGCGCGCTAGCGCTGGACGCACTCTATGAGTTGCAGACTGACGATGGCGTCATCATTTCGGTCCGCAACCGGGTATTGACACGTCAACCCAAGGAGCCTGCGGGCGCCGCCCGCTACGCATTCTCGACATTGGAGATCACGGCCCCCGAAGGCCGCTACGGCTGGCTCAACGACTGGGTCTTTGTGGGAACCTTGCACAGTCAGCAGCCACGGCCTGCCGTGCTGATCCGGGTCTACCGCTTGCTGGCGGGCGACTGAGCGCGATGACGACATTTGATCGCGCAACCGGGATTCGATGACAGCCTTCCGTCAAGCGAGCTGGCATGACCCTCCATTTTCTTCGGAAATCCACCGATGAGCCATCTCACCCTCCCCGCGTGACAGCAGCGCGTCGCGATCAGCGCCGTTCTGCTGGCCATTTCAGGCGGCACATCGGCGCAAGGCATGACCGCGCCCGCCCGGCCTGATTTTCCGGCCGGGCCGAATGCAGCATATTCGCCGCCAGAAACACCAATTGGCAGCGGCCCCTTTCCAGCTGTCATGCTGGCCGAACCCACCGTGCCGAGCCACACCATTTGCCGTCCAAGCCAGCTCGCGGCTCTGCACCCAGCCTGACTGGCATGTCAGGAAGAAACTGGTCGATTGAGCATTGGCCGGATCCAGCCTGACCTGAGGGCCAGCGCGGCCGTCGTCGGACTGCTGATGATCGAATGCCCATGCAAGCCGCTCGGTCCTGCCCGGGGTCGGCCCAGCCGCCGACTCTTCGCTGGTCCGTGCTAGTCCGGGCGCACCGAACGCAGAATCATCTCGACCACCGCCTTCCTGCGTTCCGCATGCACGGCAGGCGCAGTGAAATTACGATCGAAGATGAAGCTGAACGTATGCTGGTTCGACACGTTGTAGAAGGACAGCGCGCTGATTGACATGTGAAGGTCGACCGGATCAAGGTCGGTGCGGAATACACCTTCGGCAATTCCCCGCTTGCAAAGCTCGTCCAGCAGCTCGATTGCCGGCCGATTGATGCCCTTCAAATCCGGAATTTTTCGAACATACCCGCCAAGATGTATGTTCTCGGTCATCACCATCCTGACGAATTCAGGATGCTGAGCGTGGTGGTCGAAAGTAGACTCAATGATCGTCCGCAGCGCATCGAGCGCATACAGTTTCCCGAGATGGAATTCGGACTCAATCTGCCGGAAGCGCCGATAGCTCTCCTCCAGTGCGGCAATGTACAAGCCCTCCTTGCCACCGAAGTAGTAATAGATCATCGACTTGTTGGAGCCGGTTTCGCTGGCGATCTGGTCGATCCGGGCACCGCTCAGCCCGTAACTCGAAAACTCCTGGATGGCCACGTTGAGAATCTTCGCCCGCGTGCCGTCTTCATCCTTCGCACCGCGCGGTGCCTTGACGGTTTTCGTTGATGCTGCCTTCTTGGTTGTGGTCACTTTCGCATTCATACCGATGATCGTACTCTACCGCCCGTGGACAGCAATTGAATCGGGCTTGCCCTGCATAGAACCCGGTCACGCAGGACGCACCCATCGCCAACCGGGCAGCGCAGTAGCAAGGATTCGCTGATCAGTACAATCGGCATCAGTTTCCCCTGGGCAAATCGAGGACAAAACCCTCACACAACCGGTGCATCATTGCCCGGTTTCGCTTTTTGCCTGTCCGGTCTCGCATGGTGCGGATCCGGCACTTTCGTGCTGCCAAGATTGGGCAAGATAGTGCATAAGGGGTTGATTTCAAAGGATTTTTCATGAGTTTGCAATGCGGTATCGTCGGCCTGCCCAATGTCGGCAAGTCCACGCTTTTCAATGCGCTGACCAAGGCCGGCATCGCGGCGGAGAACTACCCCTTCTGCACCATCGAACCCAATGTGGGCATCGTCGAGTTGCCTGATCCACGCTTGGCCGAGCTGGCCGTGATCGTCAAGCCCGAGCGGGTGCTGCCCGCCGTGGTCGAGTTCGTCGACATCGCCGGCCTCGTTGCCGGGGCTTCGAAGGGCGAAGGCCTGGGTAACAAGTTCCTCTCGCATATTCGCGAGACCGACGCGATCGTCAATGTCGTGCGCTGCTTTGAAGATTCGAACGTGATCCATGTCAGCGGCCGGGTCGATCCGATCTCCGACATCGAAGTGATCCAGACCGAGCTCTGCCTGGCTGACCTGAGCACGGTCGAGAAGAGTCTGCACCGCTACAACAAGGTGGCGCGCTCGGGCAATGACAAGGAAGCGATGGCTCTGGTCAAGGTGCTGGAGAAATGCCAGGAGGCGCTGGACCAGGCCAAGCCGGTGCGCGGCGTCGATTTTTCCAAGGAAGAACTGGTGCTGGTCAAGTCGCTGAGCCTGATCACCGCCAAGCCGGCGATGTTCGTCGGCAACGTGGCTGAAGACGGCTTCGAGAACAACCCGTTTCTGGAGCGCCTGCGCGAATATGCCGCGGCGCAGAACGCACCGGTCGTGGCCATCTGCGCCAAGACCGAGGCTGAACTGGCCGACATGGAAGATGAAGTCCGGCTGATGTTCCTGGCCGAAATGGGTCAGACCGAGCCGGGCCTGAACCGGTTGATCCGCGCCGCGTTCAAGCTGCTGGGCTTGCAGACCTACTTCACCGCCGGCGTGAAGGAAGTGCGCGCCTGGACCATCCCGATCGGCGCCACCGGCCCGCAAGCCGCGTCAGCGATCCACACCGATTTCGAGCGCGGCTATATCCGCGCGCAGACGATCGCCTACGAGGATTTCATCACCTACAAGGGCGAGCAAGGCGCCAAGGATGCCGGCAAGATGCGCGCCGAAGGCAAGGATTACATCGTCAAGGATGGCGACGTGCTGCATTTCCTCTTCAACGTCTGACTCAGGGTAAACAGCAGCTCAGCGCTCACTGGCCTGCTGCCGCTCGCGCCACAACAGGTAGGACTTCAACACAGCCAGCAGACTGACGGCAACGGTCAGCCCGGCGATCCACAGCCCCTGCCAGGGCTGCAGCGCCGGCACGAAGGCGCCGCTGGTGATGGCCAGCCCTGCCACCACCAACGCACGACCGCCGAAACGATGGGTCTTGTCCCAGACGCGCTCGTCGGCAATCGTCCATGGCGTGCGGATGCCTACCGTGTAGTTCCAGCGCAGCTTGCCCATCGCGTTGCCGATCGTCATCAGCAGCAAGCCGACCGCAATCGGCATGACGATGGCCACCGGTGCCGCCAAGCCCAGCGCGCTCGCCAGGATCATCGCGTGCACAGCGAATAGCACCGCGACGGCGCCGATCCAGACGGTGGCGTAGGCTGTCGCCGAGCGCAGCAGATTGGCCCCCAGTGGATCGACCACAGGCAGCTTCAGCATCAGCAGCCAGACAAAGGCCGCAAGGCCAGGCGCCAGTAGCAGCCCGACCGCCGCCGGGGCCCAACCGTCAGCCGCTCCGCTGGCATTGAAATGAATCGGGACCTGCGCGTCGGCAGGCAGCAGCGCCAGCGTCCATAACGAGGCGCCAAGCATCAGCACGACCAGGGTCGCCGAAGTCCATGCAGCACGGGAATTGAACATTTCATGTCTCCTTGGGTTGGGTGGCACGGCCTGGCGCCTTGCCGATGCCGAAGACATCGGCAAAACCGAGCAGCGCTTCTTCAAGCACCGAGACGTTGAGCCGGTAGGTGATGGTGGCGCCGCTCTTCTCGGCCAGCACAAGATCCGCTTCGCGCAAAATAGCGAAATGGCCCGACAGCGTCGGCTTGGACAACTCGAAATGCACGGCTAGCTCGCCAGCCGTCATCTCCCGCTCGCGCAGCAGCTGAAGAATCCGCCTGCGGCCGGGGTCCGCCAAAGCCTTGAAGATTTTGTCCATATTCGGTATTTTGGCAAATACAAAATAACGTCAAGCAATGCGGCGTTCTCGCCCTCACTGGGTCGAAAACTGCATATTTCACGGGCCCGGAGCAAGCCGCATGACGGGCGCTACAGGACTTGATACTGCCGCCCTCGAATACCACTATTGGATACCATAAAGCCATGTGAACGCTGGTCAGGATCCGCCTTTATTTGACGGTGAAGTGTCGTTTTTGGCAAGTTTGCTTGGCAACTGCCATCGGCCATCCGAAGTGGACAATCGTCGATGAAGAGGAGGCTCCGTATGGAATCGGTCGGCCGCATTTTTCTGTCTGCCCGGTGTCGCGAGCGCACCGTGCTCTGCAGCCGGTGTGACCGAGGCCAGACTTATCGGGAGGGTGGATGCACAGCACGTATGTGGCTGATGAGCGAAAAGAGCAATGAGCCCCTGTTTATTTCCACTGGCACCGGCACCGACGGGCAATAGGTCAAAAACTGGCACCAGACTGGCACCAGCACTTCACCCAAGAAAAAAGCACCCAGTACCTTTCGGCGCTAAGTGCTTGATCTACTTACGTTTTCTGTGGCTCCTCGACCTGGGCTCGAACCAGGGACCTACGGATTAACAGTCCGGCGCTCTACCAACTGAGCTATCGAGGAACAGAGCCTATCAGTATAGCTATTTTTAGACGCGTTTACAAGGCGACTTCCAAACTCACTCTGAAAGTACGCGGTGCCAGCGGATAGAGGTAGGCATGGCTGTATTGGTAAGGCGACTCCTTCCAGGCGCGACGGTCGGCCAGGTTGTCGACGCCGACGCGCCATACCAACAGCTGTTTGCCCCAGGCCTGCTCAAGCCTGGCGCCTGCGTCCAGGCGGGTCCAGCCAGGCAGGCTGATGCTGCTGTCATTGGGCAGCACGGCGCGCTTGCCCTCATAGGCCAGTCCGGCCTGCAATTGCAGCCCTTGCACAGCGTAAATATTCTGCCGGACCGTGGCCTTCAAAATCGTTTCGGGGACGTTCACCGGCTTCATTCCGTTCAAGGTCGGATCCCGGCTGTTCTGAAGTCGCGCCTGCAGAAGCATCGCGCTGGCCAGCAGGCCACCGCCGGACCATTTGAGGTCAGTCTGAGCTTCGATGCCGCGATGCTTGGCCTGCCCGTCGGCGGTGATTGCGCCGTCGATGGCGCGCCATTGAGGTTGCTTGACCTCGAACCAGTTGATCGACCAATCAAGCAGCTTGCTGCCCGCCTTGATGCCGAGCTCGAACTGCTCACTGATCAATGCTGGCAAGGCCTGTCCGGCGTTCTTGTACAAGTCGGGCCGGTTCGGCGTGACCTGCGATTCGACGCCCTGCCCCCAGCTCGCGTAAAGCATATGCTGGCTGCTCAGTGCATAGCTCACACCCAGCCATGGGGTTGTGAATTGCTGACCATAGCCGATCGCTTCTTGCCCGCTGGTAGTGATGCTTGCCCGCCGCAGATGGCTGTTGCGCAGCCCGGCCCAGGCCTGCCATTGCGCGTCGATCTGGATCGAGTCGCGCAGATAGAACTCGCTGCTGTGCTCGCTGCGCTCGGTGTTGTCTGCCGTCAGGCTGGGGTCGGCAATGGTCAGCAACTTGCCGCTGATATTGCCGGTGCCGGCCCAGTTGTAGGCCTGGCGCTGAAAGCGGCTGTTGAAGCGCGTCAGCAGCAGTCCAGCATTCAACTGATGGCGCAGCCCACCGGTGCTGAAGTTGCCGTTCAGTGAAAGGTCGAGCGCCTCGCTATTGCGGCGTTCGTTTTCGCTACGGAAGTCCCACATGTCGAAGTTGCCGTTCGGGCAATAGCGATCGGCGTAGTAGCTGCCGTCGGCAGCACTGCAGCCGTAGGGATAGGCCAGCCTGTCGTCAGTTTTAAGCCGCTGCAACCCCAGATGAATCTGCGCCTGCCAGTCAGCGTTGAGGCGCTGCTGCACGCGCAGCGAGGCATGCTGGTTGTCGAATACCACCGGCTGGCTCCAGGGCTGATTGTTCAGATTGATCGTCGGATCGATCGATCTGGCATCGGGCAGCTTGTTGCCGAGCAGGCTGAAGCCGGGTTGGCTCGGTTGACTCTGGCGATTCAGCTCGAACTCGGCCTCGATCAAGGTGTCCGGCGAAAGCTTCCAATCGCCGGCTACAGCCAGCAAGCTGCGGCTGCCCTTGGCGTCCTGCAGCAAGGGGTCGAGTCGGGCCCCTGAGGCATTGATGCGCAGGCCGAAGGCATCGGCCGGGCCGAAGCGTTGGCTCCAGTCGACGGCGGCTTCCAGCGTGCCGGCTTCGCTGTAGGCCAGGCTCAAGGTGGTCAGATTGACCGTCGGGCGCTTGACGACCAGATTGACCAAGCCGCCGGGAGAGCTGACGCCAGCCTGGATGCCGCTGGTGCCTTTGAGCACTTCGATCGCTGACTTGTTGCCCAGCGCCAAGGCGGTCTCGGCATTGATCGGCAAGCCGTCACGGCGGTAGTTGAAGCGGTTGTCGAGATCGAAGCCGCGGATCTTCAGGTAAGAGACATAGCCCTGCGAGTTGTAGGCGTCGCTGATACTGGCGTCGAGGCTGGTGATGCCAGACAACGCATTGATGCCAGCGTCGAGCAGGCGTTCGCTGCCCAGCACATCGGCCTGCAGCGGCAACTTGGCGATCGGCGTGTTGCCGAAACCGCCGACCAGCACCGGCGCATCAGCCGAGCGGCCGCTGACCGAGACCATCGGCAGCGCTTGTGCCAGGGCGAGATTGCTGCAAAGGAGGCTGGCCGCTACGGCCAGCAAGGACTTGTTGTGATTTGCCATCGTGGATTTCATGCGATGGCAGGTCGGCGTCACAAGGCCCTGACGTCACGAGAAGGATGGATCGACGTGGGCTGATGCTGGCTTCCCTGCGCGAGGATTAACTCAGTCCCTTGCGGGACTCTGGGGTATTGATGTCAACACCCCAGACAGGTTCAAAGGGACTTTCTCAGCCGGTTCGTCTTGAACCAGCACCCCTAGCGATTGCCGGACAAAACCAAACCTGTCCGGCGTTGCCAATTGTAAGCGCCGACAAAAAAGCCCGCACAAGGCGGGCTTTTTGCGGGACCTTCGACCCACTCAGTCGAAGACCGGCGACTCGACGCCCAACACCTTGTGCAACTTGGGGCTGGTGGTGGTGTACTGCAGGTGAATGCGCTTGTCCGGAAAGATGATCGGCGCCGCGCCAAAAGCAGCCAGGGCGGCTTCATGAAAGCCCGACAGAATCAGCTTCTTCTTGCCCGGATAGATGTTGACATCGCCAACCGCGAAGATTCCCGGCACATTGGTCTGGAACTTTTCGGTATCGACGACGATCTGCTTGCGCTCCAGCGCCAGACCCCATTCAGCGATCGGGCCGAGCTTGGGCGACAGACCAAAGAACACCAGCACCTGATCGCAAGGCACGACCCGCGTGATGCCGTCACCGCCGGTGACTTTCACCGCATTGAGTGCACCTTCGGCTTCAACAATGTCGGTCACCTGGCCCACCAGGAATTGCATTTCATAAGCGTCGCACAGCGCGCGCATCTTGGCTACCGAGGCAGGCGCGGCCTTGAAACCATCGCGACGGTGCAGCAGGATCACGCTCTCGGCCTTGTTGCTGGTGCCGTCAGCATTGCCGGCGCAGAAGTTCAGGGCCCAGTCGAGTGCCGAGTCACCGCCACCGACGATCAGCAGGTTCTTGCCGGCAAACTGCTCGGGGTTGCGAACGCGGTAATGCAACTGGGTGCCGTCGTATTTCTCGATTCCGTCGACCTTCAGGGTGCGCGGCTGAAAGCTGCCGACGCCGCCGGCGATGAAGATCGTCTTGGTCAGGAACTGCGTGCCCTTGGCAGTTTCGACGAAGAACCGGCCGTCTTCCTGCTTCTCAACCGTCACCACTTCCTGGCCCAGATGAAAGGTCGCACCGAAGGGCTCGATCTGCTTGAGCAGGCTGTCGGTCAACTGCTGGCCGGTGCACATCGGCACGGCAGGAATGTCGTAAATCGGCTTGTCGGGGTAGAGCTCGACGCATTGCCCGCCCGGATAGGCCAGCGAGTCGATCACATGGGCCTTGATTTCCAGCAAACCGAGCTCGAACACCTGGAACAGGCCGACCGGGCCTGCACCAACGATGACTGCGTCCGTTTCTATCAACCCAGCCTGTTCAGCGGCTGTCGTGGGCGTCTGTGCGTTCAATTGAGATTCCATTCTTGGGGCGCGGCGCTGGGCCGGGCAGATTTCAGCGGATCAGTTCGGGCAGCTTGCCGGTGCGGTCTTTCCAGTCATCGGAGTCTGGCAGCGGCGCATGGCGCTTGGTGATGCTGGGCCATTTCTTGGCCAGATCGGCGTTCAGTTTGATCATGTGCTGCATATCGCCGGGCACATCTTCCTCAGGAACGATCGCGTTGACCGGGCATTCAGGAATGCACACTGCACAGTCGATGCACTCATCGGGGTCGATGGTCAGGAAGTTCTGGCCTTCGCGGAAACAATCAACCGGGCAGACATCGACGCAGTCGGTGTACTTGCAGCGGATGCATGATTCGAGGACGACATGGGTCATGGGGCAAACTCGTGGATGGGGTCACAAAAAGGCAAAGATGCCGGCAGCTATTCACGAGCCGGCAAAACGGTTAACCGCGGATTTTAATCTCTCGGCGTCGATGTCAGCACTTGAGCCGACTCAAGCCCTGCTTTGATGCCGGAAATTTCGGGCAAAGCGTGGCGCTGCGGCAGCAGGCTGGCACCCGCGCCGACGATCACCACGGTCGGCCGGCCCTGATGCAAGAGCGCAGCTGCTGCCAGATCGGCCAGTTGATGGTCGCTCGAGAGCGCATCCGCACAGCCGGCGCGCGACACCACATTGACCGGCAAGTCTGCCGCCCAACCGGCCTCGATCAGCCGCCGACCCAAGGCCCCAAGTTGGCGGCCCGCCATGTAGAACACTTCTGTGTCGGCATTGCGCTGCAGCGGCAAGGCACCGTCCTTGGTCATCGCCGTGTTCAGACTGACGCTGCGGCCATTGCCGCGCCTTGTCAGCGGTCTGGCTGTATGGGCGGCTGCGGCCATTGCGGCGCTGACACCCGGCACGACCTCGCTGCTGATGCCAGCTTCGTTGAGCGCCAGCAATTCCTCCTCGAGGCGGCCGAAAATGCTGGCATCGCCGCCTTTCAGTCGCACAACCAGGTCATGCGCGCGGGCCTGCTTGACCAGCAAGGCATTGATCGCCGTCTGTTTGGTTGAATGGCAAAAACCGCGCTTGCCAACGTCGATCCATTGCGCCTTCGGGGCCAGTTCAAGCAAGGCTGAATCGGTCAAGGCATCGTACAGCACGACATCGGCGGCGCCAAGCGCGCGCGCGCCACGCAGCGTGATCAGATCGGCTGCGCCCGGCCCGGCGCTGACGAAAATGACGCGGCCCATTTCAGTGACCCTGACTGACCAGCAGCGCGCCGCTGGTGCGGTTCGAGGCCGGGTCGACGACGATCAGGCTGCCGGCGATGCGGTTCTCGGCGTAGGGCTCGACCGGCAAGGCGCTCTGCGTCTCGATGCGGACCCGGCCGATTTCGTTGACGTTCAGCTGCGCCGCCGCTTGCGCTTGCAGGCTGTGGATGTCCATCCGGTGTTCGATCGCAGCAATCCTGGCCTGCACCCAGCGGTTGCCATGCCGCAGCCAATATTTGCGCCCGGCCACGGCCGGCTCGGTATCCAGCCAAGCCAGCGTCGCATCAAAACTCTGCGTCAACCGAGCCGCACCTGGAGTGACGATCCAGTCGCCCCGCGACACATCGAGTTGCCGGTCCAGCAGCAAGCCGGCCGATTCACCCGCTACACAATATTCAACGGTTTCCCCGGCACGCCGCAGCTCGGTCACGATCGCGGTCTGGCCACTGGGAAGAACCTGGATTTCGTCGCCAGCCTGTACCTGCCCATGGGCGATACGGCCCCACAGCGTACGCGGCTGATGTCCGGCACCTTCGCAATGCTCGCCGGATTCGCGGGCGACATATTGCACCGGCAGCAGCAACTGGCCTTCAACCCGTTCCTGCACGCCCGGCAGACTCTCCAGCACTTGCAGCAACGAGGGACCCTGGTACCAGGCAGCCCAATCGTCACCCGGCGGCTGGGTAACGTTGTCGCCACGCAGCGCCGAAACCGGCACGATGGCAGTCACTTCGATGCCGGCCTGGGCCGCGAAGGCATGCAGCGCTTTCGACACCGCGGCAAACGCCGGGCCGGGCTCGGCCACCGCGTCGAGCTTGTTGACGGCAAAAACGATGCTGGGCACGCGCAACAGATGGGCCAGCAGGCTGTGCCGCCTTGTCTGCGGCAGCAGTTGCACGGCGCCTACGCTGCAGTCGAGTTTGGTGATGTCGACCAACACGACAGCGGCGTCCGAGCCGGCCGCAGCGGTAACCATATTGCGGGTGTATTGTTCGTGGCCGGGTGCATCGGCAATGATGAATTTGCGCGACTTGGTGGCGAAATAGCGGTAGGCAACGTCGATCGTGATGCCCTGCTCGCGTTCGGCTTCGAGTCCGTCAGTCAACAAGCTCAGATCGATCGACTGACCCGCTGCGCGCTTTTCTAGCGTATCGAGTTGGTCGGCCAGGATCGCCCGGCTGTCATAGAGCAGGCGGCCGATCAGGGTGCTCTTGCCATCATCGACACTGCCTGCGGTCAGAAAGCGCAGCGCCCGGTGATGGGTGTCGATGTCCTGCTGGTGCACCAGCTTGTTCAAGACTGCGCTCATCAAAAGTAGCCTTCTTTCTTGCGGCGTTCCATTGAAGCCTCGGACGTTCGATCGTCCATGCGGGTGGCGCCACGTTCACTGACGGTGACAGTCAGCGTTTCAGCAACGATGTCGGTGGCGCTGGCGGCCAGGCTCTCGACCGGGCAGGTGCAGGTCATGTCGCCCACGGTGCGAAAGCGCACGGTCGCGGTTGAAACTGTTTCACCGGCCTCGGGCGGGGTCACCGCAGTCAGCGGCACCAGCAAGCCCTTGCGGCGGATCACAGCACGCTGATGCGAGTAATAAAGGCTCGGCAGCGGGATGTTTTCGCGCGCCAGATAAAGCCAGACGTCGAGCTCGGTCCAGTTGCTGATCGGAAAGGCGCGCATATGTTCACCCGGCCGGATCCGCGTATTGAACAAGGTCCACAGCTCGGGTCGCTGCTCTTTGGGCTGCCATTGACCGAAGCTATCGCGGTGGCTGAAAATGCGTTCCTTGGCGCGGGCCTTCTCTTCATCGCGCCGGGCGCCGCCGATCAGCACATCGAAGCGATGTTCCTCGATTGCTTCGAGCAAGGTCACTGTCTGGTGGCCGTTGCGCGATTCGAGCGGATGGGCCAGCCGCACGGTGCCGTTCTTGATCGACTCATCCATGTGCGCGACGATCAAGCGCTCGCCATTGGCCTGCACCAGTTGGTCGCGGAATGCGATCACCTCGGGGAAATTGTGGCCGGTGTCGACATGCAGCAGCGGAAACGGCAGGCGGCCCTTGAATTCATTGCCTGAACTGTCGGCAGCAATACGGGTCTTGAAGGCCTTTTCAGCCAAACGCAGCACCACGCAGGAATCCTTGCCGCTCGAGAACAGCAACGCCGGCCGCTCGAAAGCCGCAGCGACTTCGCGCAGGATAAAGATCGCTTCTTCTTCCAGATGGTCGAGATGACGCTGGTCGATCGTCGGCAGCAAATTTCTTGAATTGATCGGTGCGTTCATGCGGCAACTCCTGTCTCTTGATGCGTGGCGTGCAAGCCGCATTCTTTGCTGGACTCCTCCCACCACCAGCGGCCGGCGCGGAAATCTTCACCGACGGCGATCGCTCGGGTGCAGGGCGCGCATCCGATGCTGGGCATGAACTGGTCGTGCAGGGCGTTGTAGGGGACATTGAAGCTGGCGATGTAATGCCAGACATCGGCCCAGCTCCACTGCGCCAGCGGGTTGATCTTGCTGCGGCCCTGGCCATCTGGCTCGACGAACGGCACATCCGCCCGGTTGGCCGACTGCTCGCGGCGCAGGCCGGTGATCCAGGCGCTGCGGCCGGCCAGCATGCGGCCCAAGGGCTCGAGCTTGCGAATGCCGCAGCAGTTCTTGCGCAATTCGACGCTGTCGTACATCGCCCGCTCGCCGTTGACGCGGACAAACTCGATCACCTGCTCGCTGGCCGGGCTGAAGACTTCGATCGCCAGACCGTAGCGAACCCGGGTCTGGTCCAGCAAGGCCAAGGTCTCGCCATGCAGCAGGCCGGTGTCGAGCGTGGCCAAAGCGATCGGCAGGCGATGGCGCGCGATCAGGTCCGTGATCACCATGTCCTCAGCGCCGAGCGAGGTCGACTGCAGCAGACCCGAACCATGCTCGGCCACAGCCCGCTGCAGCACCTCGAGGCTGGCGGCCAGGCGAGCCTCAAAACCCGCTGTCTGGCGCGCATACAGCGCTGTTGCTGATGCAAAAGTCGCTGCGCCGAAGCTGGAAGTTTCACCGTTCATCTTCAAGACCTGGCAAAGACCGGCTGGGTCGCTGCGACATCGCCCTGGTAATGGGCCGGAAAAAAGCTCAAAGCGCGCTCGGCCGCTGGCTGGCTCTGGTCAGCACGCAGTTGCACCGCGTCAAAACCGGTGCGCGCCAGCAGCGGCAGCATGTCGACCAGCACTTCACCGCGAGCGCGAACTTCGCCGCCAAAGCGATAGCGCGAACGCAGCAGCCTGGCCTGGCTATAGGCGCGGCCGTCGACCCATTTGGGGAACTGCAACACGACCAGGTTCAGTCGCGGCAAGTCAGCTGCCAACAGCGCGATGTCGAAGTCATTGGGCAACTCGATGCCGGTGCGCAAGCCGGCTGGCCAATGCTCACGCACGGCATGCCATTGCTCGAGCGAGAGCAGCAGGTTCGGGGCTGGATCGGGATGCGGCATCGGGCCGTCTTCACCGACCACATGGTGCCAATGCGGGTCGTGGATATCGATGAATTTCATGGGTTTCGAACTCATTGCGCCGCCGCCTGTCCGGTCAGCGTACGCACCGCATTGGCGGGCGCTTTGAAGGGCTCGATGCCGATGCGGCGCACCGTGTCGATGAAGCGCTCGCCGCTGAGACGCTGGCTGCGGTAGCTGTCGACCACCGACTCAATCACGTCAGGCACCTCGTCGGCCGCGAACGATGGGCCGATCACGCGCCCGGCCACCGGGCTGCCCGAGAGGACCTTGCCATCGGAGCCGCCGAGCGAGATCTGATACCACTCCTTGCCGTCCTTGTCGACGCCGAGGATGCCGATATGGCCGCTGTGATGGTGACCACAGCTGTTGATGCAGCCGCTGATATGCAGGTCGATGTCGCCGAGGTCATAGAGTTCGTCGAGGTCCTCGAAGCGCTCGGTGATCGCCTGCGCCACCGGGATCGAGCGGGCGTTGGCCAAAGCGCAGAAATCGCCGCCCGGGCAGGCAATCATGTCGGTCAGCAGGCCGATGTTCGGCGTGGCAAAACCGTTCGCCTTGGCGGCTTCGAACAAGGCCGGCAGATCAGCCTCGCGCACCCAGGGCAGCACCAGATTCTGGCTGTGCGTGACGCGCAACTCGGCCGCGCTGAAGCGCTCGGCCAGATCGGCGGCAGCTTCCATCTGCACATCTGTCAAGTCACCAGGCGGCAGGCCAGGATGCTTCAGCGACAAGGTCACCGCGCGGTAGCCACTCAGGCGATGGGCATGCACATTACGTGTCAGCCAGCGCTTGTAAGCGCCATCGGCAAGGCCTTCAAAAATGTCGCTGGTCAGACCTTCCTGCACGCTGGCCGGCAAGTTGAAACCGGCCGCCACGCGTTCGAGCTCGGCATCAGGCAGCAGATGTTCGCGCCCAGCAGCATCCTGTTCAAGAATCTGCTTGAACTCGGCATTCACCGCATCGAAGAACTGCTGCCCTTCGGCCTTGACCAGGATCTTGATGCGCGCCTTGTAGAGGTTGTCGCGCCGGCCATAGCGGTTGTAGACGCGCACAATCGCTTCGACATAGACGAGGATCTGCTGCCAAGGCAGAAACTCATTGATCACTTGCCCGATCACCGGCGTGCGTCCCATGCCGCCGCCAACCAGGACCTTGAAGCCGACCTCGCCAGCAGCATTTTTCAGCAACTGCAGGCCGATATCATGCCAGGCGATCGCGGCGCGGTCTTCGAGCGCGCCGCTGACGGCGATCTTGAACTTTCGTGGCAGGAAAGCGAACTCGGGATGCAGCGTGCTCCACTGGCGCAGCAACTCGGCATAGGGGCGCGGGTCGACGATTTCGTCGGGCGCTACGCCGGCAAAGGCATCGCTGGTGGTGTTGCGGATGCAGTTGCCGCTGGTCTGGATGCCATGCATGTCGACCGCTGCCAATGCGTCCATCACATCGGCCGCTTGCGTCAGCGGAATCCAGTTGAATTGCAGATTCTGGCGCGTCGTGAAATGCCCATAACCGCGATCGAATTGGCGCGCAATCTGGCCCAGCGCGCGCAACTGCCGACTGCTCAAGGCGCCATAGGGCACGGCGATGCGCAACATTGGCGCATGGCGCTGAACATACCAGCCGTTTTGCAGGCGCAGCGGGCGGAATTCATCCTCTGTCAAGGTGCCAGCCAGGTTGCGTTCCAGTTGGTCACGGAACTGGGCGGCGCGGGCGCGGACGAATTGGCGGTCGAAATCGGTATAGGCGTACATAGCAGCAGGTCAAGTTGAGGCCAGCCCTCGGGGCATGGGCGCCAGGGGTGGACTGTAGGGAAGGTTGATAGATAGAGGAACTATAAAATCGTAGATTGCTTATCTACTTTTCGCTATATAGGACGCCGAGGGCAGACGCTGACCCCGGCAGGCGTTAAGCTTCCCGGTTGCCCGGGTTATCGCGGGCCCACCCATTTCGAAAGAATTTCAACCGACATGCTGATGCGAGACGAAGCCACCAAGGTGGCGATTTACTGGGACTTTGAAAACCTCCATGCCGTGCTGGCGAATGCCGCCCATGGCGATGGCGCTTACCGCGATAACCGCCTCAAGTCCCAGCCGGTGTTCGTCAACTTGACGCCGATCCTTGAATATGCGGCCTCGCTCGGCGACATCATCATCAATCGCGCCTATGGCAACTGGCAGTTCTTTGCCAACTATCGTCATGCCCTCAACGAAGCCGGGGTCGACCTGATCCAGATGTTCCCGCGCGGCCAGAACATGAAGAACAGCGCCGACATCCGCATGGCCCTCGATGCGCTCAGCGATGTCAGCAACCACGCACACCTGACCCATGTGGTGGTGGTCTCGTCGGACAGCGACTTCATCAGCCTAGCGCAAAAGATCAAACAGGCCGGTCGTTTCATCGCCGGCGTCGGCGTCTCCGGCGTCAGCAACCGTTTCTGGATCGCCAGCTGCAACGAGTTCAAGTTCTATCAGAACCTGCTCGCCGCTTCAGCCGAGTTGAATCCGCCAGCCGTCACCCAGCTACTTGGAGTCGAGCCTGTCGAGATCGAACCCGCCAGCGCCGAACCCGACGTCGAAGTCGAAGCTGTCGGTTCACCATCGCTCGATGAGGCAAAACTGGCAATGCAACGCGCGTTGAAGCAACTGGTCGACCGCAATGGCGAGAACTATGTGTCGCGCAGCGCGCTGAAGGTATTCATCAAACGCCTGCTGCCCTCGTTCGATGAACAGGCGCTGGGCTGCGCCAACTTTGCCGAGTTCCTGCACCGCTTCCCCGATCTGGTGGTCGAGGTCGACCTGATCAGCGGAGGCCATGTCGCGTTGGCAGGGCAACCCGCGGGTAGCGCGGGCCTGCCAATCTCGCCCTGAAGCGGCTGACAGCCTCAAGCTGTGCGAGACTCAGGCCGCGCCGGTTTGGCTGGAGTCAAACCCTGAAGGTTTGACCGGCGGCTTGGACCGACGCGACTCAAAGCATTCCCCAACCGTGCCTCGGGCACAGCAAACAGGAGAAGACCATGGCAAAAGGACAGCAAAAGAGCAACAAGGAAGGCAAGAAGCCGAAGAAAGACAGCTCGCCACCGAAGCCGATTTCGCCCGGAGCAGTGATGCCGACGGTCGTCACCGTTGTGGCTGACCGCAGCAAAAAGAAGAAATAAACCCGATCCCGGCGGTGAGCCGGGAATTTGAGCCCTGAATTTTCGCGAAAGTTGTCATGAGCAATCCCACGTACGCGGGCTCGGTCCCGGTTTTCAAACAACTGCTGGGCGCTCTCAGCAATGCGCTGGGCAAGTCTGCAGCCCATGCAGAGGCGCGCAATATCGAACCCGCAGCGCTATTGCAGGCCAGGTTGTTCCCTGACATGTTCGCCCTGGTCAAACAGGTGCAAGTGGCTTGTGACTTTGCCACTGGCGTCTGCGCCAGGCTGGCCGGCGTCACGCCGCCGACAGCGGCCGGCGATGAGCAAAGCTTTGCCGACCTGCACGCGCGCATCGACAGCGCCATCGCCTTCATCACCGGACTGGACGCGGCGCACTTCGCAGACGCTGCCAGCCGCGAAATCATCCTTCGGCCTGGAACGCCCAAAGAGCGGCGCTTCAGTGGTCAGGACTATCTGCTGCATTACGGCCTGCCGCAGTTCTTCTTCCATGTCACGACGGCCTATGCGATCCTGCGTCACAACGGGGTCGAGCTGGGCAAAAAAGACTTCATGGGCGTTTATTGATCCCGTGCCCGGACTGCTGAATTGATGAAGCAAGAACCCCGACTGACCTCGCTGTCGCATGGCGGCGGCTGCGGCTGCAAGATCGCGCCCGGCCTGCTGTCTGAAATCCTCAAGGGATCTAGCGGTTTTCCGCTGCCGCCTGAGTTGCTGGTCGGCATCGAGACCGCCGATGACGCTGCCGTCTACAAGCTCAACGACAGCCAGGCCCTTGTGGCGACGACCGACTTCTTCATGCCGATCGTCGACGACCCTTATGACTTCGGCCGGATCGCCGCCACCAATGCGATCAGCGACGTCTATGCCATGGGTGGCCGGCCAATCATGGCGCTGGCCCTGGTCGGCATGCCGATCAATGTGCTGTCGACCCAGACGATTGCGCGCATCCTCGAGGGCGGCGCATGGATCTGCCGCGAGGCCGGCATTCCGATCGCCGGTGGCCACACGATCGATTCGGTCGAGCCGATCTATGGCCTGGTCGCCCTCGGCCTGGTGCACCCGGACCGGGTCAAACGCAATGCCGATGCCAGGCCCGGAGATCTGCTGGTGCTGGGCAAAGCGCTCGGCGTCGGCGTGATGTCGGCGGCATTGAAAAAGGGCCTGCTCGACGCTGCCGGCTATGCCAGCATGATCGCGACCGCCACCCAACTGAACAAGCCCGGCCCCGAACTGGCGGAACTTCAAGGGGTCCACGGGCTGACCGATGTGACCGGTTTCGGCCTGGCAGGACATGCGCTCGAGTTGGCGCGAGGTTCAGGCTGCGATGTGCATCTCGACTGGGCCCGCGTGCCCTTGTTGCCGGGCGTTGCCGCGCTGGTCGCCCAGGGCCTGGTGACCGGAGCTTCGGCCCGCAACTGGGCCGCTTATGGCGCGGATGTGACGCTGCCCGTAACGCCGGCCGAAGGCGCCCAGGCGCTGCTCAGCGACCCGCAGACCAGCGGTGGCCTGCTGCTGTCCTGTGACCCGGCGGCTGTCGATGATGTGCTGGCGATCTTCCAGCGCCATGGTTTCAGCAATGCAGCGGTGATCGGCAAGGTCGGCGCCCGCAGTGACAAGCCCAGCTTGCTGATCGACTGAGTGAAAACCCAACTGCTCATCATTGATCCGCAGAACGACTTCTGCGATCTTCCCGAGACTTGGCATCCGGTCGACCCGATCGAGGCCAGCCGGACCGCGCCAGCCCTGCCGGTGCCCGGTGCACATGCCGACATGCAGCGACTGGCAGCGCTGTTGCGCAAGGCCGGCGCGGCTTTCGATGCGCTGACCATCACGCTCGATGCCCATCACCAACTCGACATCGCCCATCCGGCCTTCTGGCAGCAAGCCGATGGAACCCAGGTTCTGCCCTTCACCACGATCACGGCCGCACAACTGCTGAGCGGCGAATTCCTGCCCCGCGCCCCGCTGGCAAGGCCGCGCTGCCAGAGCTACCTCGAAGCGCTTGAAGCCAGCGGCCGCTACCAGCTGATGGTCTGGCCGGTGCATTGCGAGATCGGCAGCTGGGGCCATGCCGTCCACGCCGACCTGCGCGCCGCTTACCAGGACTGGGAGCGCCGGCAGTTGAAAACCGTCCGGAAAATATTCAAGGGCCAGAACTGCTGGACCGAGCATTACAGCGCGCTGCAAGCCGAGGTGCCTTTGCCGGACGACCCGGGCACGCAGCTGAATGCCGAGCTGCTGGCCACGCTCGACCAGGCTGCGATGCTGCTGGTGGCCGGCGAGGCATCGAGCCATTGCGTCAAGGCGACAGTCGAGCATCTCGCCGCCCATCTGCCGGACCTGCAGCGCATCGTGCTGCTGACCGACTGCATGAGTCCGGTAGCCGGCTTCGAGCGCCAGCAGCAGCAATTCTTTGAAGCCATGCAGGGCCTGGGCATGCGCTTGTCGACCAGCCAGGCCATCCACCGCGAACTGCGCCCCGCATGAGCCAGGCCATCATCGGCAGCTTGCTGGAGACCGATCTCTACAAGTTCACCATGTGGCAGGCGATGCTGCACCGGCATCCGCAAGCGCAGGCCGAATACCGCTTTGTCTGCCGCAACCAGCCGGTTTTCCCGCTGGCTGAATTGCTGCCCGAGCTTGAGCAGGAACTTGACGCGTTGTGCGACTTGAGTTTCCGGCCCGACGAGTTGCGCTACCTCAGCAGCCTGCGTTTCATGAAGTCTGACTTTGTCGACTTCCTGCGTATCTTCCGTTTTCAGCGCGACTTCATCAAAGCCTCGACCGATGGCCTGACCTTGAACATCATCGCCAGCGGCCCGCAAGTGCATGTGATGGGCTTCGAGATCCATTTGCTGGCGATCGTCAACGAGCTTTACTTTCGCCGCTTCGACGCGCAGACCGCCCTGACCCAAGGCCGGCAGCGCCTGCAACACAAGATCGCGCAGCTCGAAGCCTTTGAACAAGAGCCGGCGCGCGCCCATCCGTTCGAGGTCTTCGACTTCGGCCTCAGGCGGCGCTTCTCCGGGCCCTGGCAGCGCGAAGTGGTGGCGACCCTGAAGCGCGAAATACCGCAATATTTCAAGGGCACGTCGAACGTGCTGCTGGCCCGCGACCTCGGCCTGGTACCGATCGGCACGATGGCGCATGAATACCTGCAAAGCTACCAGGCCACCGGCGTGCGGCTGCGCGATCATCAGAAAGCCGCGTTGGAAGACTGGGTCCAGGAATACCGCGGTGACCTCGGCGTGGCGCTGACCGACGTGGTCGGCATGGACGCCTTCCTGGCCGATTTCGACCTCTACTTTGCCAAGCTCTTTGACGGCCTGCGCCACGATTCAGGCGACCCGTTTGTCTGGGGCGAAAAAGCGCTGGCGCATTACGCCAAATTGCGCATCGACGCACATCACAAGCGCTTGGTGTTCTCGGACGGGCTTGACGTGCCTGCAGCCATCGCCCTGCACCGGCATTTTTCCGACCGAACCCAACTCGGTTTCGGCATCGGCACCAATTTCTCCAACGATATGGGGCATGAAGCGCTCAACATCGTGATGAAGCTGACCCATTGCAACGGCCAAGCGGTGGCCAAGCTTTCCGACAGTCCGGGCAAGACGATCTGTGAGGACGAGACCTTTCTCGCCTATCTGCGGCAAGTTTTCAACATCAAGTCGTGACAAGTTGCCGCCGCAGCAAGGCGGCCCTGCGCCAAGTCAAATTGCTGTCACAAACGACGGCCATAATCCGGGTCAGACCAAGGCGAGAAACCGGCTGCAAATTGGGCAGCGTTCTGGAACTCGTGACCAGCGCCAGGGAACCGTTACCCACCGAGGTATCCGGAAGTCAACAGGGCCACACCGCAAGGACGTGGCCCTTTGCTTTTGTGGCGCGCTTTGTGGCGCGGCTTGTAAAGAAGTTAAACGACCGCGGCTGGCCGGCTTGCAAGCCTGAAGCCATGCGATGCTGGGCGACCTACAATCCCGCCGCCATGCCCAAGCTCAACTCCCTGCACCCACTCGTCCTCAGCCTGGCTTTGGCCATGCTGCCTGTTGCTGCCCTGAAGGCCCAGACCGGCCCGGCCTCGGCGGCCTCGGCGCCAGCAGCCGCAGCCAGTGCCCCGGCCAAGGCAGGCGCCAAAAAGGCCGAGCAGCTCGATCGGGTCGAAGTCAGCGGCACACCCACTGACGAGGTCATCAGGCGGGCTTCGACCGCGTCAAAGATCGTCATCGGCCGAGAAGAAATCGAACGCTTCGGCGACAGCAGCATTGGCGAAGTCCTCAAGCGTTTGCCGGGCGTGACCACTGGCGGGCGGCCGGGCCGCGGCGGCGACATCCGCATGCGCGGCATGGGTGGCGGCTACACGCAGATCCTCGTCAACGGCGAGCGCATGCCGCCGGGTTTTTCGCTCGATCAACTGCCGCCTGATCAGGTCGAGCGGATCGAAGTGATGCGCGCGCCGACGGCTGAATTCGGTGCCCGCGCGGTCGCTGGAACGATCAATGTCGTGCTGCGCGAAGCGCTGCAAAAGCGCATCAATGACCTGCGTTTTGCACTTGGTTCGGAACGCGGTCTAGTCAAACCCAACGTGGGCTGGACCCGCAATGACAAGCTCGACGAACAGGGCGGCGCTTACAACCTGACGCTCAACGCGATGCAGACGAATCGTCTGGATGACGTCAACACCTCGGCCAACACGCATACGCTGGCGACCGGCAGCGACAGCCTGCTGCGCACGACCGGCCAGACCAGCGACAGCCGCAGCGCCTTGCACATGAACGCCAGGCTGCAATGGCGGCTCGGTGAAGGCAGTTCGCTGACCTTCCAGCCCTTCATGGTGGCGTCAAAAGGCCAGGGCGACAACCTGTACCTGCAGACTCAAACCCCGCTGCCCAGTCCATTGCCCGACAACTTCTTCGACAAGGCGCAGATCCACAGCGACAGCAAATTCGAAATGCTGCGGCTGAACAGCCAATGGCAGCAGCGCATCGACGCCGAGACCAAGCTCGAACTGCGCGGCGGTATCGGCCAGGCCCATTCGAACAGCCAGAGCAAACGTCTGGAATTCCGCAACGGCATCAGTCTGCCGACGCGCGAGCAGGACGACCAGACCGACAACAAGGACCGCAGTTGGAGCCTGAACGGCAAATACTCGCGCGCCTTGGTGAACGAACATAGCCTGGTCGGCGGTGTCGAGGGCGAGGGCACCACGCGCGAGCAGAACCGGATCTGCCTGCAGAACGGCCTGGTCTGCCGCGGCCTGCTCGACTTCGGCGACGATCTGTCAGCCTCGACACAGCGCTTTGCTGCCTATGTGCAAGACGAATGGAGCGTCGGCAAGCAATGGTCCTTCTACGCCGGCCTGCGCGGCGAAACCATTGCCACCACCAGCGAAGCGGCCAACCGTGACATCCGCAACCGCTCCAGCGTCTGGACGCCGCTGCTGCATGGCGTCTGGAAGCCCGACGAAAAAAGCCGCGAACAACTGCGCGCCAGCCTGACCCGCAGCTACCGCTCGCCGAATCTGCAGGATCTGATCGCCACGCCCAACGTCAACTCGCAATACCCCTGCCCGGCCGCAGCGCCCTGCGGCGCCAATGCAGCCAACTATCCCGACCGGATGGGTAACCCGGCATTGAAGCCCGAGTTGGCCACCGGTATCGACTTCGCCTACGAAAACTATCTCTCCAAGGGCGGCATCCTCAGCGCCAACGTTTTCGTGCGCCGCATCAGCGACTTGATGCGCAATATCACTGCGCTGGAAACCGTCTCCTGGGCCAATGTGCAGCGCTGGGTCTCGCATCCGCAGAACATCGGCAATGCCACGACGATGGGGCTGGAACTGGAAGCGAAGTTCCGCCTCGATGAATTCATCACTGAGGCCTGGCCGGTCTCGGTACGCAGCAACCTGAGCTTGTTTAGATCCAAGGTCGACGGGATTCCAGGCCCGAACAACAAGCTCGACCAGCAGCCACGCGGCACCGCCAACCTGGGCGCTGATTACAAGCTGCGCAGCCTGCCGCTGAGCCTGGGCGCCGGCATCAACTGGACGCCTGCCAACACCGTGCAGCAAACCCTGCTGACCGAAAGCCACAACAGTCGCAAGCTGGTGACCGATGCCTTCATGCTGTGGTTCGTCAACCGCGACACCCAGTTGCGCTTCTCGGCCAGCAACCTGACCCCGCTGAACTACAGCAACGGCAGCATCATCACCACGCCCGACCAGGTCATCACGACCGACAGCGGCGGACGCAGCTTCACGCTGTGGCAGTTGCGGTTGGAATTGAAAGTCTGACGACTGGGGGGACAATCGGCGTCATCATCCGGCGGCAAGACGCGAATGAATGCAGCGCTGGCCTCGATCAGACTACTTTGGAGACGACATGAATTTCAAGAAATTGAGTCTTGCCCTGACCTTGACCGCCCTCGCTGCGCTCGGCTTGAACGTCCAGGCGCAGCCGCTTGAAAAACAAAAAGTGTCGATCGCCGTTGGCGGCAAGAACCTGCTTTATTACCTACCCTTGACGATCGCCGAGCAACTCGGCTATTTCAAGGAAGAGGGCCTGCAGGTCGAGATCAGCGACTTTGCCGGCGGCTCGAAAGCCTTGCAGGCGCTGGTCGGCGGCAGCGCCGATGTGGTCTCGGGCGCCTATGAGCACACGATCAATATGCAGGCCAAGGGACAGGCAATCACGGCCTTCGTGCTGCAGGGCCGGGCGCCGCAGATCGTGCTGGCTGTCTCCAACAAGACGATGCCGAATTACAAGTCGATCGCGGACCTGAAGGGCAAGAAGATCGGCGTTTCGGCACCCGGCTCTTCGACCAATATGGTCGCCAACTTCGTGCTGGCCAAGGGCGGGCTGAAGCCGACCGATGTCTCCTTCGTCGGTGTGGGCACCGCAGCCGGCGCTTTGTCGGCGCTGCGCTCCGGCCAGATCGACGCGATGTGCAATCTCGACCCGGTGATGACGATGCTGGAGCAGAACAACGATGTGAAGATCGTCATCGACACCCGCACGATGAAGGACACGCTGGCCTTGTTCGGCGGCACGATGCCGGCCGGCTCCTTGTATGCCAAGTCAGAGTTCCTGGCCAACAATCCGCGAACCGCGCAGGCCCTGACCAATGCAATGGTGCGCGCTTCCAAATGGCTGCAGACCGCCGGGCCGTCGGACATCGTCAAGGTGGTGCCGGAAAACTTCCTGCTCGGCGACCGTGCGCTTTACCTGGCGGCTTTCACCCGAGGCCGCGAAGCGCTGTCTCCTGACGGCATGTTCCCGGCGACCGGCCCGGCCACCGCGCTGAAGGCCCTGCAGTCGTTCAGCCCGGAAATCGCCGACAAGAAGATTGATCTCGACAAGACCTTCACCAACAGCTTCGTCAAGATCGCCAACGCAAAATACAAATGAGCTTGCCGGCTGGCGACAAGAATCCGGACGCCAGCGCAGCGCCCGCAATCTCCTTCGAGGATGTCCGCTGCACCTTCAGCGCCAAGGGCGACCCGGCGCAGACCTATACCGCCGTCGATCACACCAGCTTGCAGGTGGCGCCGGGCGAGTTCGTATCGGTCGTCGGGCCAACGGGCTGCGGCAAATCGACGCTGCTGAATGTCGCGGCCGGCCTGCTGCAGCCGAGTTCCGGCCAGGTCCGGGTATTCGGCCAGTCGCTGGGCGGCGAAGTCAACCGGCGCGCCGGCTATATGTTCCAGTCCGACGCCTTGATGCCCTGGCGCAGCGCCTTGCAAAACGTCATCGCCGGCCTGCAATACCGAGGCGTCGAAGAAGCGAAGGCGATTCTCCTGGGCGAAGAATGGTTGCAGCGGGTCGGGCTGCAAGGCTTTGGTGACCGCTACCCGCATCAACTGTCGGGCGGCATGCGCAAGCGGGTCGCGCTGGCCCAGACCTTGATCCTCGACCCCGACATCATCCTGATGGACGAACCGTTTTCTGCGCTCGACATCCAGACCCGGCAGTTGATGGAGAACGAGGTGCTGGAGCTATGGGGCGCCAAGAAAAAAGCCGTGCTCTTCATCACCCATGATCTGGATGAAGCGATCGCGATGTCCGACCGGGTGATCGTGCTCTCGGCCGGCCCGGCGACGCATCCGATCGGCGAGTTCGTCATCGACCTGCCGCGCCCGCGCGACGTGGCCGAGATCCGCGTCAACCCTCGCTTCATCGAGTTGCATCAGCAGATCTGGAGCGTGCTGCGCGATGAAGTGCTGAAGGGCTATCAACAACAAAAGCGTGCGGCCTGAGCATGTGGCAATTCATCAAGCCCAACCCGCGCAACCTGCGTTTCTGGCAAGCGCTGGTGCTGGTCGTCTTCTTCGCCGCCTGGCATCTGGTTTCACGCAACCCGCAGACCGCATTCTTTTTCGGTGAGCCGCTCAAGGTCATGCTGCGGGTCTGGGACTGGTTCACCGTAGGCAGCGGCAGCCTCGAGGTCGGCTTCGGCGACTACACCTTGCTGACCCTGCATTTCCCGGCCGAAATCTATGCCCATCTGCTGGTCACCTTGAGCGAGACTTTGCTGGCCTTCGGCATCGGCACTTCGATGGGCCTGGGTGCTGGTCTCTGGCTGGCTCTGTCGCCCTTGACCTCGGCGATTTTCGACCCCTATATCAAGGCCGCCAACTCGATGCCGCGCGTCATCCTGGCACCGATCTTCGCGATGTGGTTCGGCCTGGGCATCTGGTCCAAGGTCGCCTTGGCGGTGACGCTGGTGTTCTTCATCGTCTTCTTCAACGTCTATCAGGGCGTTAAGGAAGTCAGCCCGACGGTGCTGGCCAATGCCCGGATGCTCGGCGCCAACCCATCTCAATTGCTGCGCACGGTCTACCTGCCATCGGCAACTTCCTGGGTTTTTTCAAGCCTGCACACCTCGATCGGCCTGGCCTTTGTCGGCGCGATCGTCGGCGAATATCTGGGCTCGGCGCGTGGCGTCGGCTACCTGATCCTCCAGGCTGAAGGCACGTTCGACATCAACACCGTCTTTGCCGGCATCATGGTGCTGACCGCGTTCGCGCTGGTCCTCGACGCCATCGTCGGCCGGGTCGAAAAACGCCTGATGAAATGGCAACCCGGTCCCTGACCGGCAGCGACGACATGAACCCAACCCCCGCTTCAAGCGCCGGCCCGCTGGCCGGGCTGAAAGTACTCGAACTCGGCCAGTTGATTGCCGGCCCGTTCGCAGCCAAGACCCTGGCCGATTTCGGTGCCGACGTGATCAAGGTCGAAGCACCACCCGGCGGCGACCCCCTGCGCAAATGGCGCTTGCTGAAGGACGGCACTTCGGTCTGGTGGCAAGTGCAGTCGCGCAACAAGCGCTCACTCGTCCTCGACCTGAAGGACGCTGCAGCGCGCGACATCATCAAAAAGCTGGCGCAGGAATCCGATGTGCTGATCGAGAACTTCCGCCCCGGCGCCATGGAAGCCTGGGGCCTCGGGCCGGCTGACCTGCAAGCGCTCAATCCGCGCTTGATCATGCTGCGCATCAGTGGCTATGGCCAGACCGGCCCTTACCGCGACCGCCCCGGCTTTGGCGTGGTGGCCGAAGCGATGGGCGGGCTGCGCCACCTGAGCGGCGAGCCCGGCCATGTGCCGGTACGCGTTGGCGTCAGCATCGGTGACACGCTGGCAGCCTTGCATGGCGTGATCGGCATCCTGCTGGCGCTGCAGCATCGCCATGCCTCAGGGTTGGGCCAGGTGATCGATATGGCGCTGTACGAAGCAGTGTTCAATTGCATGGAAAGCTTGCTGCCCGAATACAGCGCCTTCGGTGCGGTGCGTGGCCCGGCCGGCAGCGCCTTGCCAGGCATCGCGCCGAGCAATGCCTACCTCTGCGGGGACGGCGGCTATGCGCTGATCGCCGGCAATGGCGACAGCATCTTCAAGCGCCTGATGACGATGATCGGCCGCGCCGACATGGCCGCGGACCTGAGCCTGGCCGACAACACCGGCCGCGTCGCCAGGGTGACCGAGATTGACGCCGCGATCGGCGCCTGGACGGCCAGCCGCAATGTCGACGAGGTGCTGGCCGCCTTGAGCGAAGTTTCAGTCCCCGCCGGCCGCATCTACACCATCGCCGACATCGACGCCGACCCCCATTACCAGGCGCGCGGCATGCTGATGCCGGTGCAGATGGATGACGGCAGCCTATTGACCGTCCCCGGCATCGTCCCGAAGCTGTCGCTGACACCCGGCAGCCACCGCCGCAATGCGCCAAGCCTCGGGCAGGATACCGATGCAGTGCTGCAGGAACTCGGCCTGACGCCCGAGCAGATCCAGGGTCTGCGCGACAAAGGTATCGTCGCCGGCTGAGCATAGAAATCTTGCGCGAATAGCGTCAACCCAATCACCCGCTTGCCCTGGGTAGGCCAAACTCGCTGCGACTCAGATGATCTGGGCAATGTATGCAAAATTCCTCGCAACCGAACGAAGTGAGCCTGCCAATTTTGCAGAAGCTAAGGATGCTCTGCATAACTCAACGCGATTGGCAGTCGGGGTAGTGGTCCCTGGAATGAGGTCAACATGTACCCCTTTGCCATTGACCATCGCATCGCGCTCTTCTTCTGACAATGGTCGGCTTGGATGAAACGTGATGGACCAGGCCATGCAATTGTGGTCGTCGATCGGTACCCACACATGACCATTCAGCGCATTACCGCTGTAAGGTGGGATCAAGGTATACCAGGGCATGATCCAGGGTGTGATGCGCCAGTAGTTCTGCCCTGGCTCGGCATCGCGTCTGGCTCCAATAATCAGTCCGCCAGGCGACTCAAGAATATCAAAGGTGGTTGTTTTCGACCGTGCATATTTGGCACCTTTGGTGTTTTTATGCAGCGGATCGGTGTCGAGTTCACCACTGTGCAAAAATGAGACGTGGCTCGAGTCAATACCACCCTCCAAGGCTTGCAGGAAATTACTCTCCTGGGTTCTTCTCGAAATAAAGCAGTGCGATGCGGGCAGTGATACCCATTCGAAAGCGGGTGGCTCCGGCTTAAGCTCGGGCGGCCCCATATAGGTCCAAATGACTCCACCGAGTTCAATGCACGAATATGCCTTGAGCTTCATCTTTTGGCAGAAGCCGTTCTCTTTTGGCTCCGATGGCACGTCGACGCATTGCCCCGTTACGTCATATTTCCAGCCATGGTACGGGCAGCGTAAACCGTTTTCTTCGTTGCGACCAAACCATAGCGATACCCGCCGGTGCGCGCAAAACTCATCGATC
This sequence comes from uncultured Burkholderiales bacterium, assembly GCA_903820745.1. Lineage (GTDB taxonomy): Bacteria > Pseudomonadota > Gammaproteobacteria > Burkholderiales > Burkholderiaceae_C > Paucibacter_A. Next base: position 35,891 of record CAIJIT010000337.1, read on the forward strand.
AACCCGATTCGACCCTGGGTATCTCTGAAAGCAAGCAATTTCTCCGAGAGCAACGAAACACGCACTGGCGGACCATCCGGCTCATGCAGTTCAGATGCCAGCATCATTGGGATCCAGTAGCGCCGGAGCAATTGCCCCATCTGCGCATCCGGACCAGTACTGGTCAATAAATTATTTTCTACTTCGGTTACCATGAATTTGTCTCCGCCTCATTCCTCGCTTCGAGGGCATCCTGGAATTGTTTTTTATTATTCAATTTCAAGCGCTTTGTCAATATCAGTCTCGAATATCAACAGGCTCGTCAACTCAGTGACACTGGATATTTTTTCGACTGATCTCAATAGTTTGGCGAGCTTTGCCGTCTTGACTGCCCCGGCGACAGGCTCGACATTTTCCCGAAGCTTGCTGTCGAGATCCTCATCCGAAAAGGGATTCTTTGGATGCCCAGGGAATGGTTGCGCCTCGCCGTGCACGACAGTGCCATCGTTCAATTCAATTTCGATTCGCGACAGGTAACCGGCGGCGGCCCGCTTGTGCTTGCCACCAGCGATAGTGCCGAGTTCCGGTGCCGGCGTGACGGTCACTTTCTCAGTCAGGAAGTGTTGTCGTGCTGGATCTAGAACGACTTCCGGGCTGAAGCTACTGACCTGGATATAGCCATCGAGCACCGCCGCGGCCACGATGTAAGGCAGGGAATGGTCGGCGGTCTCCCGGGAAATCGGGTTCCAGGGATCCTGCCGAATTTTTACCAGGTGGTCATAAGCACCCTCTTCGGCATAAACACGCACTTGCTTGATCAGTGAGAGGTCGGCGATTTGCGACCTGGCTTGCAATGCCGCTTGAATGGCACTTTGGGCAACCGATCCTACGGGCCAGCGCTTCATGAAAGTCTCTGTGATCCGCGACAGCGGGATGCTCGGATCGAGTCTTTCGCGCAGCACTGGAATCGGGTCGTCTTTATTGGCAAGCTTCTTGATGAATCCAAATTTGCCGATAAAAGGCCTGACAGCGCCTTCCACGTCGACCGAAGCCAGCAGGCAGGCTTGTAGTGAGTTCTTCACTGCATCGCTGCCGTTGAAGCGCTTCCACATCGTCAGATCGCCGCGTTTGTTCAGGTCGCCCGATTCGATTTCGTAGCTTGCCAGGTGCGGAATCACCGTCATTGCAAGCGCTTCACGGGTCTGGTCAGCAGTCAGGCCAAGCAGTTTTGCAATCGCGCAGGTCGCGCCGATTGCAGTCAGGTTGGTGTAGTCCCAGCCGCCAGGTGCGGTTGAAAATGCGTCAAAGACGGCGGCGACGACCTCATAGCCGATCGCTACGGCGACTAACAATTTGTCGCCAGGCGCATTCGCCCATTCAGCCGCAGCGATCACGCCTGCGACCATGTCACTGGGGTGTCCGCTGTTGCGTCCGCCAACGAAGAAATCGTTGTAGTCATGGCACCGCAGCAGCACGCCATTGGCGAGCGCTGCGAGGTCAGGCGAGACGCGCTTGTCGGTTCCCCAGATAAGACATCCGGCACCAGCGATCGGGAAGCGATAAGCGTGACGCCGCGCCGCCTGTGCCGCGGGATGACGCATTGCGGCTACAGAGACTGCAATCGAGTCGATCAAGGCACTCTTGACCGATCGTTCAGTGAGTTCGCCGAGATTCTCAGAAACATTGACTACAAAATTGGCAATCAATTCCGCGACTTCATCGCGATATAAGTCATTCGAAGTAATAGACATTAAACGTAGCCCTTTTGTTTGACGCTGTTGACTGCTGAGTCGCCACCTAATGCAGCTGCAATTTCTTTTTCCACAGCAGCGGGAAGAAGTGAAGAATCTTTTGTAAAGGTTATGAACCGGAAACCACGTTCAGCGAACTTGCGCGCCGCCTTGCCGGAGCCGCACTGGATGCCCGGCACGACACCATGCTTCTGGCAGGCCTTCAAAATCATTTCAACCGCGGCGACATGTTCCGGTTCTTCCTTGTCGAGATTGGGCGGAAGGCCGAGGCCAAGCGCTAGATCTGCCGGACCGATGTAAATGCCGTCCAATCCCGGCGTGCTGGCGATTTCGTCGATATTGGTAACGCCTTCACGCGTCTCGACCATCACGAAGCACATGACGCTGTCGCCCACTACCGCGATGTCCCGGCTATTGAGCACCATCGACGCCCGTACCGGGCCGAACGAGCGCACGCCTTTGGGTGCATAGCGGCAAGCGGCAACCGCAGCTGCCGCTTCGGCTCGGTTGTTCACCATCGGAACCACAACGCCCTGCATGCCTGCGTCGAAAGCTCTTCCGATCACCCAGGGCTCATTGACCGGCACGCGCGTGAATGGCACCGCAGTACGCCGCCCCTCGATGGCCCGCAGCATGCTGACCATGTCACCGTAATCCACCAAACCATGCTGTTGGTCCACGCAAACATAATCGACACCTTCGGCACAGACCAGTTCTGCAGAAAATGCGCAGGGCAAGGCAGCCCACACGCCGTAGACTGTTTCTCCGCTTGCCAGTTTCCTTCTGAGGGCGCTCGCAGTATTCATTGCAGTCATATCCATTTCCATATGTGTCATGGTTGCCAAGTCGGAATTCAAGCGATGTCAAGCCCAGATGGTCCGCTTGACTTGCTTAACATCAAAAGAACACCATTCAGGTTCGAGTGGCGATCATCATCATTGACATTAATCAAGTCCAATATATATTTAGCGCCTCATTGATTCCGTCAAGCTATAAGTCATGGAATTTCGACATTTCCGGTATTTCGTGGCTGTGGCCGAAGAGCTGCACTTCAGTCGAGCGGCTCGTCGGCTGAACATGAGTCAGCCCCCGCTCAGCAAACATATCCAGGACATTGAGGCCTTCCTTGGCACCCTGTTGTTGGACCGGACCAAGCGACGGGTGGACCTGACAGATGCCGGGCGCTTGTTTTTGGTTGAAGCTCGCGCTGTACTGGCCCAAGCGGATCAGGCGATCGAGGTTGGTAAACGTGCAGCACGCGGTGAACTGGGCGAATTGAGCATTGGCTTCACTGCGACCGCGGCCTACACACCGCTGTTTCCGCGAGCTGTGCGTGCTTACCGCCTCGGGCTACCTGATGTGCACCTTGAGCTCAGATACATGACATCCGAGCCAATGCTCGAACTGCTGCTGAATGGCAGTCTCGATGTCGGTCTGATTCGCCCATCGTCCAGCCTGATTCTTCCAGCCGAGATCACTGCAATTCCGATCGTCAAGGACCGCCTGATGCTTGCGTTCCACGTGGACGACATACTGGCCCGAACGAAGGGCACTGTCGCAGTTGAGGCGCTTGCAGAACATCCATTCATCCTGCGCCCACGCGGAAAAGGCTCGAGCTTTTACGAACAGGTTTATGAGTTGTGCGACCAGGCGGGATTTACTCCGCACCTGGCTCAGGAGGCCAATGAAGCCCCGACCATCCTCGGGTTGGTGGCCGCTGGCGTCGGGGTGACTATTCTCCCGGCCTCCTTGCAGGCAATCAAAATCCAGGATGTCGTCTGGAGGGATTTATCGGCACAGTCGGGCACTGTGGATAGCGCCGTGCTGCTGGTTTTTAACCAAAACGCCAAACCTTGTCCTCTGCGCACGCGTTTCATCGATATGGTGAAGAACCTGCTATGACTTGGTCGTCTCGCCAGCAACGCCAATGACCTTGAAATTCGAGGGTCATGAATCGCGTAATTTCAGTCGATAGTCTGCGCCGCGTTGCACAGTTCCGAAACCTGGTCGAGGTTGACCTCAAAACCCAGGCCCGGCAACTCGCCCAGCGCCACTTCACCTTCGACGACCCGGGCCAGGGGAGGTGCGAGTTCGCTGCGCAGGGGGTTGGGATTGGCGTCGACCTCGAGCATGCCTTCACCGCCCGCCGCCGCCAGCACATGGGCCGAGGCCATCAGCCCGATGCCGGCGCCAAGGAAATGCGGGCAAAAACGCAGGCCGGCGGCACGGATGCGCTGGATCACCGGCCAGCAACCTGAGATGCCACCCCATTTGGCCAGGTCGGGCTGCAGCACGGCAAAAACGCCGCTTTCAGCTGCCGCCGCGAACTCGGCCTCGCCCTGCATGTTCTCGCCCGCCGCCAGACCAATCACCGAATGGCGCTGCAACTGCAGCCATTGTTCGGGTGGCGCATCGGCGGCCAGCGGCTCTTCCAGCCAGCTGATTGCATGCGGCTGCAGCAGAGGCAGCATCGACATGGCCGTGCGCAGATCCCAGGCCTGATTGACGTCGAGCATCAAGGCGTCGCCCGGCTGCAGGATGGCGCGCACCTGAGCGATATTGCCAAGATCCAGCGCCTGGCCAAAACCGATCTTCAGCTTGAAACCGCGATAACCGTCGGCGCGGCGCGCGGCCACGATGTCCTGCGGCGCATCGGGGTTGATGCCGCTGGCGTAGACCGGCAGCTTGTCGCCCGAACTGCCCAGCAAGCGGTGCAACGGCAGGCCGGCGCGGCGCGCCCAGAGATCCCATAGCGCCAGATCGATGCCGGCGATGACCTGCGCGATCGGGCCTGGTTCACCCGTCTGCAGCGCCAGGATATGGGTCTTGCGGGTGCAATGCGCAAAAACCTCGGCCGGTCCGTTGAATTTCTGCCCCAGCAGCAGCGGCGCCAGCACCGTGTCGAGCAGCCTGGCGCGATGTTCAGCGCCGCAAGCGGGGAAGTTGCACCAGATCTCGCCCCAGCCGACCTGCCCGTCGGCATCTTCGGCGCGCACAAAGACCGCCGGACGGTCATGCATGGTGCCGAATGAAGTTCGCACCGGGGTCTTGATCGGGTAACGCAGGACGAAAGCCTGCAGCTTGACCAGGCAGAGCATCGACTGCGAATCAGGTGCCGGCAGGTCTTGAATGAGCGCTGGCGTTGGTTCCGGCAAGACTGGATGGACAGGTTTCATCGGCATAAGGTATAAACGTATGGCATATAGTACGTTTGAAGCCAACCCAATACAAGCTGACCATGTCCACCCCTTCCTTGCCAATGCGCCTGGCCAGACCCTTGCTGGTCCTCGCGCCCTGGGCCGTGATCGTCGCGCTGTGGTACGGCGTGCGTGCCAGCGGCTGGGTCAATCCGGCGCTGGTGCCGACACCGCATGAGGTGTTCGAACGCTTCCTGGCGCTGGCTGGCGATCGACTCGGTCTGGACATGTGGATGTCGACCCGCCGCGTCTTCATCGGCGTGGCGCTGGGTGTTGCGGCGGCGGTGCCGGTCGGCTTCTGCCTGGGCTGGTACCGCGGTTTGCGCAGCTTTGCCGACCCGGTGATCAATTTCTTCCGCGCCCTGCCGCCGATCGCCCTGATCCCTTTGGTGATCGTCTACTTCGGCATCGGTGAATTGGCCAAGACGGTGATCCTGTTCTATGCCTCGTTCTTCGCCGCGGTGATCGTGATGTACGAAGGCATTGCCCAGATCAGCCCGATCTATGTGCGGGTGGCGCGAACGCTGGGCGCCAGCGATCTGGAGATTTTCGCCCGGGTGATCGTGCCGCTGACGCTGCCGCATATCCTCACCTCGATTCGCGTCGCGCTCGGTGTGGCCTGGGCCACGCTGGTGGCGTCAGAGCTGATCGCTGCGCAGCAGGGTCTGGGCGCGCTGATCCAGCATGCCTCGTCCTTCTTCCAGCTCGACACCGTCTATGTCGGCATCATCTGCATCGGCCTGATCGCCTTGCTGATGGACATGCTGCTACGGGCCGCGAGCCAGCGCCTGGTGGCCTGGCAGGACCGACTCGCATGAACAGCGCCCTGCCCGCCACGCGCGTCCGCTTCGAAGGCGTCGGCGTCGACTTCCCCACCCCCAGCGGCCCGATGCGGGTGATCGACGGCGTCGATCTGCAGATCGCCCAGGGCGAATTTGTCTCGATCATCGGGCCATCGGGTTGCGGCAAGACGACCTTGATGAATTTGCTCGGTGGCTTCGTGCTGCCCAGCCAGGGTCGCGTCCTGCTCGACGGCCAAGCAATCACCGGCCCCGGCCAAGACCGCGGCGTGATCTTCCAGGAATATGGCGTCTTTCCCTGGCTGACGGTGCGCGGCAATATCGAATTCGGCCTGCGCCTGGCCTCGGGTCGCGTGCCAGCGTCTGAGCGCGAGGCGATCGTGCAGCGCTATCTGGCCTTGATGGGCCTGGCTGACTTTGCCGACCATTACCCCAAGCATCTGTCGGGCGGCATGCGCCAGCGCTTGGCGCTGGCGCGTGCCTATGCGGTCAAGCCGCAGTTCTTGTTGATGGACGAGCCGTTCGGCGCGCTCGATGCGCAGACGCGCAGCGCGATGCAGGACTTGCTGCTGCAGGTTCTGCAGGCCGAGGGCAAGACCGTGCTCTTGATCACCCATTCGGTCGACGAGGCGATCTATTTGTCGTCGCGCATCGTCGTCGTCACCGCCAGACCGGCGCGCATCCTCAAGGTCTTCGATATACCTTTTGGCTATCCGCGCGCTGAGTCGGTCCATGCCGACCCGCGCTTTGCCGCCCTGCGCGCCGAGATCCACGCGTTGGTGATGCAGGAATATGAAATTCAGGCCCGCCAGGCGGTCCGCAGCCCCGATTGATTACCCCAACCCCAGCAGGAGACAGAAGATGACGATACAACGCAGAACCCTGATCCAGGCCGCAACCGGCAGCGCATTGGCCGGCATCGGCTTGAGCACCCAAGCACAGCCCCGCACCAAGTTGCGCGTCGGCTATTTGCATACGCCGGCAGTCGACGGGCAGATCCACATCGGCCAGCAGATGGGCAGCTTTGCCAAGCGCGGGCTCGACCTCGAGCTGATCCAGTTCACCACCGGGCTTGAGCTGTTCCAGGCCATGATCGGCGGCAGCCTCGACGTGCTCTCGACCGGCGCGGTGGTATCCAACTTCCCGGCCCGCGGTCAGGGCAAGGTCTTCCTGATCAACGACATCGAATACGCCACCGCCCAGTTGTGGGTGCGCGACGACTCGATCAAGACGATTGCCGATCTGAAAGGCAAGCAGATCTCCACCACCACCGGCACCACCGCCCATGTGTTCCTCGACCGCGCGCTGCGCTCGGCCAATCTCGACCCGGCCAAGGATGTGCAACTGGTCAATCAGCGCATGGCCGAAGCGGTGACCTCCTTCGTCTCGGGCGCGGTGCCGGCAGTGGCGCTCTGGGTTCCGTTTGACACCATCGTCAAGCAGAAAGTGCCCAATGCGCGCAAGCTGGTCGACGCCTCGGCGTACTACCCACAAGCCGCCATCATGGGCGGCTGGGCCGCCAGCAACGATTTTTGCGAGAAGAACAAACCGGCGCTGGCCCAACTGGTGGCGGCCTGGGCCGAGGCCAATGATGCGATCGTGGCCAATGTCGACGCGGCGGCCGAGATGTTGCAGAAGACCCAGTACAAGGATGTGCCGCTGGCCGAGTTCAAGGAGCAGTTCAAGCAGTCGAAATATTACTCATCGGCCGAATGGCGGGCCAAATATGCCGATGGCACGGTGACCCGTTGGCTGCAGCAGGTCACCGACTTCTTCGTCCAGGCCGGCAATATCGCCAACCCGGTGCCGGCGACGAAATACTTCGACCCGCAGCTGTTCATGCAGACGGTGAAAGGCTGAGCGGGTGGCCAACAGCTTCGACTACATCATCGTCGGCGCCGGTTCGGCCGGCTGCGTGCTGGCCAACCGCCTCAGCGCGGATCCGGCCTGCCGGGTGCTGTTGCTCGAGGCCGGCGGTGCGTCGCGCAATTTCTGGCTGCGCCTGCCGGTCGGTTATTTCCGCACCATCTACGACCCGCGCTTTTCATGGCAATTCCCGCTCGAGCCGCAGGCCAGCACCGGTGACCGCGAGATGGTCTGGCCGCGCGGCCGCTTGCTCGGCGGCTCCAGCGCGATCAACGGCCTGCTCTATATCCGCGGCCAGCCGCAAGACTTCGACGATTGGGCCAGGCTCGGCGCGCAGGGCTGGAGCTACCGCGAGTTGCTGCCCTGGTTCAAGCGTTCGGAGCGCTATGAAGGCGGCGAAAGCGAGTTCCACGGTGCGGGCGGCGAGCTCGGCGTGTCGGACCTGCGCAATGATCACCCCTATTGCGAAGCCTGGCTGGATGCTGCCGCGCAGGCCGGCCATCCACGCACCGATGATTTCAATGGCGCACAGTCCGCCGGCGTTGGCCGTTACCAGCTGACGCTGAGCGGCCATTGGCGCAGCGATGCCGGCACGGCCTTCCTCAGCCCTGTGCGAAAGCGCCCCAATCTGGTCGTGGCCACCGGCGCTCATGCCACGAAGGTGCTGATCGAGCAGGGGCGTGCCGTAGGCGTCGAATGGCGTCAAGGGAACAAGCTACGCGAAACACGTGCCGAAAGCGAAGTGCTGCTGGCCGCCGGTGCGCTGCAATCGCCGCAACTGCTGCAGTTGTCGGGCATCGGCCCGGCCGCCTTGCTGCGCCAGCATGGCATCAGGCTCAAGGTCAACGCCCCGGAAGTCGGCACCAATCTGCAGGACCATTACCAGGCCCGGGTGATCGTCAAGTTGAAGCAACCGCGCTCGCTCAACGACGATATGCGCAGGCCCTTGCGGCTGCTGCAGATGGGTGCGCAATGGTTGCTGCAGCAGCGCGGTCCGTTGACGGTCGGTGCCGGTCAGGTCGGCGGTCTGGCCTGCAGCGAGCATGCCCAGAGCGGCCGCCCTGACCTGCTGTTCAACGTGATGCCCTTGTCGGTCGACAAGCCGGGTGATCCGCTGCACCGCTTCTCGGGCTTCTCCGCTTCGGTGACGCAATGCCGGCCCTTGTCGAGCGGCAGCGTGCAGATCCGCAGCGCCGACCCGTTGCAACTGCCTCGCATCGAGGCCAACTACCTGCAAAATCCGCAGGACGCAAAAGTGCTGGTCTCGGGCTTGCGCATGCTGCGCGACATCTATGCCGCACCGGCGTTCCGCGACCTCGTCACCGGCGAGGAATATATGCCGGGCAACGGCGTGCAGACTGCCGCAGCGCTCGAGGCCTTCGCCCGCAACAAGGGCGGCACCGTCTTCCACCCGAGCGGCAGTTGCCGCATGGGCGGGGATGAGCAATCGGTCGTCGATTCAAGGCTGCGGGTGCGAGGCGTCGAGCGTCTGCGCGTGATCGATGCCTCGGTGATGCCGCGCATGACCTCGACCAATACCAATGCCGCTACGATCATGATCGGCGAGAAAGGCGCAGCCATGGTGATCGAAGACCGCTGCGCCACCGTAACCCGAAGTTCACATCCCTGAGCAGACAATGACCCATTACCCGAACACACAACTCTATATCGACGGCGTCTGGCGCAATGCCAGCGGCGACCGCAATCTGCCGGTGCGCAATCCTGCCACCGGCGAAGTCATTGGCCATGTCGCTTATGCCTCCATTGCTGACCTGGACGACGCCTTGGCAGCCGCCGAACGCGGCTTCGCCGCCTGGCGCCGGGTCTCGGCTTTCGAACGCTACAAGATCATGCGCCGCGCCGCGCAACTGCTGCGCGAACGGGTCGACTTGGTCGCCCGCTGCATGACGATGGAACAGGGCAAGCCGCTGGCCGAAGCCAGGATGGAGGTCCTGAGCGGCGCCGACACGATCGACTGGTTTGCCGAAGAAGGCCGGCGCGCTTATGGCCGGGTGATCCCGGCCCGGGCCGAAGGCGTTTACCAGTTGGTGGTGAAAGAACCCGTCGGCCCGGTGGCGGCTTTTACGCCCTGGAACTTTCCGGTCAACCAGATCGTTCGCAAGCTTTCAGCCGCGCTCGCTGCAGGTTGCTCGATCATCGTCAAAGCGCCCGAGGAAACACCGGCCTCGCCGGCCGAGCTGATCCGCGTCTTTGCCGATGCCGGCGTGCTGCCCGGCAGCGTCAACCTGGTCTACGGCGACCCGGCGGAGATCTCGTCCTACCTGATCCCGCATCCGGTGATCCGCAAGATTTCGTTCACCGGCTCGACCGTGGTCGGTAAACAACTGGCGGCGATCGCCGGCCAGCATATGAAGCGCATGACGATGGAGCTCGGCGGTCATGCGCCGGTAATCATCTTCGACGACGCCGATGCAACTGCTGCAGCCAAGGCGATGGTCGCCAGCAAATTCCGCAACGCCGGTCAGGTCTGCATTTCACCGACTCGTTTTTTGGTGCAGGAAGGCATCTATGAGCAGTTCGTCGAGCAGTTCGTCGCCCATGCCAAGTTGCTCAAGGTCGGCAACGGACTGGATAGCGGCGTAACCATGGGATCGCTGGCCAACCCGCGGCGCAGCGCCGCGATGGAAGCCAATCTGGCCGATGCCGAACGCCACCATGCCAAACTGCGCAGCGGCGGCCGCCGTCTGGGCGAGCCAGGCAACTTCTATGAGCCCACCGTCATCACCGAGTCGCCGATCGAAGCCCGGGTGATGAACGAAGAGCCCTTCGGCCCGCTGGCCGTGATCAACCCGTTCGGAAGCTTTGACGACGCAGTGAAGGAGGCCAATCGCCTGCCTTTCGGCCTGGCCGCCTACGCCTGGACGCGCTCGGCGCGCACCGCTCAAGGCATCGCCGCTGCAGTTGAGACCGGCATGATCAGCATCAACCATGTCGGCCTGGGCATGCCCGAAACGCCGTTCGGCGGGGTCAAGGATTCGGGCTATGGCTCCGAAGGCGGCACCGAGGCGCTCGAAGCCTATTTGAACCCGAAGTTCATCTCGCAGGCGGGCCTGTAAGGCAGAACTTCAGGTCTTGGAGCGATCGCCCTGCGGCCAACGCCTGGCAGCATGCAGGACACGCAGCACCCGCACCAGATTGGCGGCCTTGTCGTAAACAAGGATGTAATTTTGATGCGCGACCAACTCGCGCGTGCCGGCAACCCGGCCAGGTCGGCCCAAGCCGGGATGATCGAGCAAACGGCCGGCTTTCTCTGCAAGCCGCTCATCCAGCGCCAGTGCGGCGGCAGGATTGTCGGCCTCGATATAGGCATAGATTTCGTCGCGATCCTGTGCCGCTTCGGGCGTCCAAAACAATTCCATTATTTGGCGGCGGCTTCAAGCCGGCGGCGCGTCGCCGCCCGTTTGGCCGCAAATTTGGCTTCCACCTCGGCCGCAGGAATCAGCTTGCCTGCATTGGCGGAGTCCAAACCGATTTGAACTTGACGACGGAACCAGGCGTCATGCTCGGCCACTTCTTGCTGTTGCCGAACGAAGTCTCGCATGAAGTCTCGCAACAGTTGCGCACCCGTGCGGTCACGCTCCTTGGCTGCCGTTGTGAATTGATCTTTCAGGCTTTCATCGACGCGGAAGGTGAAAGTCGCTTCAGTCATGGTCTTATTCCTCTGTGTTACACCGTAACAACATGCTAGCTCATTCAGCCATCTGTGGCGGTCCCCCCCCGGCTTTGAATTTCAAGGGAACAGATCAAAAATTCCGACCGGATCAAATCAAGCCATGGCACCGCAGCGACACCGTAGACTCGAGGCAGTCTCCCCAGATACAGGATGAACCGCATGAAGTCGAATTTGCCATTGGTGCTCGGCGCACTACTTATGGCATTCTGCGGCAGCGCGATAGGTAACAAAATCGGCCAAGAGGGCATCGAGCAGGCCTACCTTGCAGGTTTCGCCGTCGGGGTGGTACTTCTCGGGCAGTTGCCGGCCGCATTACTACGCAAACGCATCACTGATCTGGAGGTCAAGCTTGCGGCCACTGAACAGTAAATCCGGCCACATCTTCCTGCCTGAGTTCATTGGGGCGGATAGGCTGGGTTTCAAAAGAGCCGGCGGCCTAGATTAGGCTACTCCCAACTGAAAGCACCAACTCTCCGCCCCATGCGCATCGAAGTCGACGACCTTTCTCGTTCCGAGGTTCAGGCCCTGCTTGAGGAACACCTATCGAATATGTACGAGCTGTCGCCGCCCGAACAAGTGTTTGCATTGGATCTGACCAAACTGCGTGCGCCGGACATCACGTTCTGGACTGTCTGGGACGAAGATGAACTGCTTGGCTGCGGCGCGCTGAAGGAACTATCGCCAACCCATGGCGAGATCAAGTCAATGCGTACACCTGCGGCCAATCGTGGCCGAGGTGCAGGTCGCGCTGTACTGGCCCATATCATTTGGGTCGCCCGGCAGCGAGGGTACAAGAAGCTCAGCCTGGAAACAGGTACGCATGCGGCATTTGAGCCTGCCCACAATTTGTATCGCAGCCAAGGCTTTGCGGCTTCAGGTCCATTCGGAAGCTACCTTTCAGATCCGCACAGCCACTTCATGGAACTCTCGCTCGACGGAGACCAGGACTGATTCGCGATCGAGCCGGGCTCCAACGCAAGCGGCCGCGCCATTGTTGCCGTGCAGTTCATCAGGTGCAGCGCGAAACTGACCTGTAGGGCTGCTTCGCGAGCCAGGTTGGCCTGACCGGTCAGTGATGACGCGCTGGCCGACTGCTACCGCCGACCCAGCAGCAAGCTGCTGCCCAAGTTTATTGGGTCGGATGGAAAAGCTGGATTTTCAAAGTAGCCGATGACCTACATTACCGTTGGTCCCGGAAGGCATAGTCCCACGCGGCCGCCTGACAATATTCAACCAGCCCGATCTCGAGAATTGCCCCTTCAAGGAATTAGATGAATCGACCTACTGTGAGCGCAATGCTCTTTGCCCTTGCCGCGGCGCTCTCCCCTTTGGCTACGGCCGCAGACGAAAAGGGCTGGTTCGGCCTGTCTTTCAGCATCGAAACTGAAGGGTTCTCCTTCAATCCTACGTTGCGGTCTGTGAAGATCGAGAAGGTCGCTCCGCTCTCACCTGCAGCCGCCGCAGGCCTTGCTGTGGGCGATGTTGTGATCGCTCTTCAAGGCATCGTGATCGCTGGCGCCAAGGCAGACGATCTCAAGGCCCCGATGAAAAAGTCAGTCGGCGAAACAGTCCGTTTCAAAATCAAACGAGGCACCGCAGAACCGTATGAAGTTCCAGTCGTTGCTGCTTCAAGACCAGCGGCAAACTAAAGCACCAAGCCCTCGCCCAAGCTGAGCGCTGAAGGCTGGCCTGAAAATACCGGGCTTTCGCACTGCCAATGATATGAATTACACAATCGACCTCAGCGATGTCGCCAACGAGCAAGTCCGCAATGAAATCGTGGCGCCGCTCATCGCGTACAACATTTCCAAAGCTGGCCCGAACGATGGCCGGCCCTTGGTTATCACGATCCGTGACTCGCACCACAAGATCATCGGCGGGCTATGGGGCAACACAGGATTTCAGTGGCTCTTCACGCAACTCTTGCTTGTCCCGGAAAGCCTGCGAGGCCGCGGCTTGGGCGCTGACCTCATGCGCAGAGCTGAAGCCGAAGCCGTCGATCGCGGCTGCCATGGTGCCTGGCTCGACACCTTTGAATTCCAGGCCAGAGGTTTCTACGAGCGGATCGGGTACGAATGCTTCGGGCAGTTGCCGGATTACCCACCGGGCTTCTCACGGTTTTTCATGAAGAAGTCGCTCTTGCCGTCTGACCTTTAATGCTTCAAATTTTGATTCGGCCTCGTCCACCGATTTTTCTCACTAAACCCGAGACTCCAAATTGAAGCTGCTTCGCTGGAACCACAAAGCATCCATGTTCAATGCAGCAACGATCCTGGCTGTCGTGGCACTATGCACGTCCGTTCAGTCTCAACCGGTTGCGAGCCCAAGATACGCTCAATATGGGCAAGATCCTGTGCAAAAGGTGATCTCAAGCGCAATTGTTGGCTTTGCGTTTGAACGCAAATGTTCGCTCCTCGAAACTCCGTCAAGAGCTGAATTTCTAGCGTCGCTCAATCGGGCCTCGATCATCTTCAAATCCTATCTCGTCAGCATGAAAATGGTCCAAGCTCCCGAGGAAGCGTCGACCTATGTCCAGGAGATGATCGAAGGGGCCATCCGATATACAGCTTCTAAAACTTGCGAAGAAGCCGCCCGGCAGGCTGTGACTGCGGGGCTAGACAGCGCGTCGCGTTTTAGTGAGTTGATCGATGCCCAATTGCGCAGTCCTGTTCCCAAATAGGACACACCATCCACTCGGAGCGGCAATGGCAGGCCGCCATCCAAGCGCCGTTCATTCGCCCACAGCCTTCCCGCCGGGCGCCGGTGCAGGCGGCAGATCGGGCTGCACCGGCGCGACAAAGGGGAAGCGCGCCTTGGCTTTGACGCTGGTGGGGCCGGCGCCGCCGGAGCCGCGGATGAAGCGCTTGGACTCGTCGACGAAGGGCTGGTAAGCCCAGTTCGAACCCTGCGGCTCCTGCGCTGCCACTTCGGCCAGAAACAGGCGCTGGCGTTGGCTGGCGAGGATGCGCGCATGCACTTCCTCGGGATCCCAGCCTTGCACCAATTGGGCATGCAAGAGCTGCTGCAACTCGGCATGCTCAGGCTGGCCGGCCAGGTTATTCAACTCGTCAGGATCATCCTGCAGGTCGAACAGCATCGGCGGCAACAGGTGGGTGAAGATGTATTTCCAACGCCCTTGGCGCACCATCCGCGAGGCGGCGCAAACGCCTTCGGAGCTGTACTCGGAAATCACGCAACGATCGGCCCCGGCGTCGGTTCCCTTGATCAAGGGCAGCAGGCTGCTGCCGTCGAGCGGCACCACCGGTTCCTGCGGACTGCCCTGGCTGGCGATGTCAAGCATCGTTGGCAGCAGATCGACCAGCGAGACATGGGCGGCGACGCGGCGCGGCGCAAAACGGCTTGGGCAGGAAACGATCAAGGGCACGCGTGCCGACCATTCGAAAAAGCATTGCTTGAACCACATGCCGCGTTCGCCCAGCATCTCGCCATGGTCGCCGGCAAAGATGACGATGGTGTCTTCATCGAGGCCGGTCTCATGCAGCACTTCGAGCACGCGGCCGATCTTCTCGTCGACATAGCTGACCATGCCGTAATAGGCATGGCGTGCGCGCTGCACCTGGGCCTCGTTGACGCTGTACTGGTCCTGCGCATGGGCGACATAGAGCCAGCGGCTATGTTCGTCGAGTTCCTCGTAGGGGATCGCCGGCACGCGCGGCGGCGCGATGTCTTCGTCGCGGTAGAGATCCCAATGCCGCTGCGGCGACACGAAAGGCGGATGCGGGTGCGAGAACGAGACCGTCAGAAAGAACGGCTGCTCGCTGTCGCCAGCGCGCGCCAGGTCGTAGAGCTTCTGGGTGCCGCGGTATTCGACTTCGTCGTCGTAATCGATCTGCAGGCTGCGCACGCAAGGGCCGGCTTCGAGCACCGGTCTCATGCTGACGCCGGTGGGCCGGTGACTCGGGCCTTTCAGCCAATCGGGGGTCCAGCTGAAATCGGCCGGGTAAATGTCGGTCGTCAGGCGTTCTTCGTAACCATGCAACTGGTCCGGGCCGATGAAATGCATCTTGCCGCAGAGAATCGTTCGGTAGCCAGCATGCCTCAAATAATGCGCCATCGTCGGCGTGGCGGCCGGGAACTCGCTGGCATTGTCGTAAGCGCCGATCGAATGGGGCAGCCGCCCCGATAGCATTGAAAAACGCGACGGCGCGCAGATCGGAAAATTGCAATAGGCGCTGTCAAAAACCACGCCGTTGGCGGCCAGCCAGCTCAGGTGCGGGGCTTGAACGACCGGATGCCCATAGCAGGGCAAGGCCTGCGGGGCCAGTTGATCGGCCATCAGCAACAGGATATTGGGGCGGCGCCCCGGGGTGCGGGGGGCGCTCATTCGGGCTGGATGTTGGCAGCCTTGACCACGGCCGACCATTTGGACAGATCCTGCTTGAAGGCTGCGTCGAAGCCGGCCGGTGTGCCGGCAGATGCCGCAGACATACCGGCGCTGACCAAGGCATTGCGGAATTCCTCGCTGCCCAGGGCCTTGTTGACCTCGGCTGCCAGGCGCTCGGACACCGGCCGTGGCAGGCCGCGTGGCGCGAGCAGTCCCAGCCATTGGTCGGCTTCAAAATTGGGCACGCCCGCCTCGATCATCGTCGGCACATCGGGCAAGCCGGCCATGCGTTTGCTGCTGGTGACGGCCAGCGCACGCACCTTGCCTGACTTGATCTGCGGAATCGCCACCGCTGCGTTGGAGAAGTGCAGATCGACCCGTCCGGCGATCTGGTCGATCATCATCGCCGGGGCGCCGGTATAAGGCACATGCAGGATGGACAAATGCAATTGCGACTTGAACAACTCAGCTGTCAGGTGCGCAGGCGAGCCGACGCCGGCCGAGGCATAGCTGAGCTTGTCCGGATTGGCACGCGCCTGCTTGACCAGATCCTGGACATTGGCCGCGCCGGCTACCGGATGGACCACCAGCACCGAGGGCGCATAGGCCACGGCCGAGATCGGTTCCAGGTCCTTCATCGCATCAAACGAAGTCTTGCTGCGCAGCGCGGCGCTGATCGTCAACGCACTGCTGGTGAAGAGCAGCGTCTGACCATCGGCAGCGGCCTTGGCGACCTGGTCCGCACCGATATTGCCACCGGCGCCGACCTTGTTGTCGACGATCACCGTCTGCCCCAATGCCGCTTGCAGCCTGGCGGCCACCAGCCGGGCGGCCACATCGACCAGCCCGCCGGCCGGCCAGGGGACGATGATCCGAACCGGCTTGGTTGGGTAGTCTTGCGCCGCAACCATGGGTGCAAACAAGGCGCTGGCGAGCGCCAAGCCCAGGCTGGCAATCGATGTTTTCATGTCTTTGTTTCCTCTTGGCAATCAGGTGATCAGGTCCATCTCGAAGTGGATGTAGTCGCCGCGATAGGTCACTTCGCCGAGATAGGTCAAGGTGCCGTCAGCAGAATGGCAGAGTCGACGCACCTCGGCGACCGGGGCATTGACAGCAATACCCAACTGCCGCGCCACCTCGACATCGGCGCTGGCGATGCGCAGCGTCTGACGCGCCTTGGCGATTTTCACGCTGGGCAGATCGAGCATCACCGGCACCACCGTTTCAGTCCTGAAGCGCCGCGGCGCCAGACGAAAAACCCGCTGATCAAGATAGATCGAAATCACGCAATAGGGTTGGCCGTCGCGCGCATGCACACGCCGCATGAAATGGTATTTCGGTGCCGCCTGGCCGTCGCCCGGTTGCAGCGCCGGCATGGCACCGGTCTCTTCCAGGATCGTCAGCTGCGGACTGTCATTGCGGTAGGCATCGGCCAAGCCGCGCAGCGAGGTCTCGAGCCGCAAGGACCGGTCATGCTCGGGCTTTGCAGTGACAAAAGTGCCGCGTCCCTGCTGCGGCAAGAGCAGGCCTTCGCGCGCCAGAATGGCCACCGCCTGACGCACGGTGACCCGCGCCACATTGAACTCGCCGACGAGTTCCTCCAAAGACGGCATCTTCTGGCCGACCGCCCAGACGCCACGCGTGATGCGTTGGCGCAACAGATCAGCCAACTGCGCGTAACGCGGCAAGGGACTGTTCTCAAAAACGGAGTTCATCGGTGGGGAACAGGCAAAATTGATCGGGGCAGGTCGACTGTGCTAAAGGTTCTATCTATAGTATCATTTTAGCATCTACCCATGCATTCGATGCGATTTGCACCACGCCAGGAGCCTTCTCTATGCCGCCTATTTTCTATGCCGTACCGGTCTTCATGGCCTTCCTGTTGCTCGAATTGCTGGCCTCGCGCTGGATGGGCAGGCCGGTCTACCGTCTGCATGATGCTGTCACCAGCCTGAATATCGGCTTCATCAGCGAGGCGGTGCGCTCGCTGGTCAAGATGGTGACAGTAATCTTCTACGCGCTGTTTGTGGAACGCGTCGGCACCTTCCAGTTCGACATGAGCCAGCCCTGGGTCTGGGTGCTGGCCTTTTTCATGTATGACTTCCTCTATTACTGGGCGCACCGCGCCGGGCATGAAGTCAGGCTGCTCTGGGCAGCCCACGTGGTGCACCATTCGAGCGAAGATTTCAATCTGTCGACCGCGCTGCGCCAGTCTTCGACGAACCAGCTTTTTTACTGGATCTTCTATGTACCGATGGCCGTCGTCGGCATCCCGGTGCAGGTCTTCGTCACCGTCGCCTTGCTCAGCGCGATTTACCAGTTCTTTGTCCATACCCAGTTGGTGCCCAAGCTGGGCTGGGTCGACCGCATCTTCGTCACCCCCTCGAACCACCGTTGCCACCATGGCCGCAACGATTACTGCATCGACGTCAATTACGGCTTCACCCTGATCATCTGGGACCGCATGTTCGGCACCTATGCCGAAGAGCGCGATGACGAACCCGTCGTCTACGGCTTGCAGACGCCGCTGCGCAGTTGGAACCCGGTCTGGGCCAACCTGAAAAACTATGCCCAGATCTGGCATGGCGTGTGCAACACGCCGGGCTGGAAGAACAAGCTGATGGAAGTCTTTGCCACCCCGGCCTGGACGCCCGATGGCGTGCCAAAAACCGTGTTGCCCGAGAGCAGCCGGACCGAACGCTTCGAGACCCCGGCGCCGAAGTGGCAGAAGCTCTACGCCTTGATGGCCTACCTGGTTGGCTTTGTGCTGTTCATGCATTGGCTCAGCGTCACAAATGGCCTGACGGTTCCGATGCGCGCCAGCTACGGCCTGCTGTTGGCCATCAATGCCTTCAGCTTGAGCCGCATGTTTGCCGGCCGACGCTGGAGCGTCGAGATCGAGGCCTTGCGCGCGCTGCTGATGTTCGGCGCCTTGGCCAGCGGGCAATGGTTCTCACCAGTCTCCAGCCAGGCACAGATCGTGGCCGTCGTCGCGGGCCTGATCAGTCTGGCCTTGCTGGCCAAGACAGCGGGCGAACAAAGGCCTGCTGTCGCCAAGTTCCAATCGTTGGAGGGGGCATGAACTCGCAGGCGCTGTTTGACGGGATCTTGGCCCTGGTGGCCTTCTCGGTGGCCTGGCAATCGGCAAAGGCCCCGGCATTGCGCCTGGCTTGCGCCATGCTTGGCGCGGCCGCGTTGCTCGGCACACTGCGTTTTTCAGGCCTGCTACCCCTGCCCTCGCTGCACCAGTTGATCTCGATGCTCGGCGCTGCTGCGGCCTTGCCGCTGCTGGCGGTTTCGGTGATCTGGCCCGAGAATGCGGTTGCCACTCAACGGCGCTCAGCCTGGATTTTCGCGGTGGTCGCAGCGACGCTGGGCATGATGATCGTCGTCCAGCTCGGCTTCAAGCTCTGGGCGCCAGCCTGCACCTTGTTGGCCGTCGTCAGCCTGCTGCTGGTGTCGCTGAAAAGGCAAGACTGGCTGGCGGCAGCCGGCGGTGCCTGCCTGCTGGCGGCCTCGCTGGCCTTTGTGGCAAAGCTGCAGCTCGTCGGCCTTCAAGGCGGTGACTTGCTGCATATCGGCATGGCAGCAGGTCTGTGGCTCTTCGGCCGGCGGGCGCAGCAGGCCACAGCCACAGCCGCGCGGCTTTCAGTCAGTGTTTGAGCTCAGGCCGCAGCGGCGATAAACAGCGCATCGAGCTCGGCATAGCAGCGCTCGCGCCGCGCCGCGTCGATGAAGCTGGCCTCAAAGCTGTTGCGCAATAGCTGCCAGGCATGTCGTGCATTCAGTGCCTCGTTGGCAGCAAAGGTCTGAACCAGATTGGCGTTCAGATAGCCGCCGAAATAGGCCGGATCGTCGGAATTGACCATCGCGCACAGGCCCGCATCAAGCATCGCGGCGAGCGGATGTGCCGCCAGTGAGTCGACCACGCAGAGCTTCAGATTCGACAAGGGGCAGACCGTCAGCGGCATCCGCGAAGCCTTCAACCGCTGCACCAACGCAGCGTCTTCGAGGCAACGCACGCCATGGTCGATGCGCTCAACCTGCAGAATGTCAAGCGCGCTGCTGATGTAAGCGGGCGGCCCTTCCTCGCCCGCGTGCGCGACGACATGCAAGCCCAGCTCCCGGGCCCGCGCATAAACCCTGGCGAACTTCTCGGGCGGATGGCCGCGCTCGCTGCTGTCGAGACCCACGCCAATGAACTGCTCGCGCCAGGGCAGCGCCTCCTCCAGCGTGGCCAGCGCCTCTTCCTCGCTCAGATGGCGCAGGAAGCAAAGAATCAATGCGGCGCTCAGGCCCAGCTCGGTCTGCGCCCGCTGGCAGGCCCGGTGCAGGCCGGCAATCACCGTCTGCATCGCGACACCGCGGCTGGTATGGGTCTGCGGGTCGAAGAAGATTTCGGTGTGGACGATATGGTCGGCCGCTGCCCGTTCGAAATAAGCCCAGGCCATGTCGAAGAAATCAGCCTCGGTCAGCAGCACGCTGGCGCCGGCGTAATAAATGTCGAGAAAGCTCTGCAGGTCGCTGAATGCATAAGCCTCGCGCAGCGCCTCGACATCTCCATAGGCCAGCTGCACACCATTGCGCTGCGCCAGCTTGAAGATCAGCTCGGGCTCGAGCGAGCCCTCGATATGCATATGCAACTCAGCCTTGGGCGCCCGGCAAAGCAGAGCCGACAAGGCCGCAGGAGCGATCGCATCGAAGTCGATATTTTTCATGTTGTCCATAAATTGCAAAAAACCCGCCTGACGGTCGCCGGGCGGGTTTCGGTCCAGCTCAAGCCGGATTACTTACCGCTCGGCACCTTGCCTTCAACGCCCTTGACGTAGAACATCACGCCGGAGAGGAACTTGTCGTCGGCCACTTCATCCTTCTTGAGGATCAGCTTGCTGTCCTGGCCGGTCAGCGGACCCTTCCAGATCGCGAAACTGCCATCCTTCAGACCGGCCTTGACGGTAGCGAGCTGAGCCTTGACTTCGGCCGGCACCACATCGGCCACCGACACCATGTCGATCGCACCTTCCTTGACACCCCACCAGGCATGCTTGCCAGCGCCGGCTACCCATTTGCCGTCGAGTGCTTCACGCACTGAAGACAGATAGTAGGGCGTCCAATTGATCACGGCCGAACCCAGATGGGCTTTGGGGCCGTAAGCGGTCATGTCGGAATCCCAGCCGAAAGCGTATTTGCCATTCTTCTCGGCAGTCTGCAGCACGGCCGAGCTGTCGGTGTTCTGCATCAGCACATCGGCGCCGCCGTTGATCAAGGACTGCGCTGCCTCGGTTTCCTTGGGCGGATTGAACCAGTCGTTGACCCACACGACCTTGACCTTGACCTTCGGATTGCCGCTCTGCGCACCCAGCGTGAAGCTGTTGATATTGCGGATCACCTCGGGAATCGGCATCGAGCCGACAAAGCCCAGCGTGTTGGTCTTGGTCATCTTGCCGGCGATCACGCCAGCCATGTAAGCGCCTTCATAGGTGCGCGAGTCATAAGTGCGCATATTGTCGGTTTGCTTGTAGCCGGTGGCATGCTCGAACTTGACGTCCTTGGCATCGCCGGTGACCTTCAGCATCGGCTCCATATAGCCAAAGGTGGTACCGAAAATCATCTTGTTGCCCTGCGCGACCAGATCGCGGAAGACGCGTTCCGCATCGGCGCCTTCAGGCACTTTTTCGACGAAGCTGGTAGCGACCTTGTCGCCGAATTCTTTTTCAATCGACTTGCGGGCATTGTCATGCGCGAAGGTCCAGCCGCCATCGCCGACCGGGCCGACATAGGCAAAAGCGATCTTCAGCGGCTCGGGTTTTGCCGCAGCCGAAGCGGGTGCAGCAGGTGCTGCGGCTTCTTCCTTCTTGCCGCATCCGACCAGCGCTGCCGCAGCAGCGAGGGCGGTCAAGCCGGCAAACTTCATCAAGTGGCGTTTACTGTTCAATGCAATCTCCTTCGGTTGGCGAAAAATGAGCCCGTCAAGAGCCCGGGAAAAACGGTTTACCCAGCGATGCCGGCATATTGGCACGAATAAAGCCGGCATTGCTCGAAATCAGCACCAGCACCAGGATGGTAGCCAGATAAGGCAGCATACTGAGGAACTGGCTTGCCACCTCGACCCCCTGGCCCTGCAGATGGAACTGCAGCATGGTGACAAAGCCGAATAGATAAGCACCGAGCAAGACTCGTGCCGGCCGCCAGGTGGCAAACGTGGTCAAGGCAAGGGCGATCCAACCCTTGCCGGCGATCATGCCTTCGACCCACAGCGGCGTATAGACCACCGACACATAGGCCCCGGCCAGCCCGCAGAGCGCCCCGCCGGCCATCACAGCAGCCAGCCGGATGCGGCGTACCGGATAACCCAGCGCATGGGCCGATTCGGGCGACTCGCCGACCGCCCGCAGCACCAGACCGGGGCGCGAGCGATAGAGAAACCAGCTCAATCCCGCCGCCAGCAGGATCGCCCCATAGACCAGCGGATGCTGCTTGAAAAACGCCGGGCCGATGAACGGGATGTCGGCCAGCCAGGGGATTTCATAGCTGGGCCTGGCGGTGAGTTTTTCCTGCGTGTAGCGGATGCCGACGAAAGCCGAGAAGCCAGCGCCGAACAGACTCAGGGCCAGGCCGGCCGCATATTGGTTGGTATTGAGCCAGATCACCAGCAGGCCGAACAAGCCGGCCAGCAAGGCACCGGCAGCCATGCCGGCGGCAAAAGCCAGCCAGTCGCTGCCGGTATGCACCGCGGTGGCAAAGCCGGCCACCGCAGCGACCAACATCAGCCCTTCGGCACCCAGGTTGACGATGCCCGCTCGCTCGTTGATCAACAGGCCCAAAGCAGCCAGCGCCAGCAAGGTGCCGGCATTCATCGAGGCAGCGATCAGCAACGCAACAGAATCCATGGGGGATCAGGCCTTCACGTTCGGGGCGACGCGGGAATACACCCAGCGCAGACGGTAATGGATCAAGGTATCGCAGGCCAGCAGCGTGAACAGCAGCAGGCCCTGGAACACGCCGGTGATTGCCTTGGGCAGACCGAGGCGCGATTGCGCCAGTTCGCCGCCGATATAGAACATGCTCATCAGGATGCTCGAAAACAGGATGCCGACCGGATGCAAGCGCCCGACAAAGGCAACGATGATCGCGGCAAAGCCATAGCCCGCCGGCACATAGGGCGTCAATTGTCCCAGCGGCCCGGCGACTTCAAGTGCTCCGGCCATCCCGGCCATGCCGCCCGACAGCAGCAAGGCGGTCCAGAGCGCGCGCCGCGACGAGAACCCGGCATAGCGCGCCGCCGCCGGGGCCAGGCCACCGACCTGCAAGGCGAAACCGGCATAGGTGCGGAACATCAGCAGCCAGCCAGCGGCGATCGAAGCCAGCGCGATCAGCACACCGATATTGGCACGCCAGCCGTCGATCAGCCGCGGTATCTTGGTCATGGCCAGAAAGGTGATCGACTGCGGAAAGTTGTAGCCATTCGGGTCCTTCAAGGGCCCGTAAACCATATAGCCGAGCAGCAGGTCGGCGACATAGACCAGCATCAGGCTGACCAGAATTTCATTGGCGTTGAAGCGGTCGCGCAGCAATGCGGTAATACCGGCCCAGGCCATGCCGCCGAGCACGCCAGCAGACAGGATCGCTGCGACGATCCAGCGGCTGCTGTTCGCATCGGCCTGCATCGCGACCCAGCCAGCGGCCAGCGCGCCGATGACGAACTGCCCTTCCGCGCCGATGTTCCAGACATTTGAACGGAAACAAACCGCCAAGCCGAGCGCGATCAAGAGCAACGGCGTGGCTTTCAAGGACAGCTCGCTCCAGGCATTGACCGAGCGGATCGGTTCCCAGAAAAACATCTGCAGCCCGCGCAAGGGGTCGCGCCCGAGCAGCATGAACAACCCGACGCCGATCAGCACCGTGATCAGCAAAGCCAGCAGCGGCGACGCCAGCGACATCAGCTTCGAGGGTTGCGGCCTGGTTTCAAGCTTCAGCATGTTGACTGACCTCCTGCGGCCAGAGCCCGCTCATCCATTCGCCGATCAAGGCGCGGCTGGCGTCAGCGACCGCCAGCGCCGGCGAAAGCCGCCCTTGCGCCATCACCACCAACCGGTCGCTGATCTCGAACAATTCGTCGAGTTCCTCGCTGACCACCAGCACCGCGCAGCCGCCGTCGCGCAGCTTCAGCAACTCGGCGCGGATCTGGGCTGCGGCGCCGACATCGACGCCCCAGGTCGGCTGGCAGATGATCAGCACCTTCGGGTTGGCGTCGATTTCGCGGCCGACGATGAATTTCTGCAGATTACCGCCCGACAGGCTGCGTGCCACCGCGCCCGCGCCGCCGGCCCGCACTTGAAAGCGCGCGATCAGGTCTTGCGCCAGCTGCTGCACCTTTTGAGTGCGTATCCAGCCCATGGAGGTGACGTTTTCGGTGCGCGTCAGCAAGGTGTTCTGCGCCAGCGACAAGGTCGGCACAGCGCCGCGTCCGAGCCGCTCTTCAGGCACGAAATGCACACCCAGGCGCCTCCGCTTGCTGGCACTGGCGCCAGCGATGTCGGCCCCGAACACATGCAACTGGCCTGGCGCAAGCCGCGGGTCTTCGCCCGACAAGGCGGCCATCAGCTCCTGCTGGCCATTGCCCGAAACACCGGCGATACCAAGAATTTCGCCACGCCGCAATTGCAGACTGAGGTCGACCAGGGCGGTGCCGAATGGCGATTCCTTGGCCAGACTCAGTTTGCGCAACTCAAGCACCGTGGTTCCAACCGTCGACTGCGCCAGCGGGTCGAGCTGGCGCAAACGCGGCGGCTCGGCGCCGATCATCAAGCGCGACAACTCGGCATTGCTCTGCGTGCGCGGATCGACTTCGCCGGTGACACGGCCGCCGCGCAGCACCGTGCATTGCGAACACAGCGCTCTGATTTCATCGAGCTTGTGGCTTATATAGAGAATCGAGCAACCCTGCGCGGCCAGCTGGCGCAGGGTGATGAAGAGCTTGTCGACCGCCTGCGGCGTCAGCACCGAAGTCGGCTCGTCGAGGATCAGCAGTTCCGGCTTGCCCATCAAGGCGCGGATGATTTCGACCCGCTGGCGTTCGCCGACCGACAGGCTATGCACCGGGCGCAGCGGGTCGATGTCGAGACCGTAGCTTTCGGCCAACACGCGGATGCGCGCCGTGACCTCGGACAGGCTCAAACCCTTGTCGAGGCCAAGCCAGACGTTCTCGGCGGCAGTCAAGGTATCGAAGAGCGAGAAATGCTGGTAGACCATGCTGATGCCCAACTGCCTGGCCTGCGCCGGACTCTTGATCTGCACCGGCCGGCCGTTCCAGACCATCTGGCCTGCGTCGGGCTGCACCGCACCGTAGATGATCTTCATCAGCGTCGATTTGCCGGCCCCGTTCTCGCCCAACACCGCATGGATCCGGCCCGCCTCGACTTTCAGGCTGACCTGGTCGTTGGCCTTGACTGCCGGGTATTGTTTGCTGATGCCGCTGAGCGCAAGGCGCAACGGCAAGTACGGCATCTGACTCGGTGGCTGGCTCATCGGGGGGATTATCGTCAAGCAGGTCTGCGTTGATAAAGCGGCAGGCCGGCAACATGACTGGCCACCAGATTGCATTCGTCTGACAAGGCCATCCAGGCGAAGACTCTCTCATGCAATTCCCGCGCCACCTGCATTCGCGCTTGCGCCACCGGTCCGCAAGCCCAGTCCCAGATGCAGAAGTCGGCCATGCAGCCGGCATCAAACGATCCAATCTCGGTGCCCAGACCCAGGGCTTCGGCAGCGCCGCGCGTTGCCGCATGCAGTGCCACCCAGGCGCTGAGCCGGTGCCCCGAAAGTGCTTGCACCTTGTAGCCATCGAGCAGATTGCGCTGTATCGACAAACTGGTGCCGCCGCCGACATCGCTGGCCACGCTGACAGCAATGCCGGCGTCAATGGTTGCGGGCCAATCGAACAGGCCGCTGCCGAGAAAAAGATTCGACGAGGGGCAAAAAGCCAGCTGTGCGCCACTTTGTGCCAGCACCTGGCGGTCTTGGGCGTCAAGCCATATGCCATGCGCCAGCACCGCGCGCGGGTGCAGCAGCCCTTCCCGCGCATAAACGTCGAGGTAGCTGCGCGCTTGCGGAAACAGTTCGGCAACCCAGCGGATCTCGTCGCGGCTTTCGGCCACATGGGTCTGCATATAGAGCGATTGATCAGCCCGGCAAAGCGCACCGGCCATCGCCAACTGCGCCCGGCTGCTGGTCGGCGCGAACCTGGGCGAAACCGCATAAGCCAGCCGGCCCTGACCATGCCAGCGCTCGATCAGGTCGGTGCAATCGCGCTCGGCCTGCACCACATCGTCGCAAAGCTCAGGCGGCGCATGGCGGTCCATCAGCACCTTGCCGGTGATCAAGCGCATGCCGCGCGTCGCTGCGGCCTCAAACAGCGCTTCGGCCGAGCCCTTGTGGACGGTGGCGAAAACCATGGCCGAGGTTGTGCCATGGGCCAGCAAGGCGTCGAGAAAGCGGCTTGCGCCCAAGCGCGCTACTGCCGGGTCGGCATAAGCGGCCTCGGCCGGAAAGGTATAGCGCGTCAACCAGTCGAGCAGCTCGGTGCCGTAGGAAGCGATCACCTCCAACTGCGGGCCATGCACATGGGTGTCGACAAAGCCGGGGAGGATCAGACGGCCGTTGTGATCATGTTTGTTCCAGGTCGAATCGGGCTGCGCGGCCTGGGTGCCGACGATCACGCCGTCTTCGACCAACAGCCAGCTGTCGGGCTGGAAGCGCACGCCGGGGCTGTCCAGTTGGCCCCAGCGCGGTGTTGCGGTGAAGTCGAGTAGATCGCCGCGATATGCATGCCTCTTGACTTGTGGGCTGGACAAAGGAAAAGTCATTGACGCGGATCTTGTCTTGGTTATTTTTTACTATTTAGTAAATATAGCGGGTTTATCGGCTATCTTTGCAACTTGAGGAAATTTTCTGCGGCATCCACCCATGAAGCATCGACCGATACGTTTTTTCCATCAAGCCCGGATTCAATCGTTGCAAGGCCTGCCGACAACCACCACGGTGCTGCAGTATCTGCGCGAACAGGCACATTGCACGGCCACCAAAGAAGGTTGCGCCGAAGGTGATTGCGGCGCCTGCACGGTGCTGGTCGGTGAACTCGATGGGGATCGGCAATTGGTCCTGAACAACGTCAATGCCTGCACCTGCTTCCTGCCGACGCTCGATGGCAAAGCCCTGCTGAGCGTCGAAGACATCGGCGCCTCGGGCGACCTGAGTCCGGTTCAGCAAGCGCTGCGCGATTGCCACGGCTCGCAATGCGGCTTTTGCACCCCCGGCTTCGTCAGCAGCCTTCAGGCCTGCTATGAACGCCACAGTGCTGCCGGTACCCGACCGACCAGGCAGCAACTGGCAGACGACCTGGCGGGCAACCTGTGCCGCTGCACCGGCTACCGGCCCATCCTTGACGCCGGTGAGTTGATGTTCGACCTCGCACCCAGAACGATCGCCCGCGCACCCATCATCGCTGCCCTGAAGGAGTTGCAGGGCGACGAGCCACTGCATTACCAGGCCGCCAACCTGGCCGGCCGCGTCGACCGTTTCGATGCACCGCAAAGCATTGATGAACTGGCCGCCATTTATGCCGCCAATCCGCAAGCCCGGCTGCTGGCAGGTTCGACCGACATCGGCTTATGGGTCAACAAGCGCTTCACCGATCTGGGCGATCTGATTTCGATCGGTGCGGTGGCCGAATTGCGCCAGATCCGCAGCCAGGCCTTTGACGGCCAACCGGGCCTGTGGATCGGCGCCGGCGCCTCGCTCGAACAGGCCTGGGCCGCCTTGACCGCCGCCGTGCCCGGCTTGCGCGAACTCTGGCTGCGTTTCGCTTCGCCGCCGGTGCGCCATGCCGGCACGCTGGGCGGCAATATCGCCAATGGCTCGCCGATCGGCGATGGCGCGCCGGCCTTGATTGCGCTGGGTGCCGACATCATCCTGCGGCGCGGCAGCGTGCAGCGCGTCATGCCGCTGCAGGACTTCTATCTCGGCTATATGAAAAACGCCTTGCAGCCGGGTGAATTCGTCGAAGCGCTGCATCTGCCGCTGCCCGACGCCGACCTGCAACTGCGCGCCTACAAGATTTCCAAACGCTACGACAGCGACATTTCAGCGGTCTGCGCGGTGCTGGCGATCAGGCTTGAATCGGGCCTGATCCGGGAAGCGCGCTTCGCCTTGGGCGGCATGGCGGGCATCGTCAAACGCGCCAGCCAGGCCGAAGCAGCCGTCATCGGTCAGGCCTGGACTGCCACCAGCGTCAAGGCCGCCGCTGCAGCGCTGGCGCTGGACTTCCAGCCACTGAGCGATCTGCGCGCCAGCAGCGGCTACCGGATGCGCGTGGCGCAGAACCTGCTGCAGCGGCTGTGGCTGGAAACCCGCGCCGAGCAGCCGCTGGCCGCTGCCGATCTGAGCGTCTGGCAGGCGGTCACTTTCGACGCTCTCGTCCCAGGAGCCGCGCGATGAAGACCGAGCTGCACCAGGTGGTCGGCGCCAGCCACCCGCATGAATCGGCGGCCCTGCATGTCAGCGGCGAAGCGGTCTATGTCGACGACATCGCCGAGGTGCAGGGCACCCTGCATGCGGCGCTGGGGCTGTCGCCAGTCGCACATGGCAGGTTGACGGGCATCGACCTCGAATTGCTGAAGCGCCAGCCCGGCGTCATCGCAGTACTGACCGCCGCCGACATTCCCGGCCAGAACAATTGCGGCGCGCTGCTGCACGACGATCCGATCCTGGCCGATCAACAGTTGAACTACCGCGGCCAGCCGGTCTTTGCCATCATCGCCACGCACCGCGATCTGGCGCGCCGGGCTGCAGCGCTGGCGCGCAGCGCGATCCAGTTTGAAGCCTTGCCCGCCCTACTGACGGCCAAGGCCGCGCATGCCGCCGGCCAATATGTCGTGCCGCCCATGCATTTGAGCCGGGGCGATGCCGCAGCAGCGATTGCGCAGGCCCCGCAGCGACTCAGGGGTGAATGGGCTGTTGGCGGCCAGGAACAGTTCTACCTGGAAGGCCAGATCAGCTACGCCATGCCGCAGGAAGATCGCGGCATGCTGGTGTCTTGCTCGACTCAGCATCCGAGCGAAATGCAGCAACTGGTGATGCATGCGCTGGGCTGGCAAGCACATCAGGTGCAAGTGGTCTGCCGGCGCATGGGCGGCGGCTTTGGCGGCAAGGAATCGCAGTCAGCGCTGTTTGCCTGCGTCGCCGCGATCGCTGCAGCCAGGCTCCGCCGCCCGGTCAAGTTGCGCCTCGACCGCGATGACGACTTCATGATCACCGGGCGCCGCCATGGTTTTGATTACCGTTGGAACGTGGGCTTCGACCAGGCCGGCCAACTGCTCGGTGTCGAGATCGACCTGATCGCCAATTGCGGCCATT
The DNA here is from genome assembly GCA_903820745.1 of uncultured Burkholderiales bacterium. Taxonomy (GTDB): domain Bacteria; phylum Pseudomonadota; class Gammaproteobacteria; order Burkholderiales; family Burkholderiaceae_C; genus Paucibacter_A. Next base: position 64,936 of record CAIJIT010000337.1, read on the forward strand.
CAGCCGACCTGTCGGCACCGGTGATGACCCGGGCGATCTGCCATTTCGACAACGCCTACTGGCTGCCGGCTGTATCCATACATGGCTATTGCGCCAGGACCAACCAGCAGAGCAACACCGCATTCCGCGGCTTCGGCGGGCCGCAAGGCGCGCTGGCCATCGAGATGATTCTGGACTCGGTCGCGCGCCGGCTCGGCCTCGACAGCTTGCTGGTACGACAGCGGAATTTCTATTCGGATGCAGGCGGCCGCAACATCACGCCCTATGGCCAAACGGTCGATGACAACATCCTGCAGCCACTGACCGAGCAACTGCTACAAAGCAGCGATTACCAGGCCAGACGCAGACAGATCACGGCTTTCAACGCGAGCAGTCCGGTGCTGAAAAAAGGTCTGGCTTTGACGCCGGTGAAGTTCGGTATCTCCTTCAATGTGGTGCACTTGAACCAGGCCGGCGCCTTGGTCCATGTCTATACCGATGGTTCGGTGCTGGTCAACCATGGCGGGACCGAAATGGGCCAGGGCCTCAACACCAAGGTCGCGCAAGTCGTCGCGCAGGAGTTGGGCATCAGCCTGGATCAGGTCCGTTGCAGCGCCACCGACACGCAGAAAATCGCAAACACTTCGGCCACTGCCGCCTCAACCGGCAGCGACCTGAATGGCAAGGCGGCGCAGAATGCGGCGCGCCAGATCAAGCAGCGCCTGGCCAGGCTGGCCGGCAGGTTGTTCGACTGCCCAGAAGAATCGGTCAGCTTCGCCGCCGATTCGGTCAGCGGCGGGGTTCAGTCCATGCCCTTTGGCGAACTGGTGGCCAAGGCCTATCTCGAGCGCCTGCAGTTGTGGAGCGATGGTTTCTACATCACACCAGGTCTGCATTGGGACCGCAGCAAGTTGCAAGGCAAACCGTTTTTTTACTTTGCCTATGGCGCTGCAGTGGCTGAAGTGCTGATCGACCGTCTGACCGGCGAGAGTCGCATCACCCGCGCCGACCTGCTGCATGACGCCGGCAAATCACTGAACCCGGCGCTGGACATCGGCCAGGTGGAGGGCGGTTTCGTGCAGGGTGCCGGCTGGCTGACAACCGAAGAGCTGGTCTGGCACCAGGACAGCGGCCTGCTGCTGACCCACGCGCCGAGCACCTACAAGATTCCCACGGCCAACGACAGCCCGCCGGATTTCCGCGTCGCCCTGTTCGAGCAAGCCAACCCGGCTGACAGCATCCATCGATCGAAAGCCGTCGGCGAGCCGCCGCTGCTGCTGGGCTTTGCCGTGCTGCTGGCGATCAAGGACGCCATCGCCTCGAGCGGCCCGGTCGGCTGGGACCCGCCCTTGCGCGCACCAGCCACTGCCGAGGCGGTACTCGATGCCCTGGACAGCCGCTTCAACAAATGAAGGCCGGTCCGGCGATCGACATCACAGCGGATCAAGCGGGAACACAGGACGGGTAAGCTTTGAAAACGGGAACAACCCGTAGTCTGAACTGGTCACGCCCGGGCTGTCACATTCAATCAAGCCTTCCGACAAGGGTACAAAAACCGGCCGGCAGTACATACGCGACTTCAGCAACAGAAAGCGGTGCTTGGAAGGGTCCACACCCACGCAATGGAAGACGCCAAGGTCCCAGGGCTCATGCGGGCGTTCGGTCACCACGATCATTGCCGATGCGATCTCCAGCAGCACGGTGCGCCCCATGGTGCAGCGCTGGCCGGTATAGATCGGGCCGCTGACGGTATATTCGCCATCGGACATCGCGCGTACCGTGCCGGTCAGCTGCATCGGCTGCTTGACGATGCCCAGTTGGATCAGCGCCACTTTGTTGCCCAGCGCCAGCGTGACCTTGGCGCCTACACCGGCCCGCACCATCTCAGCCACGGCCTGCGGGTCGCACAGCGGACCGACCGCAATCTCCTGCAAGCCCTGAGCCAAGGCAGCTTGCAGCAAATCCATGCTGTCACAGGTGCCGCCGGACATGCAGTTGTCACCATGGTCCAGCAGCAGCACCGGCTTGGTGGCATTCGCCGACATCGCCATTGCGCGCTGCAGTGAATCGGCGAGCGGCTCACTGCGGTAGACAAATTCCCCTCGCTCGGCCCATATTTGGTCGGCGATGCGGTCCATCGCGGCTTGCGCCGCCGCCTGGCCTTGCGGCGAATCGATGGCCGTGGCGACCACACAAACACAGGGCGCAGCGATGTCAGCCAGAGAAAATCCGGCAAAAATAGAAACTGCGGGCAGACCATCCAGCTCTGCCGCCTTCGCCGCCTGCACGGCGCGCAGCATGGCGCCGTGCAAGGTGGTGCTGCACAGCGTGTGGCTCATCAGCGGCAATGGGTGCCAGCGCAAGGTGTAGCGTTGCCGGCCCTGCAGCATGTTCAGCAGCAGGCGCCCGGCGTGGAGACCGGTTTCATACATATCCACATGTGGATAGGTTTTGAAGCCCACCACCACATCGGCGTTGTCAATGATTTTCTGGGTGATATTGCCATGCAGATCCAGCGCCACGCCCACCGGAATGCCAGGAACTGCGGCGCGCAATCGCGCCAGCAGATCGCCCTCGCCATCTACGCTGTTTTCAGCCACCATGGCGCCGTGCAAGTCCAACAGAATGGCGTCACAACCCGCTGCTGCAGCGACGATGCGCGCAGTGATCTCGTCATAGGCCTGCGCGTGGACCAGGCCGCTGGGATTGGCGGTGGCCGACACCGGTGTGACGAGGGTCGCACCCTGTTCAAGCGCCAGATCGATGAAAGCCGCCATGGCGGTTCGCATGCCTAGATTCGCTCGATAGGCCGCCTCTCCATAGTCCGGTGCAAAGGCCTCCAGTGGCGTGGGCACCGGTGAGAAAGTATTGGTCTCATGGTTGAACCGGCTGATCAAGATTTTCATGTCAGTCGAATTTCAGATTCCTGGCCTTGATGACCGCGGCAATCTGCTTTCTCTCGCGTGCGACAGTGGCCGCCAGGTCGTCCGAGCCTCCGCCCGCGACCATATAGCCCTGGGTCTGGATCGCCAGCGTCACGCTGGGTGTGCGGATCGCCTGAACCAGCGCCGCTTCTAGCTGAGCCAGCACAGTGGCGGGGACGCCAGTGGGAGCGATGAATGCGAACCAGGCACTCGTCTCCATTTCAGGCATGCCGAGTTCCTTGAAGGTGGGGACTTCCGGAAATGCATCCCAGCGCTCGGGTCCGGTGGTGGCGAGGAAGATCAGCTTGCCGACCTGCACATGCTGCTTGACCGCAGCGCTGGCGACCATGAACTGGAGTTGCCCGCCCAGCATGTCGTTGATCACGTTCGCCTCGCCCCGGTAGGGCACATGCACAGGAGAAATCCCGGCGGAGGTCGAGAAGACTTCTGACCAAAGGTGAAAACTCGAGCCCAGACCGATCGAGCCATAGGAGACCTTGCCTTCGTTCTCTTTCGCCCAGCGAATGAAGTCCTTCATGTTTCGCGCCGGCACGACGCTGGGATTGATCGCGATACCGTAATAAGTTTTGACCGCGATGGTCAAGGGGGCGTAACGCGAATCGAGCGTTGCGTATTTCGGGTCGAGCAGCGGGAATACACCCAATGCACCTGGCACCGATATACCGATCGTGTAGCCGTCGGGCGGTGCGCCCAAAATAGCGTTCAGCCCGATCTTGCCAGCCGAGCCTGTCTTGTTCTCGACCACCATCGCCTGCTTCAAGATCTTGCCCGCCTCGGCCACGATAACGCGGGTCAGGTTGTCGGTGAAGCCACCAGGCGGGTAAGGATTGATCACGGTGATGGGCTTGTTGGGAAAAGCCATTTGGGCCTGCACCGTGGCCACGGCGCAAACCAGACAAACAGCGACTGTTATCACCACCTTCAATCGTTGCGCCGATCGCGCAAAACAATCCATCATCAGGTTCATATCTGACCGCATCCTTGTCTCCTTGGTTGTGCCTTCGTGACGCTACATCCCCAATACTCGAACAAGGTCTTGTTCGTTCGAACCACTCGCCCAAAGCGGACCTGTATCGGGCGGACGTCGAACGCCAAGCCGACTCGGTCCTGCCGAATACCGATCAAGGAACAACTTTTCGGGCCTCACCCAACCATGAGGACAAGACGGTCGCGAGTAGCCCCGGTTGTTCCAAGGCAAGGAGGTGGCCAGAGCCTTCGACAATTTGTAGCCGCGTGGACGTAGCCTGTGCCAATGCCTTCATGGCTTCTGGTGGAAAGAGCTTGTCCTGAGCCGCAGCGACCAAGACCTTCTTTCCGCTGAAACCCGTCAACAAGCCGGTGCGGTCAGGCCTTGCGATCGCCGCTTTCAAATGCGCCATGTAGCGCTGTTTCCCATACTCGTGCACCATGGCGGCACGCGCTGCAAGCAAGCTGACATCGGTCAAACGGTCGGGATGCACCGCCACCGCAATCTGCGCCGCGATGATGGCCTCGTAGTCACCCGCCTCCGCGGTTGCGATCGCCTTCTGGCGCGCTGCAACTTGTGCCTCGGTGTCGGCCCCGGGGTTGGTACAGACGAGCGCCAGTCCGAGAATTCGCTCCGGGGCTAGCTCGAGCATGGCCATGGCCACATAGCCGCCGAACGAGGTGCCGCAAAGATAGAAATGCTCGGGGAGCTGGTCCAACCAGTCGCTGGCGATGTCCTCCACGTTGTCGAGCGGCGGACTTGTGTAAGCATATGTTTGCACGATCGGCGCAAGCTGGCGCGCGACCTCGTCCCAGAGCGCCGCCGTATTGTTGAGCCCTGGCAGCAGGGCGAGGTGCGTTTGCATCTGCGGCCCTCAGTTCAAATCCGGCACGCGGTTCTCGCCACTCAATCGGTCGCCCTCGACCCAGCAGGCATGCACGCCAATGCCCATGCGTTCAGGCAGCAGGATGCGCGCCACAGGGCCTGCGGCGATGTCGTCTGCCCGCAGGATCAGGATTTCAGAACTGTCAGCCACCATGTCAGCGATCATGGTGATCACATAGCCATCGTCCTCGGCTTTGGCGTTCAAGGCACGCGCAACTTGCGGTTCGCTGCCATAGCGGCCTTCGCCATATTCAAAGCGGGCGGTGTTGCCGTTACTCAGGTCAAAGCGCTTCAATCCGGAGAACAGCCAAGCGCCTTTTTTGTACAAGACGTTGTAGCTGTATCGATAGGGACGCCCGACATAGTCGTTGCTACACACCGGAAACTCGGTAATCTCATCGTCCAACCGCTCTTCACGGCTTTGGCCGGTTTTCATATTGAAGCGCCAGCGGTGCATCAGCGTCGGGTTGTTGTACTTGTCGAGATTGGCCGTGATGCGGTCGTACACATTGCCGGACATATTCACCGGGATCGGCGTGTAATTGGGCATGATGCAACCGTCCATGATCACCTCGTCGCCCAATTCGAAGCAGTTGGTGATGTGCAGGATGTAGCAGGGCGACGTTTCAAACCAGCGCACGCTGTCGCCGCTGCCATAGCGAGGAATGACGCCAAAGCGCGACGCCTGCTCCCGGTTGAACACGAGCTTGTGCTTGCCGCTCTTCAGGCCCTCGGGGTCAAAGTAGAGAGGAAGGTCGTGCAGCACCGTGTAGTTCTGCGTGATGCCAAGGTCATGCGGCCAGCGGGCACCTGGGAGTTCGACGGGCACATAGTGCACAAGGTTGTTGTTCTTGTCGACGACGCCATAGTGCATGTACGGCCATTTTTCCGGGTAGTTGAAGAACATCATCTCCCCGGTGTGGTTGTCGACCTTGTAATGCGACGACAGACCGTCCGGCACCTGCCGAGCCCATTTCGGCTCGGGGCCCAGAGTCTCCAGCGTGAGGGGATCGAGGCGGTAGGGTTCGCTGCCCTGCGACATGGTGGCCAGCAGCAGACCCGCATGGCATTTCACATCGGTGCCGGCGTTGTCCTTCATTGAACCCATCGCTCCCCAACCCCGGCTGGCCCCCTTGTCCGGATCAAGCAGACCGGTCCAAAGTGAACGCCCCGCCGCCTGCTCAGCAAAGAAGCCGGTGGTCCGGACGAACCGATTGCGGTAGGTCGCCTTGCCGTCCTTGAAATGAATGGCGTGAAGCATGCCGTCGCCGTCGAACGGGTGGTAGGTCCCCATCGGCTCATGGATCTGATTGTGATGATTGCGCACATACAGGCCATCGAGGTCCTTCGGAATCTCGCCGATCACTTTCAAGCTGTCGGTGTCGGCGTTGTATTCGCGGGGATTCGACTCAAAAGCGCCCTTCAGGTAGGGGTTATCCTGGTTCGGCTTCAGCGTCAACCGGACTTCATTCACAACTTCCAGCATTGGAAATTCTCCTGACGGTTTGCAGTGCAAATTATTCTATACATGAATGTTTCGCCGTGCTAACGATTTTTCATCGGGTAAATCACTAGTACCCGTTTGCCATGGTGCAAAATGCGCCACCATGAAATCTGCTGCAACCGAAACCATCGACCGAGGCAACCTTCTGGTCGAGCTGAGCGCGACTTACTACGGCGTCACGACTTCATTTGAGGGACTTGCTGAAATTGAGATGCCCAAATGGCGGATCCTCTTTCTCATTTATCGCAATGAAGGCTGCACGCAGAAGAGGCTCACAGAGTTGATCCGGGTTGCCCCGGCTTCGATCACCCGCCAGGTCAAGTTGCTGGAAGCTGGGCAACTCATACGCCGCGAAGCTGATGTGCTGGACAACCGACTCACCTGGGTCTTCCTGACCGAGAGCGGCAAGACCTATGTGGAAAAGAAACTCGATTTGCGCCGGCAGTTCTTCGAGACCATGCTGACCGGCCTGTCTGAAGCCGAGGTCGTCACGTTCTTGCTGACGATGCGGCGTGTGCGGGCAAACCTGGGCCTGTCGGAATAGCATGGTTGGTCGCAGACAATGCCCTTTCCGACCCAGCCCAAGCAGGAACCCACGTGACCCTTGACGACATCATCGAGCGCTGCATGCCGATGGCCTATCGACTGGCCATCCACCTGACGCTGAACTGGATCGATGATGCGGCAATTCTGGCGATGATGTTCAGCTGAGAAGCCGCTACTGGCAGCGCCGGCATCCAACAACTCCCGGAACAACCCTGGCGATTTCACTGGCGGCTGGCAGTCTTGCGATAGCGGAGCCCCTGGCGAATGTCAGACCGGGTTAACGCTATGCACAAAATTTATTTTTATGCATAAAGTTGCGGCAACTTCAAAGTTGCCAGATGCCCCCTGCCCTCTTCTCGACAGACCTACCGCTTTCTGAGCAGGCGTTTGCGCAACTGCGCCATGCCGTCCTCGCAGGGGCCTTCGAGCCGGGCGCCAAACTCAAGATCGAACAGTTGCAGGGCAGTTATGGGTTTTCCAGCAGCCCGCTGCGCGAGGCGCTGAACCGACTGAGCCAGGAAGGTCTGGTCAGGGCCGATGAGCGGCGCGGCTTCAGGGTGGCGGCAATTTCACGCGACGATCTGGCTGACATCACGCATATGCGTTTGCTGGTCGATGTGGGCGCCTTGCGGGAAGCCATGCAGCATGGCGACGATGCCTGGGAGGCCGCCATCGTGGCGGCGGCCCATCGCCTGGACAAGGCAGAAACGCAACTCGGCGACGGACCGGCGGTGCTCGACGAATCCTGGAGCCGTCTGCACCGTGACTTTCATCTGGCCCTGGTGGCGGCTTGTCCATCGCAACGTCAACGCGTGCTCTGCGCAAGTTTGTTTGACCAGGCCGAGCGTTACCGGCGTTACTCGGCGCGCCAGCGGGTGGTCAAACGCAACAAGAGCAAGGAGCACCGCCGGTTGAAGGAGGCTGTGCTCAAGGGTGATGCGGATGCCGCTTGCGAGTTGCTGGCCGAACATATCCGCAGCACTCAGACGAACGTCGCAGCCGCGCTGCAGCGCTTTGAACAAAGTCAGATCTGAAGCTGAATGCAGATCATTTCAATCGAGGAAAAACCATGCTGTCAGTGACCCGGCCGACGCCTTCGCACTTTGGTATTTTTGTCACTGACATCGTGAACATGGTGTCTTTTTACACGCAGGTTTTTGGCCTCACGGTCACCGACCGTGGCGTCGGCCGAACCTTCAAAAGTGAGTTGGTCTTCATGAGCGCCAGTCCGGACCAACATCACCAACTGGTGCTGGCATCGGGCCGAGCGCCCGAAGCGACCTTCAGTACGGTCATGCAGATTTCCTTTGCGGTGCCCAGCATTCAGCACATCCGTGACGCGCAGGCCGCAGCCTTGGTCCATGGTGCGACCAATTTGCGCGGCCTGAACCATGGCAATGCGCTGTCGATTTATTTTGCTGACCCCGAGGGCAACACCGTCGAGGTCTATCTCGACACCCCCTGGTATGTGGCGCAGCCGCATGGCGACCCGCTCGACCTCAGCAAGAGCGATGAAGCGTTGATGCGCGAGACCGAAGCCATCTGCCGTGCCGACCCCAGCTTCATGCCCTTGGCCGATTGGCGTGCGCGTTTTGAACGTCAATCGCCCGTCTGATGCGGCGCTGATTCTTTTTTTCAACTGTTGGAGATTTCATGAGATTGCTTTCATACCTGCACCAAGGGCAGGAATGCTACGGGGCTGCCATTGGCGATGTGGCGGTCAACCTCAGCCGCAGCCGGCCGCAGCAGCCGACATTGGCCGAGTACATCGGTTCGGGTGACTACCTGAAGGCCGCCGAGCATGTCAAAGATGCACCGGTCGACGGCCCCTTGGACGGCCTGCATTACCTACCGGTGATACCGCGTTCTGAAAAGATCATTTGTGCCGTGCGCAATTACATGGATCACCACAAGGAAGTACTGGCCGCCGGCCTGCACCGCGAGTTGTCCGAGCATCCGCCGATCTTTTTGCGTGTGTGGCGCTCGCAGATCGGGCATAACCAGCCGATCATCAACCCGAAGGTGTCTGACTCGCTGGACTGGGAAGGCGAGTTGGCCGTCATCATCGGCAAGGAAGGCCGCAACATCCCGAAAGCAGACGCATGGGATCATGTCGCGGGCTACTCCTGCTACAACGATGGGAGCGTGCGCGAATGGCAGTTCCATGCGAAGCAGATTGCTTCGGGCAAGAACTTCGAAGCCACCGGCGGCTTCGGCCCCTGGATGGTCACTGCCGATGAAATCGCACCGGGCCGCGAGCTCAAACTGGTCACACGCCTGAACGGCAAGGTCGAGCAATCCAGCCATACCGGCCACATGATCTTCGACATCCCGACGCTGATCAATTACGCCTCGACCATCTTCACCCTGGTGCCCGGCGATGTCATCGCGACCGGCACACCGGCCGGTGTCGGCTGGAGCCGCAAGCCACCACTCGTGATGCGAGCCGGCGACGTGGTGGAAGTCGAGATCGAAGGCATCGGCATTCTGCGCAACCCGATCGCCGCTGGCGCCTGAATGCGCTTGACCTGCCGTGGGCCGTCATCGGTCCGGGCAGGGTTTCTCGAATCAAAGGAGACAACCATGGACCGAAGACTGTTCTTGACCATCGGTGCCGCTGGCGCCGCAGCCAGCCTGCCGACATGGGCCCAGAGCTATCCTGAGCGGCCGATCCGCCTCTTGCAGGGCTTCGCACCAGGCGGCAATGCAGACGCGATTGCGCGCCTGGTGGGCGGCGAAGTTGGCAAAGCGCTGGGCCAGTCGCTGGTGGTTGAAGCCCAGGCCGGCGCGGGTGGCACGATTGCCGCGACCACCGTCGCCCGCGCCAAGCCCGATGGCTATACGCTGCTGCTGGCAACCGGTGGCCATGTGGTGGCCGGAGCGCTTTACAACACGCTGGCCTATCAGACCGTCAGCAGTTTCGAGATGGTTTCCACCATCACCTATTTCCCTTTCCTGATCGTCACCAACGCCAATTCGAAATTCCACAACTTCAAGGATGTGCTGGCCGCAGCCCGGGCTGCGCCAGGCTCGATCGCATACGGCACGGCCGGCATTGGTTCGACGCACCATCTGGCGGGTGAACTGCTGGCCAAGATGGCGGGCGTCGACATGCTCCATGTGCCTTATCGCGGCGATGCGGCCTCGCTCACCGCCTTGCTCGCAGGTGACCTGCCCTTCATCATCGCGCCACCCACCGCCGTTCTGGGCAACATCAAGGCCGGCAAGCTGCTGGCGCTGGCGACCACTGGTCCACAGCGCTGGCCAGGCTTGCCCGAGGTACCGACCGTCAGCGAGCAGGGTGTGACTGGCTACGATGTGCGTTCATGGGCGGGTTTGATGGCAACGGCCGGCACACCACGCGCCGTGGTCGATCGGCTCAACGCCGAAACGCTCAAGGCTTTGCAGCTTCCAGCCATCAAGTCACGGCTCGAAGACATCGGCGGCGAGGTTCGCGGCAGTTCGCCCGAAGAGATGAAAACCATGGTGGCGGCTGAGCTCAGCCGCTGGGTGCAGGTGGTGGCGGACGCCAAGATTCCAAAACAATAAACAAGCAACTTTGGCCCTATGGGCTTGGTCAAAATCTGCGAGGCGACGCTCCGATAGCCACGCCACTGCGTCAAGTTGCTGCCCGCGCCTTGACGCGCTTCCTTCCCACACTCGGTCACCCTCCTGCAGTTGCGCTTCACTTCGTTCGTTGTGATCAACTCACGGCGGGACTCGCACCCGCTGGTGTGCGCCCATGCTGGGCGCACCAAAAAAAAACCCGACACCAGGCCGGGTTCACCGTGATCAAAAGGCCACGCTCACTCGACCTTACCGATCAAGCGCACTGCCTCGGTCATATGCCTGGCGTCGATGTCCCAATAGGTCTGGAATTCGGGCGCATCGAGGTATTCGATCGGGCTGCCGGCGCCGTTGATGATCGCCACCACTTGCGGATCCGCGGCGATCTTGCGCGCTGCCACGCGCAGGCGCTGCACGATCGCCTCGGGCGTGCCGGCCGGCGCGAACAGCGCTGACCATTGCGCAAACTGGGTCGCATAGCCCAACTGTTGCAAGCTCGGCACATCCGGCAGCGATTGAAGCGGCTTGTCACCCCAATGAGCCAGCGCGCGCAGCTTGCCCGACTTGATGTGCTGCAGCACCGTCGAAGGTCCGCTTGCCACTGCGTCAACATGGCCGCCAATCAGCGCCAGCACCGCCGGGCCTGCGCCGGTGTAGGGAATATGCGTCATGTTGAAGCCCGCACTCGCCTTGAGCATTTCCATCGGCACATGCATGGTGCCGTAATTGCCCGAGCTGCCGTAGTTGAAAGCGCCGGGCTTCTTCCTCATGTCGGCGACGAATTCGGCCAGCGTCTTCCACGGCGAATCGGCACGCACCATCAGCACGGTCGGGTCGGCGGTGAACCTTGCGATCGGCCTGAACTGCTTCAGCGCATAAGCGGGCTTGCGCGCCAGGATGATGTCGGCCTCGGGCAGGATCGAAATCGACGACAGACTCAGCAGCAGCGTATAGCCATCGGCCGGCGCACGCGCGGCAACACCCATGCCCAGCGCACCGCCGGCACCCACCTTGTTCTCGACGATCACCACCTGTTTGAGTTCCCTGGCCAAGGCCTCGGCGACCGGCCTTGCGACCGTATCAGCCACGCCACCAGGTGGGAACGGCACGATCAGCGTGATCGGCTTGTCAGGGTAAGGTGCTTGTGCCAACGCCGCGCTGGCAGCCAGCAGCCAAGCGCCGGCCAATTGAAACGCAGCGCTTCCGAGCAGCCGGGCCGAGATCATGCCGCCTCCGCAGTGATATGGTTTTGCAGCACGCCCAACCCGTCGATCTCGATCCGCACGACATCGCCATGCTGCAGCCAGCGCGGCGGTTTCATGCCCATGCCGACACCGGCCGCCGTCCCGGTGGCGATCAGGTCGCCCGGGTACAGGGTGATGCCGCGCGAGCAGGTTTCGACCAGCGTCGGGATGTCAAAAATCAGGTCCGTCGTCTGCGCGTCCTGGCGCAACTCAGGCGCGGCGCCGGCCGGCGTGACCCAGCAGCGCACGCGGGTGTCGCGGCCATCGAGTTCATCAGCGGTGACGATCCAGGGACCCATCGGGCAAAAGGTATCAAAGCTCTTGCCCAGATCCCATTGGCCATGGCGCATCTGCACATCACGGGCGGTCACATCGTTGACGATGGTGTAGCCAAACACATGGTCCATCGCGTCAGCCCGGCTGATATTGCGGCCGCCACGGCCGATCACGATCACCAACTCGGCCTCGTAATCGATCTGCGACGAAATCGCCGCGCCCGGCAAACACACCGCCGCATCGGGCCCGACCACCGATTCAGGAACCTTGGTGAAAACGATCGGCCAGGTCACCACATTGCTGTCGCTGTCCTTGAACACCGAGGTGAGCAACTCCTTCGCATGGGCGTGGTAGTTGCGGCCAACGCAGAACAGGTTACGGCGTGGCAGCGGAATCGGCGCTTCGAGTTGCACCTCGACCAGCGCAATCGGCGCGCCGCTCGCGGCCGGCCAGGCCTTGCCAGCAGCACTCGCCTCGATCAGGCGCAGCGCGCCAAAGCTTGCGTCAGCGGCGTCCAGCGCCAAGGGCGTGACCCGATCGCCAGAAACCAGCCCGACCTGCCGCCGGCCCTGATGTGTGAAAGTGGCAATACGCAAGATAGTTCTCCTTGAAAAATAGCCCAAATGCTACCATTACGCACCAATTTTGCAATGGAGAGACCTGATTGATGGATGCTGCTGCGATGCTGCGAGAAGCCGTCCTGGAACATCTCCATTCGCGCCAATGGCGTGCCGGTCACCGTATTCCGACCGAGCGCGCGCTGGGCGAGCAGTTCGGCCTGCCGCGTTCGGCCGTGCGCCGGGTGCTGCAGGATTTCAAGCACAAAGGCCTGATCACCCAGACCGTCGGCAGCGGCACCTATGTGGCCGAGCAGGTGCAGGCGGCGCTTTCGGGCTTGCTGGCCCAAGCGCCTGCGGCAGCGGCGCTGGCAGTCAGCCCGGCCGAGTTGATCAGCGCACGCCAGGTGCTCGAGCCGGCGCTGATCGAGATGGTGATCGGCAATGCCAATGCAGCCGACTTCGCGCGGATGGACCAATGCAATGCCAATGCCGAGGCGGCGAGCAGCTTCGAGGCCTTTGAGCATTGGGACGGCCAGTTGCACGAAGCCATTGCCGACGCCGCGCACAACGGTTTCATGTCCAGCGTCTTCAGGCTCGTCAACGAGGTCCGTGCGCAGGGCGAATGGGGCGCCTTGAAGCGGCGCAGCGCCACCCCCGAACGCCGGCTTGAATACCAACAGGAACACCGCGAACTGGTGGCTGCGTTAAAAGACCGCGACGCCCAGCGCGCCAAGGCTTTGTGCCTGGCGCATCTGGCCCATGTGCGCAGCAATATGCTGGGCTACTGATTTACAAAGCGATCAAACCAATTGTTACCAATTAACCGGGAGACGACACATGAATAGAACCCACAAGCGCAGCCTCGCTGCCTGGCTGGCGATGACGGCCTTGCTGATGACCGGCGCCGCCAATGCCCAGGACTATCCGGCCAAGGCGGTACGGATCATCGTGCCCTTTGCCGCCGGCGGGTCGGCCGATGTCTTTGGCCGTTTCATCGCGCAGCGCCTGCAGGAAGCGCTCGGCCAGGCTTTCATCGTCGACGACCGGCCGGGTGCCGGCTCGGTCATCGGCACCGATGCGGCCGCCAAGAGCGCGCCTGACGGTTACACCTTGCTGCTGATGTCGAACACCCACACGGTCAACGAATCGCTGATCCCGAACAAGCCCTTCCAGTTGCTGCGCGACTTCATTCCGATCGCACCGATCAATGCCTCCGACCTGGTGCTGGTGGTCAAGTCAGACCTGCCGGCCAGCACGCCGCAAGAGCTGATCAAGGCGGCCAAGGCCAAGCCTGATGGCATGTCCTACGCCTCGTCGGGCCCGGGCACGCCCTATCACATGGCCGGGGAATTGTTCAAATACATGGCGGGCGTCGCGATCGTCCATGTGCCCTACCGCAGCAGTTCGGGCGCGCGCACCGATGTGCTCGGCGGCCATCTCGAAATGATGTTCGACGCGATCCCGACGATGGCCGAGCATATGAAGGCGGGCAAGGTCAAGGCGATCGCCACCACCGGCAAACAGCGCTCGGCGATCCTGCCCAACGTGCCGACGATGTCCGAATCCGGCGTGCCCGGCTATGAAGCGACGATCTGGCTCGGCTTGATGGCGCCCAAGGGCACGCCGGCGGCGATCATCAACAAGCTCAACGCCGAAGTCGCCAAGATCACCTCGAACCCCGAAGTACGGCGTCAATGGGCCGCGCAGGGCACGGCCGCGATGACGATGGGCACCGAAGAGTTTGCGCAATATGTCAGCGCCGACATCAGCAAATGGGCGCAGATCGTCAAGGTCTCCGGGGTCAAGGTCGACTGAAGGCCGCCCTAATCCAAATCGCAAAAGAAACATGAGCAACAACAAGATCCACGTCCTCTGCGCGGGCGCCGCGCAAGGCCTCGTCAAAGCGCTGCAGCCGCTGCTGCTTAATGAGACAGGAGCCAGCCTCGAAGGCTGCTTCGGTGCGGTCGGGGTGATGAAAGAAGCGCTGCTGGCCGGCGAGCCCTGCGACCTGATGATCGTCACAGAAAAAATGATCGCCGAGCTGGCCGCCAGCGGTGAGCTGCGCGCCGACAGCATGGCGCCGCTGGGCCGGGTGCGCACCGGTATCGCCGTGCCCGCTGGCGCGCCGCAGCCGGCCGTCGCTACACCCGAAGGCCTCAAAGCCGCATTGCTGGCGGCCAGCGCGATCTATTTCCCCGATCAGATCCGCAGCACCGCAGGCATCCATTTCGCTTCGGTGATGGTTCAGTTGGGCATCCACGACGAACTTGAGTCGCGCTTTCGCACCTACCCGAACGGCGCCACCGCGATGCGCGCCATGGCCAGCGACAACCTGGCCGGCGCAATCGGCTGCACCCAGATCACCGAGATCAACTACACCGACGGCATCACCCTCGTCGGCGCCCTGCCCCAGCGTTTCGAGCTGGCCACCGTCTATGCGGCAGCGGTCAGCGCCAAGGCGGCCGAGCCGCAACTCGCTGCCAGCTTCATCGCGATGCTGGCCGGTGACATGTCGCGTGCGCTGCGC
>CAIJIT010000338.1 GCA_903820745.1 uncultured Burkholderiales bacterium
AAATCGAGGTCGTAATGAGCCAGGTCGGTCTTGCTCGAGAGGCCGAAACCGAGCATGTCCGGGACGATGCAGCGGTAACCGGCCGCCGCGAAGACAGGGAAATTGCCCTTGAAATTGCTGTAGCCGCTGGCTCCCGCGCCGGCGCCATGCAGGAAGATCACCACCGGGCCTTCGCCCTGCTCGTGGTAATGGATCGACCGCTGGTTGCCGATGTCGACAAACTTGCCAACTGGAATAGGGGAGCTGTGAGTCATCGATTTCACCTTTATGGAAGCCGTCAATCTTTCCAGCGGCGCGGCCCGCCGGCATCGTCCGAGTCAACTAGATTTCGCAAGGCTGGGAGGAGCGCCGCAAGACCTGGCCCGAATTGACGGGCCGGTCAAATCAAGGGCAGATAGCTTTCGGCCTTGTCGTCGCGCAGGAATAGCGGATCGCTGACCATCGCCCGGTCATAGCCCTCGCGCTGCAGGTCGACTTTGCGCAATTTGTAGTTGCCGGTCATGTCGGGCAGGGGGGCGATGCGTACATAAAGCGGTGCGGCATAGCGCGGCAGGCGCGACATGGCCAGTTGCCAGAAGGCCGCCGGATCGAAATTGAAGCCCGGCTGCATGACCAGGGCCGCCATGCCGGCGCGACCTTCGGCGCCGGATACTTTCACGCCGTAGACGGTGATCGATTCCAGGCCGGGGAAATCGCCCAGCGCATCGGCAACCTCGGTGGTCGAGACGTTCTCGCTGTTCCAGCGGAAGGTGTCGCCGATGCGGTCGACGAACCAGCAATAGCCGTCGGCATCGCAGCGCAGCAGGTCGCCCGATGACCACCAGGCGTCGCCGGGTTTGAAGACATTGCGCAGGATCTTCTTTTCAGTCGCTTCGGCCGAGGTGTAGCCCTCGAAACGGCCGCCGACGACATCCGGAATATTGATGATCATGCCGATGCCTTCACCGACTTCGCCGACTTCGCAAGTCTGCAAGAAGCCGTTGGCATCGCGCAGATAGCTTTCGTTGTCGGTGTCGTAGCGGACCAGGCGCAGATTGGTTTTCTCCCAGAATGGCACCCGGCCGCAACTGCCGGCGCGGTTGTCGACATTGATCGTGTTGGTGTTGGCTTCGGTCGAGCCCCAGCCCTCATAGATCTCGAATTCGCCGAAGCGGGCGATCCATTGTTCCCAGACCTCGGGCGCCAGACCGGCTCCGACCATCTTGCGCAGGCTGTGCTGGCGATCATCGGCCTGCGTGGGGCTGGAGAGCAGGAAGCGGCAGATCTCGCCGACATATTGGCAGATCGTGATCTGGTAACGGCGAATGTCGGACCAGAATTCGCTGCGGCTGAACTTGCGTCGCAGCACCATGCTGGCACCTGCGGCAAACGCGGTGGCGCCAACCGACAGCGACGCCGCGCCGTGATAGAGCGGCAAGAAGCAATAGAAACAGTCCTGTGGCTGCACATCCATCGTAGTCTGCATCACATCGCCAGTGATCAACCATCGGGCATGGCTGATCACTGCGGCCTTGGGCAGACCGGTGGTGCCCGAGGTAAAAATATAGATGGCCGGGTCGCCTGCCACGAGGCCGTCGCGCCATTGCGCAGGCGGGTTGCCATCCTCGGCTTGGCTGGCTGCCAGTTCGAAGTCGAGTTCGCAGAGCAGGCGCTGTTCGGCAGGTGCAGGCCGCTCGTTATCAGGCCAGAGCCAGTAGCGGATTCCTGACGGCATCTCGGTCGCTGCGATCAATCCCAGGCATTCCTCGCCGACGATGACCAAGCTGGCGCCGGTGGCCTGCAAGCCATGCAACAAGGGTTTGCCCTTCACATTGGTATTGAGGAAAACCAGCGTCACGCCGAGCTTGGCCAGGCCCAGCCAGACAAACAGGAAGGCCGGCCGGTTTTCCATGCACAGCGCCACCACATCGCCGCGCCGCAGGCCCAGTTGATGCCCGGCATGGGCGACCTGATTCACCTGCCGGTTGGTCTGCGCATAGTCCAGGGTCTGGTCGCCATAAATGATGCAGGGCCGCTCGGCGCAGCGCACCGCGCATTCTTCGATGCGCTCGGCGATGGTATAGGTCTGCGAAGCGCGATGATGCTGACCGGCCTTGGCCCGGCGGTCGAGCTTGGCCTGCGTCACTTCGCGTGGAACGATGGCGGCGGCGGCTTTCACAGGCGTTCCCATTTCTTCAGCGTACCGGCCGCGGCATGCGCAGACCGAATTGGGCGATCAGCTCGCGCTGGATCTCGTTGGTGCCGCCGCCGAAGGTCAATAGCGTCGCTGCGCGGGTCTCATATTCGAGCTCGCCCAGCAGCAGCGCGGCGCTTGAGCCGACCCGCACCAACGCGCTACCGCCGACGATGTCCATCAAACGGCGCAGGACCTCGATCACCGATTCAGAACCATAGACCTTGGTCGCCGAGGCCAGGGCGATGTCCATGCTGCCGGCTTCCAGGCTCGCAGCAATCCGGAAGTTGATCAGTCGCATCGCTTCGAGGCGCGCATAGCACTCGGCCAGTGAGCGCCGCACCCAGGCCTGGTCGACTGCGCGGCGGCCTTGCTCATCGCGGGCCTTGGCCCAGCGCAGCACGCGCCCGAATGGGGCGAAAACCTTGTCCGACCAGGAGCCAAGGCCCAGGCGTTCATGGTTCAGCTGCGCCGTGATCAGCTTCCAGCCACCATGAAGTTCGCCGACCAGGCGGTCAGCCGGCACTTCAACATTGTCGTAATAGGTCGCGGCCGTGAAATTGCCGACGGTCTTGATCAGCGTGTGCGAAAAGCCCGCTGCATCGGTATCCAGGATCAGGATCGAAATGCCTTTGTGCCTGGCCAGTTCGGTACTGGTGCGGGCAGCCAGCCAGACATGGTCGGCCGACTCGATGCCCGAGGTCCAGAGCTTGGCGCCGTTGACGATGAAGCGGCCGCTTTGCAGATCGCCTTCCAGCTTGGCCTGTGTCTTCAGCGCTGCCAGATCGGAGCCCGCCTGAGCCTCCGAATAACCGATGGCAAAAATCGTTTCACCGGCGGCGATGCCGGGCAGAAAGCGTTCCTTCTGCGCCGCCGTGCCAGCTTCCATCAGCGCCGGTCCGACTGTGCTGATGGTCACGAAGGGCAGGGGAGCGCCAGCGATATTGGCTTCCTCGAAGAAGATCAGCTGCTCGGTTGCGCTCAGCCCCTGGCCGCCATGGGCTTTGGGCCAACCGACCGCCAGCCAGCCATCCCGGCCCATCTGCCGGATCGTCTGGCGATAAAGCGCGCCGCCTTCGGCACCGCGCAGCTCGACCAGCAGCTCCGGCGTCATCAGGCTGTTGAAATAGTCGCGAACCTGCAGGCGCAGCCGCTGTTGTTCAGGAGTCAGGTCGATGAACATGGTCGTCTCAAGCCTCGCCAAGAATCAGGCCGCTGGTCGGC
The DNA here is from genome assembly GCA_903820745.1 of uncultured Burkholderiales bacterium. Lineage (GTDB taxonomy): Bacteria > Pseudomonadota > Gammaproteobacteria > Burkholderiales > Burkholderiaceae_C > Paucibacter_A. The sequence continues at coordinate 3,398 of CAIJIT010000338.1, forward strand.
ACGCCGGTGCCGGCCGTGACCAAGACATTGCGCGTATCAGCCACCTGATTGACAGCGCTGCCGCGCACCTGACGAACCGCTTCAGCGATGCCGTTCATGCCATGGATATAGGCTTCGCCGAGCTGGCCGCCATGGGTGTTGATCGGCAGTCTGCCGCCGCGCTGATGGTGGCCGGCGCGGATGAAATCCTTGGCCTCGCCGCGCTTGGCAAAGCCGAATTCCTCCAGCTGCGGCAACACGAAGGGGGTGAAATGGTCGTAGATCACCGCCGTCTGGATGTCCTCGGTGGACAAGCCGCTTTGCTGCCAGAGCTGCTTGGCAACCAGGCCCATTTCGGGAAGTCCGGTGATGTCATCGCGGTAATAGGAGGTCATGATCTGCTGGCCGTCGCTGACACCTTGGGCCGCCGCCTTGATGACGACCGGCTTGCGGCGCAGGTCGCGGGCGCGTTCAACCGAAGTGATGACCATGGCCACCGCGCCGTCCGATTCCTGGCAGCAATCGAGCAGGTGCAGCGGCTCGCAGATCCAGCGCGAGGCCTGATGATCAGCCAGCGTGATCGGCTTGCCATAGAAAAAAGCCGCCGGATTGGTGGCCGCGAAATCGCGCGCCGCGACAGCAACGCGACCGAAATCCTCGCTGGTCGCGCCGTAGCGGTGCATATAGCGCTGCGCGAACATGCCGACCCAGGCTGCCGGCGTGTGGAAGCCATAAGGCATGTACCAGCCATAGTTGACGTTCTCGAACAGCGGTGAATTGCCAAAGCCGTAGTTGCCATTGCCAAAGCGGTACCAACTGCGCTCGTTCATCGCGCGGTAAACCACGACGGTCTTGGCGATCCCGGTGGCCACGGCCATCGCCGCATGCAGCACCGGCGCACAGGCGGCGCCACCGCCATGCGGAACCTGCGAGAAGAACTTGATGTCCTTGGCGCCGAGCAGGCGGGCGATTTCATACTCGGGCACTTTGTCGACCGAGTAGGACGAGAAGCCATCGACCTCGCTCGGGTCGATGCCGGCGTCGGCGAGCGCCTGCAAGGTGGCTTCCATCGCCAGACGGATTTCGGTGCGGCCGGAATTTTTCGAAAATTCTGTGGCACCGAGTCCGGCGATGGCGCAGCGGCCGGAAATTGAGAAGTCGGTCATATCAAAGATTCCTGGCTATTCGACATCAAGGCAGGTGCACGCGCACCGTACCGGTGACATGGCTGCCCATCGAGTTCTTGCCCTTGAGCGTGATCTGGACCGTGCGGTCGGACTCGCGCTTTTCGGTGACTGCGCCTTCAAAGGCGAGCAAGTCGCCCGGATAGTTGGGCGCACCCAGCTTGATCTTCAGCTCGCACAAGCGTCCTTGCGGGCCGCTCCAGCCTTCGACAAAGCGCTGCACCAGGCCATTGGTGGTCAGAATGTTCATGAAGATATGGGGTGAGCCGAGCGCGCGCGCCGCATCCAGGTCACTGTGACCGGGGAAATAGTCGCGTGTGGCGATCGCCCCACCCGCAATCAATGCCACCGTCACCGGCACGCTCAAGGGCGGCAATTGCTCGCCCGGCTGCACATCGTCAAATCGGCGCATGGCTGCTGGCCTCGCTGTCTTCGTCGGAGTCATATTTCCATCCCAATTTGTCGTTGTTGGCCAGCCAGTCGCCCAGCATGGCCAGCTGATGTTCGGTGCCGCCCAGTGCCTGACCCAGCGCACGGCTCCAGAACAAAAAGCGGTGAATCGGATAAGTGATGTCGACGCCGATGCCGCCATGGACATGCTGTGCCATATGGCCGGCGCTGTGGCCGGTGTCGTTGGCCAAGGCCCGGGTGGCCCAGGCTTGCGGCTTGGCGCCCAGACCGGCGTCGATCCGGTAGACCAATTGCCAGAGCGAAGTGCGCAAGGCTTCGGTGGCGATATAGCCATCGGCCATCTGCCCGGCGACCAACTGGAAACTGCCGATGACGCGGCCGAACTGCTGGCGCTCGCTGACATAGGCGACGGTGCGACGCAACTGCTCCTGGGTCACACCCAGCTGCAGCGCGGCCAGGCAGGCGATCGCGCGCGGCTCGATCCAGTCGACCGCGGCGGCCGGCAGGATGTTTTCGGCAGCGATCGGCAGCCCATCAAAGACCAGATCGGCCAGCGCCTGATGATGCTGGCTGACGCCTTCATGCTTTTGGATGCCGTCCTGCATCAAGTCGACCAACAACAAGCGCATCTCGCCTTCAGCCTCGGCGGCCAGCAGCGCATGGCGGGCCAGCGCTCCCAGCGGCACAGCCGGGGCAATGCCCGACAAGGTCCAGCCAGCACCGTTGCGCAGCAACCGCAGCGAAGCGCCGCGTGACTCCGACAAGGCCGTCAGCGATAAGGTCAGCGACAAGGCCAGCGGCAAGTCGCCAGCCATCGCCTGGGCTACCACCTGCGGGGCCGAACCGAATCGGGCCAGCGTGGCTGCCGCCAATTGTTGCTCCCACAGCGGCAATAGCGCCAGCGCCCGGCCCTGTTGTTCGAGCACGGCCATCAGTTCGGTCATGCCCAGCCCGAGACCGCCATCGGCTTCGGCAACGATCATCAGATGCAGGCCGGCAGCGACTGCTTGTTGCCAGAGCTCGCGCATGAAGGGCGCGCCTGATTCGTCATGGGCACGCAGTTGGTCGTCGCTGCAGAAATCGGCAAACAGCCCGCTGGCCATTTCGGCGAAAGCGGTTTGGTCTTCGCTCAGCGTGAAATTCATGCGGCTGCCCCTTCGGTAAGCAGACGGAACTGCGGCAGGACCAGATCGCCATCAAAAGTATTGAATTCAACCTGGACCGCCTGCCCGATGCGGACATCGCCAGGCGGGATGCCGACCAGTTGCGAAATCAAGCGCGTACCTTCCTCAAGTTCGACCAGCACGCTCAGGTTCGGATGCTCGAACGGCGGCACTTCGGGGTAATGCATCACCACGAAGGAATAGACCTTGCCGCGTCCTGAGGCCTGCAGCGCATCCCATTCAAATGAATGGCAGCTCGGGCACACCGGGCCGGGCGGATGGCGCAGCGTCTGGCAGGCCGAACAGCGCTGGATCAGCAGCTTGCCGGCGCGCGCGCCTTCCCAGAAGAACCGCGTGTCATCGCTGATGCCGGGCGGGGGCCGCTTGGCAGCCGCCATTGCCTTCGGCTCAGCCACTTTGACCGGCTGGGCCGGGCGGAACTTGAAGACCCGGAACAGCAACTGACCGACCTGTTCGTCGCCCTGCGGCAGTTCGGAAAAATAGCTCATCACCAGGGTGACGAAATAGCCGGTACCCAGGGCCGTCACTTTTTCGGGGCTGATGGCGTCAAGCCGGGTCGTGTAATAAAGCTTTTCGCCTTCGCGCACATCTCGGTCGAAAGTCAGTTCCGAGTTGACCGCCACCACCGACGGCAGGCCCTGCGCCTCCATCAGCTTCAGCGCCTCGTAGGGATTTTCCTGGGTCGATCCGGGCGGGTAGTTGTTTTGGGTGAAGCCTTCCATGCACCAGACCTGCAACATCGCCGGCGGGGCGATCACAGCGCCTTCGACCAGATAGGGCTTGTCGTCAACGCCCATCACTTCGCACCATTGGCGAATCATCGGCGCGTTGACCTTGTCCCAGGCGTAGACCCGGCCATATTCCTTGCCCACCAGCGGGCGGATGTCCTGCATCCAGGCTTGCTCGTCCAAGGTCTTGCTCCTTATGTCAATTCGTTTCAGGTCCGGCTTGCCTCAAGGCTTCGCTTGAATCACTGATCTTCAGCATGGGGAGGAAGTTAAGGGACTACGGCAGTTCCAGATACGTCCAAAAGGACGATGTGACTCGGGTAACGCAGGAAGTTCGGGCCATTGGGCAAAAAATCACGGGTCGGATCCTGGTCATGGCGCTGAACGGTATGCCGGCGCAACTGATAAGCGATCGGTCAGCAGGTTCAGGGATTGCGTCACCTGCGGCACAAAAACTTCGCCCGGCGGGATTTCTAGTCTTTTCAGACGATGAATCCATACCTTGCGCTAGATCAAGCTACACCTGTACCGTTCAACCGACTGCGCGAATCAGCGCGGCCATTCATAAAGGAGACTCCACCATGCTCGGAAAATTCCCCACCTTGCGCCCGATTCCCCTCGCAGCGCTGACATTGACCCTGCTGGCTTCAGCCGCCCAGGCCCAGTCACAGGACCAGTCCAAGGCCACAGCCGCCAAGGCCGACTCTGACAAAAATGTGCTGGAGCAGGTCGTCGTGACGGTGCAGCGGCGCAAGGAAAAGCTGCAGGATGTGCCGGTCGCTGCGACCGCCATTGGTGCGGCCGATCTGGAGCTTCGCGGCCTCGGCAATATCGCCGATCTGAGCGCGCTGGCGCCGAATCTGATGGTTCTGCACTCACCCGGTACCGCCAGCGCTTCGCAAATCGCGATTCGCGGCTCGGTCACTTCAAACCCGGCATTGTTCTGGGAGAGCACGGTCGGCATGTATGTCGACGGCGTCTTCATGGGCAAGGGCCAGGGTTCGATCTTCGACTTGGTCGATCTCGAGCGGGTCGAGGTCTTGCGTGGCCCGCAAGGCACGCTGTACGGCCGCAACACGCTGGCCGGCGCGATCAACATGATCACGCGCAAACCCTCGGGCGAGTTGGGCGGGCACGCCAGCATTGACCTGGGCAACTTCAACGCCAGGGTGGAAAAACTTTCGCTCGATCTGCCATCGATGGGCCCATTGAAGGCATCCATCGGCCTGCGCGACGAGAAGCGCGACGGTTGGATCAAGACCACGGCCGGAAGTTCGGTGCCAGAAATGAATAGCCGTGGCAACAGCGGCGGCCGCGTGGCATTGACGCTCGATGCGAGCCGCGACCTGCAGATCGACTACCGCTACGACTGGACCAAGGCCAACCAGGCTTCGAGCTTCTCGCAGATCGTCAAGTCAGACGTGGCAACAATGTTCTACATCCCGGGCATCATCGTCAACCAGGAACGCCAGACCAAGGCGTCACTCGATTCGCCGGCATTTGAGCGCCTCAACATTGCTGGCAACTCCTTGACGGCCGAATACAAGGTCGGCGCAAATGACACACTCAAGTACATCTTGTCGCATCGCACGATGCATTTCGCCGATTCGCTCGACCTCGACGGCTCGCCGATCCCCCTGGCCACTACCCAGCGTATCTCTGACTACAGCCAGGATTCGAACGAGTTGCAATGGCTTGGCAGCCATGGCGATTTGTCCTATGTTGGCGGGATCTACTCGTTCAAGGATGATGGTTTCACCAACAATCCGCAGAGTTTCTTCTTCGGCGCCCAGAACTTCGATTCGCGTTACGGCTTCACCACCAACGCGTTGTCGGTCTACGGTCAGGCTGACTACAAGCTGAGCGAGAACACCACGCTGACTGGTGGACTGCGCAACACCAAGGAAGACAAGACGGTGCGCCGTCAACTCTCGCAAAGCGGCATCGCAACGACTTATTCGGCCACCGGTGTGCCGACCTACACCCCTTATGGACCGATCATCCTGGTCCCGACGGGTACCAGCGGTGCGACCTCGTTCAGCGCCACCACGCCGATGTTGAGCCTGGGCTACAAGGTCCACAAGGACCTGAATGTCTATGCCCGTTATTCCGAAGGCTTCAAGAGCGGCGGATTCAACGGCGAGGCCCAGTCGGTGGCTGCAGTGTTGACGCCTTTCAGGCCTGAAAAGCTCAAGTCGATGGAACTGGGCTTGAAGACCACCTTCGACCAAAATCGCGGGCAGTTGAACGTCGCGGTCTTCAACAACCGCACGACCGACCTGCAGCAACCGATCTTTACCGCCAAGGGTTCGGTCGCAACTGACGTCCGCAATGTCGGCACTTCGACCGCGCAGGGCCTTGAAGTTGAAGCGCAATGGCGGCCGACGCGCGACCTGCGACTGCAGGTGGGCTATGGCTATATGAGCGCCAAGTTCAACGAGTTCATGGAACTGGGTGTCAATGTTGCCAACAACCGTGCTTATGTCTACGCGCCGAAAAATACGCTCAACCTGCTGGTTGATACCGTACTGGCGCGCACGAGCATGGGCACCTTGCGAGGGGTCGTTGACTACAACTACACCGATTCCTATTACCTGTACGCTTATCAATTGACGGTGACCGATCCAGGCAGTGCGGGCGCGGCCAACACCTTGATCAAACCATCGGGCATCGTGAATTTGCGCCTGAACCTGGAGAACATCAGCCTCTGGGGTAACAACGCGACGGCCTCGCTGTGGGTGCGCAATGCCACGGACAATGCGCAAATTGCCAACAAGATCGACTTCGGACCGGGCTTTGCCAATCTGACGGCGGCCTATTTCAACGAGCCGCGCACTTTTGGTGTGAGTCTGGGCGTGAAGTGGTAATGCGCTGATGGACTGAGGTCCACAACGGGGAAGGCGAGTGGTGCCAACCACTCGCCTTGTCAGCTTCCCTTCAAGAAAAACCCGGGCTGCGGCGTCAATGTCGATTGACCATTGAATGAGACCTTAGTTCCGGCAGGCGCTTCTCTGCCCCTCCGCGCCCGATCGAATCCGCCGATTCCGGCATTGTCGTTTTGCCCTACTGCATCAAAACCCTGACTTGTTCGACCAAGAACAAGAGAGGCCGCTGCATTGGATATGCGCCGTTACAGACCAGGTATGCCCCACATGAATACGAGAACCACTGCATGAACACTTTGACCCACCTTCAGCGACTGGAGTCTGAAAGCATCCACATCATGCGAGAAGTTGTCGCCGAAGCGGACCGGCCGGTGATGTTGTATTCGGTCGGCAAGGACAGTGCGGTGATGCTTCACCTTGCACGCAAGGCATTTTTCCCGGCGCCGCCGCCATTTCCGCTCCTGCATGTCGATACAAACTGGAAATTTCGCGACATGTACACCATGCGTGAACGCATGGCCAAAGAAACAGGAATGAACCTGATTGTCCATGAGAACCCCGAAGCCAAGGAGTTGGGCATAAACCCCTTCGACCATGGATCGCAGGTGCATACGGACATGTGGAAGACCCAAGGCCTGAAGCAGGCATTGGATAAACATGGGTTCGACATCGCATTCGGTGGGGCCCGACGCGATGAGGAAAAATCCCGGGCGAAGGAAAGAGTTTTTTCCTTTCGCACCGCACAACACCATTGGGACCCGAAAAATCAGCGCCCCGAACTTTGGCGTCTGTACAACACACGCAAGAACAAGAGCGAAAGCATTCGGGTTTTTCCAATATCGAACTGGACCGAACTGGATATTTGGCAGTATATCCACCTCGAGAAAATACCGATTGTTCCGCTTTATTACTCGGCAGTTCGGCCGGTTGTCGATCGGGATGGAACGCTTGTCATGGTGGACGATGAGCGTATGCCCTTGCGGCCCGGCGAGATTCCCATGATGAAGAGTATTCGCTTTCGAACGCTGGGTTGCTATCCCTTGACAGGCGCAGTCGAATCTACTGCGACCTCGCTGCCACAAATTATCCAGGAAATGCTATTGGCGACCACGTCCGAGCGACAGGGCCGGATGATCGATCATGACAGCGCTGCATCAATGGAAAAGAAGAAACAAGAAGGGTATTTCTGATGGCCCATATTTCAGACCTCATTGCAACTGATATTGATCACTATCTCAAGTTGCATGAAAACAAAAGCCTGCTGCGTTTCATTACCTGCGGCAGCGTCGATGACGGCAAAAGCACCTTGATCGGGCGCTTGTTGTATGAGTCGAAGATGTTGTACGAGGACCAGCTTGCGGCACTCAAGGCGGATTCGAAGAAAGTCGGCACCCGAGGTGATGAACTCGACTTTGCATTGCTGCTGGACGGTTTGGCGGCCGAGCGTGAACAAGGCATCACGATTGACGTAGCTTATCGATTCTTCTCAACCGACAAGCGCAAATTCATTGTTGCGGACACGCCAGGGCACGAACAGTACACCCGGAACATGATTACCGGCGCGTCGACCGCCGATCTGGCCATCATCCTGATCGACGCACGCAAGGGAATGCTGATCCAAACCCGGCGACACAGTTATCTGGTTTCGCTCATTGGCATACGCAAGGTGGTGGTTGCTGTCAACAAGATGGATCTGGTGGATTATTCGCAGGATGTTTTTGCAGCGATTGAAAAAGAATATCGAGAGTTTGCGACCAAGATTGGCTTGACGGACGTGACCGTTCTGCCAATTTCTGGCGTCAAGGGTGACAACATCATTGAGCAGGGGCCGAACACCTCTTGGTACCACGGGCCCACCTTGATGCACCTGTTGGAGCATGTGGAAATCGACGAACTGCGCCTGCAAACGCAACCATTTCGTCTACCCGTCCAGTGGGTCAATCGACCCAACCTGGATTTCAGGGGTTTTACCGGAACGATCAGTTCTGGCTCGATTCAACCGGGCCAGCGTATCCGGGTTCAACCATCGGGCCGCGAAGGCACGGTGGCGCGCATAGTTACCGCCGATGGTGATCTTGATTTGGCCGTGGCCAACCAGGCGATTACTTTGACACTCACCGATGAAGTGGATGTCTCGCGTGGCGATGTCATCTCGATCAGCGATTACCCGGCTGAAGTTGCAGATCAGTTCGAAGCCACGGTCGTCTGGATGAGTGACCAGCCGATGTTAAGGGGAAGAAACTATTTGATGAAAATCGGGGCGAAGACGGTGACTGCGACTGTTGCACCCATCAAATACAAGGTCAACGTCAACACGCTCGAACAAGTAGCTGCCAACCGGCTCGAACTCAATGAGATTGGCGTCATCGAACTCGATTTGGACAGAGCGATTGCATTTGACCATTACGAGAATAATCGCGATACCGGTGGCTTTATCCTGATTGACCGGATTTCCAACAGCACGGTCGGTGCTGGCATGTTGCGCTTTGCCTTGCGCCGGGCGCACAACGTGCACTGGCAAGCGCTTGATGTCAACAAGCAGGCGCATGCTTCAATCAAAGGCCAAAAACCCTGTGTTCTGTGGTTTACCGGTTTGTCGGGTGCAGGAAAATCGACAATTGCAAATCTGGTCGAAAAGATTCTATTTTCCCAAGGTCGCCATACCTATCTGCTGGATGGCGACAATGTACGCCATGGGCTGAACAAGGATCTGGGCTTTACCGACGAAGCCCGCGTCGAGAATATCCGCCGTGTCAGTGAAGTTGCCAAATTGATGGTCGACGCTGGACTTATCGTGGTCACTGCTTTCATTTCGCCGTTTCGCACTGAGCGACAGTCGGCGCGAGCCTTGCTGGACGACGGCGAGTTTTTCGAAGTTCATATTGACACACCAATTTCAGTGGCCGAGGAGCGCGATCCCAAGGGTTTGTACAAGAAAGCACGCAGCGGGCAATTGGCAAACTTCACTGGCATCGATTCCCCCTACGAAGGCCCCGAAGCCCCCGAGATCTACATCGACACAACCAGGATGACCCCGCAAGCCGCCGCCGAGTTGATCGTTGCGGTGCTGCGCGAAAAAGGAAAACTGGAGTGAATCGATGATTTGCCTGAGGATGCTCTGCATAACTTAACGCGAGCGGGTGCGGTGCGGATCGGTATGGGATGCAAGGCGCATTTTGCGGCCAATAGCGCGTGCTATTGGCAATAAATGCAACGCCGCAAACCGCCCGAGGCCGCGCCAGCACAAGCCGTGAGGGGTTATGCAGAGCATCCCTGAGAGTGGTTGACCCCGCGCATCGAGTCGAATTCGTTCGTTAATCAGGTAGTCCGATAAGACGATGAATTTCGTTTTTTTAAAATTATCCTGACGAAAAAGTTGAAATCACAACCAATTTGGGCAGCAATGAATCCAATCATTGAAGACGACTTGTTAAGCGGCCAGATTTGGAATGAGTACTGCGATGCACTGAAGCAGGCGGGTCAACAGGTGCTGCGAGCGGAGACGCCCGCCAACGCCTTTGATCGGGCAGAAGGCTGGCGTTTTCTGAGTCGTTTGACCCGCGTGGGCTTGGAGATGTTTGTTGAAGCCGGGACGCCCGAGTTTCCGACCTTTATGGTGCCGTCCCACGAAACCGCCAAGATCGGCGCAGACAACCCTGACATGGGCTACCTGGCAGCGCGAATCAGCGGACGCTACCGCTACCGCGTTCGTGGTCAGCGTGGCACCGTGGCCTCAATCAATTTCAGCACCAAGCGTGGCGGCTATGAGCAGGGCGGGACCTTGTTACCCGGCGGCTTCATTGACACCAATACGCTGTTGATTGATCCCGACGGCAATTTCGAGATTATTCTTTCCGGGGAGCCGACAGCGGGTAATTGGCTTGAATGCCCGCCAGACACCGTGCAATTGCTGGTTCGCCAGGTTTTTAGGAACCGCCGCACCGAAACTCCCGCACAGATCAGCATTGAGTGTCTGGACACCGCCGGGCAAACGCCGCCGCCGCTCGACCCCGCGGCCTTGCATGGCAACCTGCGACGCGCCGCCAGTTTTGTCGAGAACACCGCCCGCATGCTGGGTGATTGGACGCAGAAATTTCTACCCCAGACCAATTCGCTTCCGCCAGCGGATCAGGCATTTTGTCAATCGGTGGGCGGCGATCCCAACATCTTTTACTACCACGCGTACTGGGCTCTGGCCGACGACGAGGCCTTGCTGCTTGAACTCGACCGCCTACCCTCATGCGAGTACTGGAATGTTCAGATCGACAACCACTGGATGGAGTCGCTCGACTACCGCTATTTTCAAATCTGCCTGAATAGCCACAGTGCTCGTTTGCGTCCAGACGGCAGCTTGACGCTGGTCTTGGCGCACCGCGACCCGGGTACAGACAACTGGTTGCAAACGGCGGGTCACCAACGCGGCACGATCTGCTGGCGCTGGATTGGTGCAGCCGCACCGCTGCATCCGCGCACCCGTGTCGTCAAGCTCAGCGAACTGACGGCTTCGGCCTGAGCTGGGACCGTCCTTTAAATCAATAGCCCGATACATCACCCAACCACCCGGAAGGCCAGCCGTGACCGACACCCCTCTGACTCTTGATGCCGAACTGCTCATGGCCCTTGCCACGGCTCGCACCGGCGGACATACCAATTTTGGTGACCCGAGCTTTCGACCCGCGCTGGATTGCATGCTGAAGTCCATCCGGGAAGAAGCCAATATGTCCCCGATGGGGCAGATTATCTTTGCCCACAGGGTGCTGGAGAGCTTGAGCAATCGCCTCACGCTGGAAGACTACTGCACACGCCACCCGGAAATTCTTTCCGAAGAAATCAAAAGCCCAGTCCTCATCATTGGTCTGCCGCGCACCGGTACCACCATGCTGCATCGTGTGCTGGCACGCGATCCGCGGTTCTACAACATGGCTTGGTGGGAAGCGCGGTTTCCATCACCGCTGTCGGCTGAAGATGTGGTTAATCCGCAGCTACGCATCGCTGCGGGCCGTGCCGAAGTCAAGGCGATGATCGAAGCGATACCTGAGTTGCTTGCGATTCATCCGCTGGATGCCGAGTTACCCGACGAAGAAGTTCTCCTGTTGGAGCATGCCTTCATGAGCGCCATCGACGCCTATGGCAATGTGCCGGGCTATGCGGATTGGTTGTTCCAGCAAGACCAGACACCGGCTTACCTTTACCTGAAGCGGCAACTGCAGTTCCTGCAATGGCAGAAACGCCAGCGGGGCATCACGGCTGACCGCTGGTTGCTCAAGTCGCCACACCACACGCATCTGATGCCGACGCTGTTCAAGGTCTTTCCCGATGCGCATGTGATCCAGACGCACCGAGATCCTTTGCAGACGATTCCCTCCATGGGCAGCTTTGCCTACACCTTATGGCGCCTTTTCAGCGACCAGGCTGATCCGGTTCAGGCCGGCCGGCACTGGGCTGCCAAGTTTGCGGGCGGCCTGCGCAACTCGATGCAGTTCCGTGACACACAGCCAGCCGACCGCTTCATGGATGTCTGGTACCTGGATGCCGTCGCCCGTTCGATGGACGTGGTCGAGAGGATCTACCCGTTCATTGGTATGGAATTGAATGACAGCACGCGCGAGGCCATGCAAGCCTGGCTGGCCCAGAGCGACCGCGAAGGGCGGCCCGCGCATCAGTACTCGATGGACCGGATGGGCCTGACTGAAGAGCAACTCAAGCTCGATTTTGCCCAGTACCGAGAGCGCTTTGTGTTGCCGCACCTCCAAGCATCCAACTTGTAAATCAGGAGACTACGCCATGTTGCTCAAAGACAAAATCATCATCGTTTCGGGCATAGGCCCAGGCCTTGGCGTGAAGCTTGCCATCGAAGCGGCGCGCGCGGGCGCTGCGGGCGTGGTCCTGGCTGCACGCAGCACTGACAAGCTTGAGCAAGCCGAACAGCAGATCCTGGCGTTGAACACAGGATGTCGCACGCTCAAGGTCGCCACTGACATCACCAACGCGGAACAATGCGCCGCATTGGCTTTGAGCACAGTGCAGGCTTTTGGCCGCATCGACGCCCTCATCAACAGCGCTTACGAGCCGGGCGGCATGACCAAGTCCATCCAGGACGCCGACCTCAGCGATTGGAGCCCGGTGATGGACACCAACCTGATGGGCACGATCACGATCACCAAGGCCATCGTGCCGCAGATGAAACTGCAAAAAAGTGGCGCCATTGTGATGATCAACTCCCTGGTGACACGCAAGCCGCTGATGGGTCAAGCCGTCTATGCCGTTTCCAAAGGCGCCCTGGGCGTGGCCTCCAAGTACCTGGCCCTTGAACTGGGAAAGTTTGGCATCCGCGTCAATACAGTCTCGATGGGCTGGATGTGGGGGACACCGGTGGAACGTTATATGAACTATGTGGCCGAGACACAGAAGGTCTCTGTCGCTGATCAGAAGGCTGCCGTTGTCGCCAATATTCCGCTGGGCCACATGCCTACCGATGACGATTGTGCCAAGGCCGCACTTTTCATGGCCTCAGACTATGCCGCGGCAGTCACCGGTGCGTGGCTGGATGTCAATGGCGGCGAGTTGCCGTCCTGTTTCTGATCCTTAACTCAACTGGAGTCCGCGATGAGCAGAGCTGAAAACATCGTCACGTCAATCAAAGTGACCATCAACGCACCCGCATCTGTCGTCTGGGAAGTCCTCACGGATTTGCCCCGCTACCATGAATGGAATACTTTTTGCCCGCGCGCCACGTCCACGTTCAAGCTGGGTGACCCGATTGAAATGCACCTTCCCTTGCCCGACCAACCCGGCAAGGAGTTGATTCAAGTGGAATATGTGGTCGCCTTCGAGCCAAACCAGTTGTTGTCCTGGGAACTGCCCGCCACCAGCGATAACAAGGACTGTGCCAGGCGCGACCAGTACGTCGAGACCCTCGGCCCCGAGGAATCAAGCTATTACAGCACTGACATCTTCCTGGGCCTGAACCAGGACAAGATCATGGAAACCTTTGGCGCTTGGGTGAAATCCAGCTTTGACATAGTTGCTCTGGGCGTGAAAAAACAGGCCGAAAAACTCCACGCTGAACGCAAGCTAGGCTGAATCAATTGACGCTGTTCTCTGCGCGCTGCAGCAACTGCGTCTGACTGATTTTTGCCGGCGACTGCCCCAAGTTAACCCCGAGGAGAATATTCAATGCCACGCATTGCAGTCGAGGACACAGTAGGAGACTGGCTGACATTGAATCCGGCCCTGGGCGCCGGCTTGGGGGCGCTGAGCAACGCGGTTTATAACCACAGCGGCCTGCCGATGAGAATCCTGGAAGCAGCCCGCATGCGCATCGCCATCGCCAATGACTGCCTCACCTGCCGCAACGCGCGCCAGTCCCGCGGCAAGGAATTCGGCGTGGATGAAGCCTTTTACGACAACATCCGGGAATGGCGCACCTCGGCCGGTTATAGCCACCGGGAGCGAATGGCCATCGAATACGCCGAGCGCTTTTCCCTCAACCATATGGGCTTGGTCGATGACGAAGATTTCTGGTTGCGGATGCATCAGTATTACAACGACGCCGACATCGTCAGTCTTGCCACCTGCTGCTCTCTCTGGCTGGGCGCCGGTCGCACCGCCAGAGTATTGGATGTGGGCCAGGCCTGCCAGTTGATGCTGGACTCAGTCACCCCCTATTAAGTGTCACCGCAACAAATGCCGCGAGGGGCTCCAAGGCCGGTGCTCGGAGCTCATGGAAATGGCGGCTGGAAGGTCATCATCAATTCGGACCAAAAGGAGACACAAGGATGACGATCAAATTCTCACATCGCGGTATTTGCATCAGTGACATGGCGCGATCCGAGCGGTTTTACTGCGAGGCGCTGGGCTTTGTGGATTATCAGGATCACGGCATGATTGCCGGGCCGGAGATGTCGAAAACCACGCAGCTCCCGGATGTTGTGTTTGCCTGCAAGATGCTTCGCCTTGCCGATGGCCCGGTGATCGAGTTGCTCGAATTTCGAAATCCCAAGGCGTTCGGGCCTCGCGAACGTCGCTCGATCCTGCAATACGGGCTTGTGCACCTGTCTTTCTATGTCGACGACATTGATGCCAGCGCACAGCGCATTCTGGCCGCCGGCGGCCAGGTCTGCGACGAGACAAGGGCCGAGGCGCCAGGGGGGGTGACGCTGCTCTATTGCACCGATCCCGACGGCATCCGGATCGAATTAATGCACCATGCCGATGTGCCCGCGCGCTTTTCGCACAATGGCATCTGTGTGCAGGATATTGATTTATCCCTGAAGTATTACGAGGCGCTGGGTTTCGAGCCGGCCGAAAATTATCTGCTTGATCAAGGCTTCGACTGGCTAGGAACGATCACCGAGGTGCCGGGCATCAAGTTGCGGGCGCAAATGATTTCCGACAAGGATGGCAACGTCATTGAATTGCTGAAAGCAATAGCGCCTGCATCTTTTGGCTCCCTTGAGCGCCGCGCATTAAACCAGTATGGCCTGACCCATCTGGCTTTTTGGGATGACAACCCGGATGGGACTGCCCAGGCCTTGACATTGCGTGGCGGACATTTCGTGGCGGAGGCCCATATCGAAACGCCGCAGATCGAACTGCAACATGGCGCTGACCCTGACGGGGTGAGGATTGAACTGATGAGGCTTGTTGCCTCCGAATGATTTCAACATGGCGGATTGGGTGCGTCGCAGGTGCACTTGAATCGACGGAGCTACAACAATGAATCAAGCAATGTTTCCCGCAGGCGCGGCCCTGATCGTCGGTGGGTCCGGCGGTATCGGCCGTGTCGTCTGCCGGGAGTTTGCCAATGCCGGCAGCGATGTGGCGATCACTTTCCACAACAACCAGGCTCCGGCCGAATTGGCTGCAGAAGCCATTCGCAGCACCGGGCGCAAGGCAACGACGCACCGCTTGTCGACCCGCGATGCGGGCCAGGTGGCCGAGGTGATGGCCGCGGTGATGCAAGCCCATGGCCGCATTCATACCGTCGTCTATGGCGCGGCGCCCTTGGCCCAGCAGCAATATATTTCAGAGTACACGTTGTCGCGCTGGCAGCAGGCCATCGAGGAGGAGGTCCACGGCTTCTTCCGCGTCGTCCA
>CAIJIT010000339.1 GCA_903820745.1 uncultured Burkholderiales bacterium
ACGCGCAATCCCAGGCGGCGTTGCGCGCTTTCGAGCTGCGCCTGCTGCGCGAAACGGGGCTGCTGCCCGACCTGAGCCTGGCCACCGTGACGCAACAGCCGCTCGATGCCGCACGCCTTTATCTGCTGTCGCCGGAAGCCGGGCTGGTCCCGGGCGGCGACGATGCGGCAGCTTGCAGCGGCAGCAACTGGGTGCAAATGCAGGCGGCGCTGCTGCACGGCAGCATGGCCGCGCTGCAACAAGCCTGCGGCCTGGACTTGCCGGCGCTGAAAACCACGCTGCGCGGCATGCTTCACTATCATCTGGGCCAAAAGCCGCTGCGCACCCGGCAGGTGATGCTTGACCTGCAAAAACTTCTCGAAAACAAAGCCTGACATGAATCCATTGGTCGCCCCCGAGTCTTCCCACCGCAGCGGCCGCTGCGCGCTGTCGGTCAATGTCAACAAGGTTGCGCTGCTGCGCAACACCAGGCATCTGGACATCCCCAGCGTGCTGCGCGCCGCCGAAGCCTGTCTGCTCGCCGGAGCGCAGGGCATCACCGTGCATCCGCGTCCCGATGCCCGTCATATCCGCAGCCAGGATGTCTACGAGCTGGCCGATCTGCTGAAGGCCTGGCCGCAGGTCGAATTCAATATCGAAGGCAATCCGACGCAGAACCTGATGGCTTTCGTGCGCGAATTGCGCCCGCATCAGGTCACCTTTGTGCCTGACAGCGAAGACCA
Organism: uncultured Burkholderiales bacterium; assembly: GCA_903820745.1. GTDB lineage: Bacteria > Pseudomonadota > Gammaproteobacteria > Burkholderiales > Burkholderiaceae_C > Paucibacter_A. Next base: position 723 of record CAIJIT010000339.1, read on the forward strand.
GTTCACCTCCGACCATGGCTGGCAGTTTCCGGCTGACCTTGAGCGCCTGCAGCCCTTGGTCGCCGAAGCCAGAGCCTGCGGCGTGCGCGTCAGCCTGTTCATGGATCCGCTGCCCGAGGCGATGGTCTATCTGGCCGAACTCGGCGCCGAGCGGGTCGAGCTCTATACCGAAACCTATGCCAGCGCCTTCGGTACCGAGCGCGAGGCGGCGGTGCTGGCCGGCTTCAGCCGCACGGCCGAGGCTGCGCTCGCCCTGGGTCTGGGAGTGAACGCCGGCCATGACCTGAACCGCGTCAATCTGACGCAATTTCTGCGGGCGGTGCCCGGTGTGCGCGAAGTCTCGATCGGCCATGCCTTGATCGCCGACGCGCTCGAGCTCGGCTATACCGAAACCGTGCGCGATTACCAGCGCTGCATCCAGCGGGCTTATTCGAATTGAGACCGGGATGATCTACGGCATCGGCACCGACATCTGCGACATCCGCCGCATCCGCAGCACGCTCGAGCGGCGCGGCCTGCGCTTTGCCGAGAAGGTGCTGGGTCCGAATGAAATGGCGGTTTTCCTGGCGCGGCGTGCCAAGGTCGAGGCGCGCGGCGTTGCCTATCTGGCAACGCGTTTTTCGGCCAAGGAATCCTTCTCCAAGGCGATCGGCACCGGCATGCGCATGCCGATGACCTGGCGTGCCTGCGAGATCCTCAATGCCCCCAGCGGCAAGCCCGAAATCCACCTGCATGGTGCGCTTGCAGCCTGGTTTGAAGCCCGCAGCCTATGCGCCCATGTGACGGTCAGCGACGAGAGCGACTACGCCTCCACCTTTGTGGTGGTTGAAGCCGGGCCTTGATCGTCCCGCATTCCGGCCTGTGGCCTGCATGACGGGCTACGCGCTGCTACGGCGAGGCACATTCACCCATAAAAAAACGCCGCCGGGCATCAGCCACGGCGGCGTTTTCAATCCTTCAGCGGAGGCTTGTTCAGACCTGTTCGAACGGCAGCTTGGACTGCGCCAGATCCTTGCGAGTTTCAACCAATACCAGCGGGCCTGCTTCGGCGCTCACCGAGGCAGCGCGGACGCGCGGCACATGGGCTGGCTTGGGTTCGGCAGCGATCGCTTCCTGGGCTGCGCGAATCTTCTCGACATCCGAGTTGACCCATTGCAGACCGCTTGACTCGGCCACTGCTTGCAAGGCGTCCACGGCCAGTACAAAAGCCGGCTCGACCAATACCGGCGCTGGCTCGGCAGGCGCTGCGGCCGGCTGAATCACCGCTGCAGGAGCGGGCGCTGGCGCAGGAGCCGGAGCTGGCGCAGCGACGACTTCGGCAACTGGCTGAGCAGCTTCAACGACTGCTTCGACGGCAGGCTCAAGCGCTGCAACCGAGGCCGATTCGATCATCATGCTGGCGACAGGCTGTTCGACCGGAGCCTGAACTTCAAGCGGCGCTTCAGCAGCAACGGCTTCGGCAACGGCTTCAATCGGTGCCTCAAGCTGCACATCAGCCGGCGCATCGCTGCGCTCACGGCGGGGGCGATCGCGTCCCCGACCGCGTGGACGACGGCCATCGCGGCCGCTGTCTTCAGCGCCTTCGGTAGTCGCTGCTTCGCCGGCTGGTGCAATGCCTGGCAGATCCTGATTGCCTTCGTTGCGAGCCTGGGCTGCTTCTGCGGCCATTTCGCCTGCTTCGGCCGGAGCGCTGTCATCGCGGTCACGACCACCACGACGGCGGCGGCGGCCTCTTGCCTGGCGCTCTTCGTTGGCGGCTTCGTTGCTGACGCTGTCGAGGCCTTCGCTTTGCGCATCGATCAGCGCTGGCGTGGCATTCAGGTCGGTCTGCACCGGCTGCTCATCACTGCGCTCGACCCGTTCGCCACGGGGACGACGACCGCCCTCGGTCCGCTCCGGCCTGATGTCGCTGCGCTCGGCACGCTCACCGCGCTCCGTACGAACTTCGCTGCCTTCCGGCTTTTCGCTGCGTTCCGGGCGACGGCCGCGCTCTGGCCGCTCGCCGCGTTCCGGGCGCTGACCATCAGCGCGGGCTTCCGTCGGCTTGTCGCCGCGGCTGCCTTCACGCTTGCCGCCACGGTCGCTTCCGCCACGGCGGTTGCGATCGCGGTCACGTCCGCCATCACGGCCCTTGCGCTCACCGCCAGCAGCCGGTTTGGCTTCTACGGCCGGTGCTTGGGCTGGCTTGGCTTCGCTCGGCGCGAACAGTTGTTTGATCCAACCGAAGAAACCGCCGCCAGCCGCAACCGGCGCTGCTGCGACCGGCGCCACAGGCTTGACCGCTTCAGGCTTGGGCGCTGCGGGTACGGGCATCGGGGCCGGCTCGGGCAGCACGCCCTTGATGACCGGCTCTTGACGATTCTTCAACTTGTCGCTGTCGTTGCGGCGCGTGATGCCCACTTCGTCCTGCGGCTCTTCGATCATCGTGTAGCTGGCCTGCAGATTTTCCAGGCGCGGATCATCGTGGCGCAGGCGCTCGAGCTTGTAGTTCGGCGTTTCGAGGTGCTTGTTCGGCACCAGCAGCACGGTGACGCGCTGTTTTTGCTCGATCTTGGTGATCTCGGTGCGCTTCTCGTTGAGCAGGAAGCTGGTCACTTCGATCGGCACCTGCACATGCACGGCGGCCGTGTTGTCCTTCATCGACTCTTCCTGCACCATGCGCAGGATCTGCAGCGCGCTGGATTCGGTATCGCGGATATGCCCGGTGCCATTGCAGCGCGGGCAGGTGATGTGGTTGCCGTCGGACAGGGAAGGGCGCAGCCGCTGGCGGCTCATTTCCAGCAGGCCGAACTTGCTGATCGAAGCGAACTGCACGCGAGCGCGGTCCGGACGCAAGGCATCGCGCAGACGCTGCTCGACTTCGCGGCGGTTCTTCGACTCTTCCATGTCGATGAAGTCGACCACGATCAGGCCGCCCAGGTCACGCAAGCGCATCTGGCGGGCGATTTCGTCGGCCGCTTCGAGGTTGGTGCGGGTGGCGGTTTCTTCGATGTCGCTGCCGCGGGTCGAACGTGCCGAGTTGACGTCCACCGAAACCAGCGCTTCGGTATGGTCGATCACGATCGCGCCGCCCGAAGGCAGGTTGACGGTGCGGCTGAAGGCGGTTTCGATCTGGTGTTCGATCTGGAAACGGCTGAACAGCGGCGCGTCGTCGCGGTAGCGTTTCACGCGATGGCCCTGGTCAGGCATCACATGGTTCATGAACTGGCT
>CAIJIT010000340.1 GCA_903820745.1 uncultured Burkholderiales bacterium
ATAGGCCTTGGCCTCGCCACCGTACTTGGCTGCCAATACCGTCGCAATCGCCGCCGTCAGCGTCGTCTTGCCATGGTCAACGTGACCAATCGTGCCCACATTGACATGCGGCTTCGTACGTTCAAATTTGCTTTTTGCCATTTCTGCGCTCCTGAGAGAATCTGATCAAACCAGAGAGGTACCGAGAGAAAAGAGATGGTGCCCATGACGCGGATCGAACGCGTGACCTCTCCCTTACCAAGGGAGTGCTCTACCACTGAGCCACATGGGCATCGGCACTGGTTTGACGGCAAAACCGGCAAACCGATGACGACGACTGAACAACGCCGGCTTGGAGCGGGAGACGGGAATCGAACCCGTGCTATCAGCTTGGAAGGCTGAAGTTCTACCATTGAACTACTCCCGCCCGGGAGCCATGCACTCTGATCTCGCTTGCTGCCGCTTGAATTCGAGATGCAAGACCAGCCTGCATCTCGAGTCAAGTTGACGTTTTACCTTGGTGGAGGAGGCTGGATTCGAACCAGCGTACGCGTTAGCGGGCAGATTTACAGTCTGCTGCCTTTAACCACTCGGCCACCCCTCCAAGGCAAGCCCGCAACTATAGCACGCAGGCAAGTTCCGGCAAAACGTTTTTCGAATCAGCCACCCAGGCGAACCGGCGGCCTTGCTTTGGCTTCGATCCGCCCCGCCAGCCAATCCTTCAGCGCGACCAAAGCCCCGTCCGCATAGCCCCAGCTGATGATGGCTGGGGCATCGATGTCGAGCACCTGGAAAGGGTTCCAGATCGCCAGATGCAGGTCGGGGCGCGCTCTCGCTGCGGCTTGACCATAGCGGGCGCGCTGGTTGGAAACCAGCACATTGAGGCGTTTGTCCTGCGGCAGATCGCTTGCCGCCAGCAGTCTCAGGTCGGGGATAAGAACATACTCGACATCGGCAAATCCGGCAAACAGGTGGGCTACTGCGGCCGCCGACAGCCCGGCTTCGGCAACGCCGGTACTGGCCACCTGCCCCTGCGTGATGACGCGCAAAGGCTGCAAGGTCGAAGGCGGCCCGGCGCCGCCAATCGCGCTCAGACTGGCAGCCCAGGCTTTGTGCATCAAGGCGTCGTCTGTCGCCCGTTGCGCGATCGGGTAGTCGCGCAGCTTCGCTGGATAGGCCAAAGCAAGCGCGTTGAGGCGCTGTTGCGAGGCCTGCAGATCCAGTCGGTTGAGCCGCCCTTCCTGCAGCGCCAGCGCGATCGCAGCCAACGTGGCGGCCTGCTCGGCTTGGCTGCCTTGCGCCAAGGGCATGTCGGCACCCGCCTGAAGCGCCAGCAAGGCAGCCCCTGCATGGCCGTAGCGTTTATGCACAGCCTTCATCATCAAGGCGTCAGTGATCACCACGCCTTGAAATCCGATGTTCTCGCGCAACAGGCCGGTCAGCAAGCGGCGCGACAACGTGGCGGGATGCTCGGGATCCAACTGCGGATAGACGATATGTGCGGTCATCATTGCCGGCGCCGCCAGATCACCGTTGCCGTCATGGGCCAGCGAGCGGAATGGCTTCAATTCCAGCGCCTCCAGGTCGGCCAGCGACTTGTCGACACAGGGCAGCGAGAAATGCGAATCGACATGGGTATCGCCATGACCAGGGAAATGCTTGACGCAGCAGGCCACGCCTTCGCGCAGCGAGCCGCGCATCCAGGCCCGCGCCATTCTTTCCACCAAGGCCGGATCATCGCCAAAGCTGCGCTCCGCAATGACTGGATTGGCCGGATTGTTGTTGACGTCGAGCACCGGCGCAAAGTTCCAGTTGATGCCCAGATAGCGTAATCCGCGCGCTACCGCCGCGCCGACTTCTTCGGCCAGATGCGCATCGCCGACCGCGCCCAGCGCCATCGCAGCGGGCGCCTGCGGCAGGCTGGTGGCGCGGATGACCGAGCCACCTTCCTGGTCGATGCCGATCAGGGCATATTCGCCCATCAATTCACGCAGGTCAGCGGTCAGTTGGCGAATCTCGGTTTCGCCGCCGAGGTTTTTTCGGAACAGGCAGACCGCGCGGATATGGTGGCAGCGCAGGAATTCCGCCGTTGCCTCGTCCAGCGTCTTGCCCGGAATATCGACCATCAGCAACTGGCCGGGATGAAATTCAGTCATTTCCTGCCTGTCGTCAATTGGTTTTGGTGACTTTGGCCAGATGCCGCGGTTGGTCCGGATTCAAGCCCCGCGCTCGGGCCAACGCCTCGACCATCGGGTAAAAACTCTGCACGATGGCGATCGGATCGAGGTCTTCATTGCCGGTGCAACTCAGAGGCAACTCGACCCCGGGCGTGCCCAGCGGCGCAGCCAGCAGCACGCGCGCGCCGCGGCCGCGCATTTCATCAGCCAAGGCCAGCAAACCCGCCTGCGCAGGTCCGCGTGGCGCGAACAACAGCATCGGATAGCCTTCTTCGACCAGCGCCATCGGACCATGCTTGACTTCGGCACCCGAAAATGCCTCAGCCTGGATGCCACAGGTTTCCTTGAACTTCAATGCCGCCTCCATCGCGATCGGCAGACCGAGGCCGCGGCCGATCACGAAAAGGCGGTCAGCGCTCTTCAGCACCTCGACCGCAATGTCCCAGCGCTGTGCAGCAGCCTGTTCAAGCGCTGCCGGCAATTGCTGCAGAGCAGCCTGCAGATCGTCATCGCCCGACCAAGCCGCAACCACCCGCGCACCGGCCACCAACTGGGCGATATAACTCTTGGTCGCAGCGACGCTCAGCTCGGGGCCGGCATGCAGCGGAAAAACATAGCCGGCGGCATCGGCCAGCGGCGAGCTGTCGGCATTGACGAAAGCGACCGTGCGGGCACCACCGGCGCGGAAGAACTTTGTCGGCGCCACCAGGTCGGGACTCTGGCCCGACTGCGAAAAAGCCAATGAAACCAGGCCCTCGCAGTCGATCCGGCTCTGATATAGCGTGACCAGTGACATTGGCAGCGAAGTCACCAACCTGCCCAGCCGGGCCATCACCAGATAAGCCATGTACTGGGCTGCATGGTCGGAGCTGCCGCGTGCGACCGTCAGCAAGCCGGCTGGTGGATGCTGGCGCAGATCGGCACCGAGTGCGGCGTAGGCGGCACCGTCAGACGCCAGTTGCCTGGCCACTGCAACCGGTGCGGCCAGGCATTCCTCCAGCATTCTTGAGCTAGGCGAGGTCAATCTCTTCTCCTTCGACGAACACGCGCTGCAACTGCAGTTGACGGTCCAGCACCACCAGATCTGCCCAAGCGCCTGCGGCCAGACGGCCGCGTTCGCTCAAACCCATGTAATCAGCCGCATAAGTCGAAACACGCAGCGACGCCTCGGCAATTTCCAGTCCCAGGCCCACCAGATTGCGCAAGGCCTGGTCCATCGTCAAACTGCTGCCTGCCAACGTGCCGTCAGACAAACGCACGCCGCCCAGGCATTTGGTCACGCTATGCCGACCAAGCTTGTACTTCCCATCAGGCATGCCGGCTGCCGCAGTTGAATCGGTGACGCAATACAGACCGGGAATCGCGCGCAGCGCCACCCTGATCGCGCCTTCATGCACATGCAGCAGGTCTGGAATCAGTTCGGCATACCGCGCATGAGCCAGCGCGGCGCCGACCATGCCGGGTTCGCGGTGGTGCAGCGGCGTCATCGCGTTGAACAAATGGGTGAAACTGCCGGCGCCGCAGGCCAATGCCGCCACGCCGTCTTCGTAGCTGCCCTGGGTATGACCGATTTGCACCTGGAAGCCGGCAGCGCGCAAATCACTGATCAGCGCCAAATTGCCGGGCAACTCGGGCGCCAAGGTGATCAAGTTGATCGGCGCCAATGCATGCAGGGCGAGAATTTCGTCCAGGCTGGCGGTTCGGGCGAAATCGGGCTGAGCCCCGAGCTTGGCGCGGTTGATGTAGGGACCCTCCAGATGAACGCCGAGCAGGCGTGCAGTTTGCGGCTGGCGTTCAAGACAGGCCGGCGCCAAGGCGGTCAGCGCTTGCTTGATTTCCGTCAGCGGCGCAGTCATGGTCGTGGCCAGCATGGCGGTCGTGCCATGGCGCGCATGCAGGCGGGCGATCTGTTGCACTGCATCGCCGCCTTCCATCATGTCAAAGCCGCCGCCGCCATGCACATGCAGATCGACAAAACCGGGTAGCAGCAAAGGCAGCGCTGATTCTCCATGGCGCAACTCGCTCTCGCTGACCGGGACGCCGACGATGTCGGTGATGCGTCCGCCACGATGCTCAAGGTGGCCGCGCATGAATCCCTGCGGCGTCAGGACAAAGCCTTCAATTTGAGATTTCAAGCTCAGCCCTCACGTCGCATCTCGGCGACAAAATCGTAATAGTCGCTGCGGCAATAGGAATGAGTCAGCTCGATCGCCTGCCCCGAAGCCAGATAGCCGACCCGCGTGATGAACAAGACTGCCTGACCGAGCGGCACCTCAAGCAAGGCGGCAAGCTTTGCATCGGCATTGAGTGCGCGGATATGCTGCACCGCACGCTGCGGCGCCTGACCGGTCAAGGCCAGATAGCCGTACAGCGAGGCCTCGACTGCTTGAGGAGCCGGCAGGGTCGAAGCGGGCAGAACCGACACCTCGTAGGCCATCACCACCGCATCGGCAAGGCGCAGCCGCTCAAGCCGGGCGACTTGCGCGCCTTTGCCCAGCCCGAGCGACAACTGTTCGTCAGCTGCGGCCGGCGTCAGCTCGCGGGTCAGCCAGCGCGAACCAGGCTTGAAACCGCGCTGCTGCAATTCCTCGGAAAAACTCGTCAATCTCGACAACGGTTGCTCGAGTTTCGGGGCGATGTAATTGCCCGAACCGCGACGGCGCACGATCAGCCCCTGAGCGACCAGCCGGTCGATCGCCTTGCGAGCAGTGACGCGGGACAGATCGAGCGTCTCGGCCAGCATCCGCTCCGATGGCAAGGCCTCGTCGGTCTGGTACTGCCCATTGCGGATCGCCTGGGCGAGTTGTTGTGCCAGTTGCAAATAAAGCGGCGAAGCGGCAAGCGGATCAACCTTGAATTGAAACTGCTCGCTCACAACAACCCCGGGGCGGCTTGGCGGATCAGCAGCAAGGCGCCGGCAGCAGAATCGCCTTGCGGCTCGGTGCGACGCGCCAGCAGGCGGCTCGAAAGCCGGGGGGCGAGTCGCAAGGCGATGCTGCCGGACAGCGACAAGGGTAAATTTCCGGCCGGATCAAGCGAGTTGGCGAGCTGTTCCAGTGCCTGAACCGCCATGACAAGCAAGGCTTCAGCGGCAGGATCAAGTTCGGCATGGGAAAAAACCAGCGGCGCCAAGGCCGCAAACCCCTGCTGGCCGGCGCCAGCGCAAAAGGCCAGCAGCGACGGCCGGTCAGCCCCGGCTACAGCCCAGACTGCCCGCGCCAACGCACCGACTGCGCCACGGCCATCGAGCGCTTGCTGCGCCTGGCGCATCGCCTGCAAACCGAGCCAGGCACCGCTGCCCTCATCGCCGCAGATCCAGCCCCAGCCGCTGCTGCAAACCCGGCTGCCATCACGCTGCAGCGCTTCGCCGACCGAGCCGGTGCCAACTGCGACCACCGCGCCTGGCTGTCCGCCATGCGCGCCCAGCAAGCTGGTATAGCCGTCGCCATCCAGGGCCAAGGCCAGATAGCCAGGCTGCTGCGCCAGAAAGGCCTGCGCCTGTGCTTTGACGCTGACGCCGGAGAGGCCCAGGCCAATCGCAGCCTGCGCCGGCTCGACAGACGCCAGACCCGCCTGCCTCGCCGCTGCCAGCACGGCCTGCTGGATATGCTGCCAAGCCTGCTCGACGCCCTGGCCCAAGGCTGAAGGACCGGCCTCACCTTGACCGAGCAAGAAGCCTTGCGCATCGGTCAACCTGACCCTCGTCCCGGTCCCGCCACCATCAACTCCCAGAAAATAGCGCGGAGCGGCAAGCTGCAGGCCAACGCCATTGACGGTAGGGTGAAGGTATGTCGCGGTCATGTTAATACCAGTTTAATACCAAATTACCGCCAGCGTCAAGCTCACAAGACCCAGTCGATGTCGCGCGCCCTGTTTTTCAGCCAGTTCGCCGCCTGAGAAAAATGCCCGCAGCCAATGAAGGGCTGCGGGGGGCGTAACGCCGACAACGGCGATGGGTGGTTCGCCTGCAGCAGCAGATGCTGCGGCCCAATGGCCGCGATCAGGCCGGCCTTGGCCTGGGCATGCAGGCCCCACAGCATGAAGACCTTCGGCGCAGGATCGCTCGCTGCCGCTTCGATCAGGGCATCGGTCAACCGTTCCCAACCCAGCTTGGCATGGCTGGCTGGCGCGCCGGCTTCGACGCTCAAGCAGGTATTGAGCAGCAGCACGCCACGCTGCGCCCAAGCAGCCAAGTGGCCGCTTGCGGGTGGAAGCAGACCCAGGTCACGCTGCAACTCCTTGAAGATATTGCGCAGACTCGGCGGCGGCTTGACCCCAGCCGGCACCGAAAAGGCCAGCCCTTCAGCTTGACCCGGCCCGTGATAGGGGTCCTGGCCGAGGATCACCACGCGGGTCCGACTCAAGGGCGTCAAGCGCAGCGCCAGCAACGGATCGGGGGGGTAAATGAGCACACCCGCGGCCCGGCGTTGCGCCAAATGCGCGACCAATCTGCGGCCGCAATCGCTGGCGAACCACGCGTCAACGATAGGCTGCCAGCCGATGTCGACCGGCAAAACGCAAGTCGAATCAGGCAAACAAGGCCGCCAGCGCCAGTCCTGGGTCAGGTTCGCGCATGAAGGCCTCGCCGACCAGGAAAGCGTTGACCCCGGCGGCCCGCATCTTCTGCACATCGGCGGCAACCCGGATGCCCGACTCGGTGACCAACAGTCTGTCGGCAGGCAGTTGTTTCAGCAAGGCCAGCGTTGTATCCAGCGAGACTTCAAAGGTGCGCAGATTGCGGTTGTTGATGCCGATCAGCGGCGTTTTCAAGCGCAGCGAACGGTCGAGTTCCGCCGCGTCATGGACCTCGACCAGCACGTCGAGCTTGAGGCTTCGCGCCACCGCCTCCAGATCAGCCATCTGCTGGTCACCCAGGCAGGAAGCGATCAGCAGGATGCAATCTGCCCCCATCGCGCCGGCCTCGAAGATCTGGTATTCATCCACCATGAAGTCCTTGCGAAGTATCGGCAGCGGACAGGCGGCGCGGGCCTGCTGCAGATAAGCCACAGTGCCCTGGAAGAACTGTTCATCGGTCAGCACGCTCAGGCAGGCCGCGCCATGCTTCCAGTAAGTTTCGGCAATTGCAGCCGGCCGGAAATCTTCGCGCAGCACGCCCTTGCTTGGGCTGGCCTTCTTGACCTCAGCGATCACCGCGCTGTGGCCTGAAGTGATCTGCGCGCGTAAAGCTGCCGCGAAACCGCGCTGGTCCTGCCTGGACTCGGCCTCCTCACGCTGACTGCTCAGCGAACGGCGTCGGCGTGCGATCGCCAGTTCTTCATGTTTGACCGCAACAATGCGTTTCAGGATGTCGGACATTGCTGCTTCTTTTTTCAGGTCTTGGCCAGCGCCTGGCTGAAAGCCAGGAATTGATCGAGTTTGGCGCGCGCCGCGCCGCTGGCAATGGTTTCGCGTGCTTTGACGATGCCAGCTGCGATCGAATCGACCAGGTTGGCCGCATAGAGCGTGGCACCTGCATTGAGGATGACGATGTCGCGCGCCGGGCCGGCCATATCGTCAAGCGCGCCGAGCAGCATCGCGCGCGACTCCGCCGGGCTTTCGACCTTCAGGCTGCGGTTCGACACCATCGCCATGCCGAAGTCTTCTGGGTGGATCTCGTATTCGCTGACTACGCCGTCCTTCAACTCGCCAACCAGCGTCGCAGCGCCGAGCGAGATTTCATCCATGCCGTCGCGGCCGTAGACCACCACGGCATGTTCGGCGCCAAGCCGCTGCATCACCCGCACCTGGATGCCCACCAGATCGGGGTGGAACACGCCCATCAGGATATTCGGTGCCCCGGCCGGGTTGGTCAACGGCCCGAGGATATTGAAGATCGTGCGGATGCCGAGTTCCTTGCGCACCGGGGCGATGTTCTTCATCGCCGGATGGTGGTTCGGCGCAAACATGAAACCGATGCCGGTGGCTTCAACGCAGCGCGCCACCTGCTCCGGTTTCAGCGCGATCGAAGCGCCCAACGCCTCCAGCACATCAGCACTGCCGGTCTTGCTGGAGACACTGCGGTTGCCATGTTTGGCCACCAGCGCGCCCGCAGCGGCGGCCACGAACATCGAGCAGGTCGAGATATTGAAGGTATGCGCACCATCGCCACCGGTACCGACCACGTCGACCAAATGCGGCGAATAAGGCACCACCACCTTGGTCGACAACTCGCGCATCACTTGCGCAGCTGCCGTGATCTCGCCGATCGTTTCCTTCTTGACGCGCAAACCAACCAGCAATGCTGCGGCCATCACCGGCGACATGTCGCCGGCCATGATGCGATGCATTACAGCCAGCATCTCGTCATGAAAAATCTCTCGGTGTTCGATAACGCGGGTCAGCGCTTCATGATCGGTAATTGGCATGGTTAGTCCTGAATCGAGAAATACTCGCGCATGGCGGCGATGGCGCGATCGATGCCATTGGCATCAACATCGAGGTGGGTGACGAAACGCAGGCGGTAGAGTCCATTGACAAGCACGCCGCGCGCTTTCAAATGCGCCAGCAAGCCTCTTGCACGGTCACCGACGAGATCGGCATCGATGTCGACAAAGACGACATTCGTCTGCGGCATCTCGACCGTCAAGCCCTCCAGACCCTGCAGGCCTTGCGCCAACTGCATGGCCAAGGCATGGTCATCGGCGAGCCGGTCGACTTGATGTTCGAGCGCGTAATGCGCGGCGGCGGCCAGAATGCCGGCCTGGCGCATGCCACCGCCAGCCATCTTGCGCCAGCGATGCGCGCGCTGGATGAAGTCCCGGCTGCCGCAAAGCACCGACCCGACCGGTGCGCCCAGCCCCTTGGAAAAGCAGACCGAGACGCTGTCGAAATGCCCGGCGATCCGGCGCGCTGACTGCATCACATCGCCACCCGAATGTTCGGTCTGAGCCACCGCAGCATTGAACAGCCGAGCGCCGTCAAGATGCCGCGCCAGCCCATGCTTGCGGGCCAACTCCGAAGCTGCCGCCAGATAGGCCAGCGGTAGCACCTTGCCGCCGATTGTGTTCTCGAGCGCCAGCAAGCGGGTTCGGGCGAAATGCGCGTCATCGGGCTTGATATTGGCTTCAATGTCGGCCAACAGCAACGAGCCATCGGCTTGATGGTTCAGCGGTTGCGGCTGGATCGACCCCAGCACGGCCGCACCGCCGCCCTCCCAACGGTAGGTATGGGCGAACTGGCCGACCAGATATTCGTCACCGCGCTGGCAATGGCTGAGCAGCGCACAAAGATTGCTCTGCGTACCGGTCGGCATGAACAGCCCGGCCTCGAAACCCAGCGCTGCGGCAAGGGCTTCCTGCAGGCTATTGACGCTGGGGTCATCGCCATACACATCGTCGCCCAGCGGGGCGGCAAGCATCGCCGCGCGCATCGCCGGCGTCGGTTGAGTCACAGTGTCACTGCGAAGGTCGACCAGATTCATCTTCAGTTTGCCAGGTTGAGGAAGTTTTTCAGCATCGCATGCCCGTGCTCGCTGAGGATGGATTCGGGGTGAAACTGAACACCCTCGAGCGGCGTGGCGGTGCCAGCAAGTTCGCGGTGCCGCACCCCCATGATTTCACCGTCCTCGCTGCGTGCGCTGATCTCGAGCGCCTCAGGACAAGAGGCCTGCTCGATCGCCAGCGAGTGATAGCGGATGACGCTGAAACTGCCCGGCAGGTCTTTGAAAACGCCTTTTTGGTCGGTCTTGATGACGCTGGCCTTGCCATGCATCTGCGCCCTGGCGCGCACGATGCGGCCACCAAGCGCAGCGCCGATACTCTGGTGCCCCAGGCAGACGCCCAGGATCGGCAGGCGGCCAACGAAATACTGGATGGCCGGCACACAAATACCGGCTTCGGCTGGCGAGCAAGGACCTGGAGAAAGCACCAACTGGTCGGGCTGCAGCGCAGCGATTTCGGCCAGCGTGATTTCGTCATTGCGCACCACCTTTACCTGAGCGCCCAGTTCGCCAAAATATTGCACCAGGTTGAAGGTAAAGCTGTCGTAGTTGTCAATCATCAAGAGCATGTCTTGTGTTCTCTCGCCAGGCTGTTGATTTGGTAACAGCCAATTATGGCCCGAACGAAGTTTTCAGCCCGGCCGGCAAGGCGAGTGCGGATTCGCACAGCCAAGGCCTGGGCATGTCATTGCGCCCTTCATTCAAGTGCTTGCGAGGCCTGTTGATGACCGTTAGATTTCGTCACCCGATTCAAAAACAGGATGATGAACTCGAAGCTCCAAGCCGGTCTAACGGCAAGCCCCAGCAAGACTGCGTTGCCGCAGAACGTCATCGGCATGGGGCTGTCCGGTGCTTGATCGCGTCTCAGCAGATAGCCGATCAATGGCGGCGAAGCAGGACCTCGACGCCATCTGGCCAGACCTCGCGGCAACGATCCCGGGCGCCTTGTTCCGGATCATCACGTCGCGCAACGGTCGCTGGCGAGTGCTGTATTTCAGCCCCGGCATCGAAGTTTTACTCGGACTCACGCCAAACCAGGCCTGCCGAGATCGGCGCCGCTTGCAGCAATGCGTCGTCAGCCAGGACCAGCAAGAGCATAACGACTCGGTCAAGGCAGCGATTGCGCAGTGCAGCCAATGGGAGCATGAATACCGGATCTGCACGCCTGCCGGCGTCACCAAATGGCTGCATGGCAAGGCGACGCCGAAACTGCAGGCCGATGGTCGCCTGATCTGGACCGGCATGCTGACCGATATCTCGGTGCGCAAGCGCGCTGAAGCGGATCTGCAGGCCAGCGAGGAGGGTTTCCGAAGTCTGTTTGAAACGATCCAGCAAGGCGTGATTTATCACGACGAACTGGGCCGCATCGCCTCGGCCAATCCAGCTGCCCTGGCCATCCTCGGGCTCAGGCTCGACCAATTGCTCGACCTGAGCTCACCCGAACCTCGCTGGCAAGCGCTGCGGGAGGACGGCAGCCTGTTGCCGGCCGAACAACAACCGGCAATGCAGGCGATCAAGACCGGACAGGCCGTGCGCAATGTGATCATGGGTCTGATCCTGTTCGATCGTGAAACCGTCTGGCTGCAGATGAACGCGATCCCTTCGTTCAAGAATGGCCAACTGCTTGGCGTCTATGCCAACTTTGAAGACATCACCGAACGCATCCGTTTGGCGTCGGAGCTGCGCCTGCAAGCCAGTACCGATTTCCTCACCGGAGCGGCGAACCGGCGCGGTTTCATGCACAGTTTGAGCCGGGAGTTCGAGCGCATCCAGCGTCATCCCGGCCTGAAGAGCTGTGTGTTGATGCTCGACCTTGACCATTTCAAAAAGGTCAACGACGGCTTCGGTCATGCGGCAGGAGACGCAGTGCTCAAGCAGGTCACCCATTTGATGAAACTAGAGACGCGCAGACTCGACGCGCTCGGCCGGATCGGGGGTGAGGAATTTGCGCTGCTGCTGCCCGACACCGCCCGCGATGAAGCTCTGTTGCTGGCAAACCGCTTGCGCGAGCGGATCGAGCGCAGTCCGCTGCAATTTCAGCAACAAAGCATCCCGACCACCGTCAGCATCGGCTGCAGCCTGATCGAACGGCTCGACAGCAACGCCGATGCCGTGATGGTTCGGGCCGACAAGGCGCTCTATCAAGCCAAGCGGCAAGGCCGCAACCAAACCATACTCGGCTGAACCCCGGTCAGAAGCCCTCTTCGACCAACTCGGCGGCGCGGATCAAAGCGCGGGCCTTGGCCTCGGTTTCCTGCCATTCGAGCTCGGGTACCGAGTCCGCCACAATGCCTGCTGCCGCCTGCACATAGAGGGTCTGGTTCTGGATGATGCCGGTACGGATCGAGATCGCCAGGTCCATATCACCGGCGAAGCTCAGGTAGCCGCATGCGCCGCCGTAAATCCCACGCTTGACTGGTTCCAGCTCGTCGATCAGCTCCATTGCCCTGATCTTGGGCGCACCGGTCAAGGTGCCGGCAGGGAACGTGGCCCGGAATACATCCAGATTGCTCAAGCCGTCCTGCAGCAAGCCTTCGACATTGCTGACGATATGCATCACATGCGAATAGCGTTCGACGACAAAGGCATCGGTGACCTTGACTGAACCGGTCCTGGCGATGCGCCCGATGTCATTGCGCGCCAGATCGATCAACATCAAATGCTCGGCGCGCTCTTTCGGGTCAGCCTTGAGTTCCGCCTCGAGCGCCAGATCCCGCTCAGGCGTTGCGCCACGCGGCCTGGTGCCCGCCAGCGGCCGGATCGTGACCTTGTCGCCTTGCGGGCTGTGCTCTTGCCGAACCAGGATCTCGGGCGAGGCCCCGACGATCTGGAAGTCGCCCATGTCATAAAAATACATATACGGGCTGGGATTCAGCGAGCGCAGCGCGCGGTACAAGCTCAATGGTGATTCGGTATAGCGCTTGCGAAGCCGCTGGCCCACCTGCACCTGCATCATGTCGCCGCAGGCAATGTATTCCTTTGCCTGCAGCACCGCGGCCAGATAGTCGGCTTTGGCAAAGTCACGCTCGACCGGCTGCGATGGCCCGCGCAAGACCTTCGGTGCAGCGACGCTCTGCCCAAGCTTGTCGCCCAATTCGCTCAGGCGCCGCCTGGCGCGCTGATAAGCGTCGGTCTGGCCGGGGTCGGCGTAAACGATCAGATAAAGGCGACCCGAAAGGTTGTCGATGACCGCCAGCTCTTCGCATTGCAGCAGCATCACATCGGGCGTATCGAGCCCGCCTTCCTTGTGCTGGCGTGCCAGCTTCGGTTCGATATAGCGCACGGCGTCATAGCCGAAGTAGCCGGCCAGTCCGCCACAAAAGCGCGGCAGCCCGGCGCTCAGTGCGACCTTGAAGCGCTGCTGGTAAGCCTCGATGAATTCAAGCGGGTTGCCGTCGTCGGTTTCCGTCAGGAGGCCATCGCAGATCACCTCGGTTTGCCAACCGCGGCATTTCAGCACCGTACGCGCCGGCAGTCCGATGAAGGAAAAGCGACCGAAGCGCTCGCCCCCGACCACCGACTCGAGCAGGAAACTGTACTTGCCTCCAGCATCGGCGGCGCATAACTTCAGGTACAGCGACAACGGTGTTTCAAGATCGGCGAAAGCTTCGCTGATCAAGGGAATGCGGTTGTAGCCCTGGCTCGCCAGGCGATTGAATTCAATTTCATCCATCGCATGAATTATCCGTGGAGTTCAAGATCGATCTGATCGATTCGATCGACATATTGGATCGCCGGCGAAGCCGAAATCGGCTCGCCATGGTTGTAGCCATAGCTGACCAACAAGGCCGGACAGCCGGCTGCAGCAGCGGCGAGTGCATCATTGCTCGAATCGCCAATCATCCAGGTCTGTGCCGGCGCCGTGCCCAGCGCTTCGCAGGTCTTCAGCAGCGGCAGCGGATCGGGCTTCTTGCGTTCGAAGGCATCACCGCCAAAGACCAGGTCGAAGTACATCGCCAGTCCCATCCGTTGCAGCAGGTCCTGGGCGAAGGCGCCCGGCTTGTTGGTCAGACAAGCCATCGGCAGGCCCAGCGCGCGCAAACGCTCGAGGCCCTCGATCACGCCCGGGAACAAGGCCGAATGCTGCCCATTGACGGCCCGGTAATGCCGCTGATAAAGAATCCAGGCACTTTCATACAAGGCCGCATCGGCGCCGACCTCGGCCAGACAGCAATGGATCAAATGCTCGCTGCCCTGGCCGATCGTCTGGGCGACAAAGTCCCGGCTCACCGCTGGCAGTTGCAGATCGGCAAAGACCAGGTTCAAGGCGACGACAAAGTCACCGAGGGTATCGACCAAGGTGCCGTCAAGGTCACAGATAAAGGCGGCTGGAGCTTGTCTGTTCATGGGTCGAATGGATAAAGGGATTTCAGGAGCATACTTGGCCCTCCCCAATCCTCGCCACGATATGCCCGGCACGCCATTGACAGCACCGATTCTCTGTTTCGGCGGCGCCAATATGGACCGCAAGATCTGCTTGACCGGCGCCTTGCGGATGGGCTGTTCAAATCCGGCCGGCCAGACTGAAACTCCCGGTGGTGTGGCACGCAATGTGGCCGAAAGCCTGGCAAGGTTGGGCCTGCCAACAGAGCTGATCACCTCAGTCGGCAACGATGCCGCAGGGCAATCGCTGCTCAGCGCAGCAACAGCGATCGGACTGACCACCGCAGGCTCGCTGGTCGCGTCCGATGCTGCAACAGGCAGCTACACCGCCTTGCTCGACGCGCAAGGGCAGTTGCTGCTGGCATTGGCAGCGATGCCGCTGGCTGATCGGCTGACACCGGAGTTCCTTGCTGCCAGCCAAGGCCGGCGCAAACAAGCGCAGTTGTTGGTCGTCGATCTGAACCTGCCCACAGAAAGTCTGGCACTGCTTTTAGGCGAGGCGTACGAGCAAGGCAAGACCTTGCTCGCCCTGGCCGTCTCGGAGGTCAAAATGGAGCGCCTGCCTGCCGACCTGCGCGGACTGCAATGCCTGCTGCTCAACGGTGGCGAATTGCAGGCCATGTTCGGCAACAAACTCGTTCAGTCCGAAGCTTTGGCCGAATTGCACCGGCGCGGCGTGCCGCAGGTTTTGTTGACGCTAGGCGCTGCCGGGGTGATTTGCAGCCAGCAGGGCAGCTCGGTGCAACTGTTTCCGGAGCAACAGCCAGCGCTGATCGATGTCAGCGGCGCTGGCGATGCTTTTGCCGCAGGCGTCTGTGCCGGACTCTATCGGCAGCCGCAAGACCTGCTGCAAGCCTGCTCCATCGGCTTGCGCCTGGCAGCCAGGACCTTGCACACCATGGCCAGCGTCCATCCAGACCTCAACCCCGATTGGCTCGAAGCATGAACGAATATCTGGCCTTGTCGCCCGAAGTAGCAACTGCCTTTGCGAATGACCTGCCGGTCGTCGCGCTGGAGTCAACGATCATTTCGCATGGCATGCCTTTTCCACAAAACGTGCAGACTGCGCGCGAAGTCGAAACGATCATCCGTGCGGCAGGCGCTGTGCCTGCAACGATCGCCTTGCTCGACGGAAAGATCCGCATCGGCCTGAACAACGCCGAACTGGAGTTGCTAGGGCAGTCGCCGGATGCGATGAAGGTCAGCCGTCGCGACCTGGCTTATGCGCTGGCGACCGCAAGAATCGGCGGCACCACCGTTGCGGCAACGATGATCTGTGCGGCCTTGGCCGGCATCCGCGTCTTTGTCACCGGTGGCATCGGCGGCGTGCACCGCGGCGCGAGCAGCAGCTTTGACATTTCAGCCGATCTGCAGGAACTCGCAAAAACCCCGGTGGCAGTCGTTTGCGCCGGCTTCAAATCGATCCTCGACATCGGGTTGACCTTGCAATATCTGGAAACCCATGGCGTGCCAGTCGTCGCCATCGACCAGGACAACCTGGCCGCCTTCTACACGCCCGATAGCGGTTTCAAGGCCGATTTCCGCATCGATTCGCCGCAACAACAAGCCCGCTTTCTGAAAGCCAAATGGGCGCTCGGCCTGGCCGGCGGCGTCGTCTTCAGCAAACCAGTGCCCGCAGCACAGGCCATGGACAAGGGCGAAATCGATCGAATCACGGCTGCAGCATTGGCCGACGCAGCGAACGAGGGCATCAGCGGCAAAGCCATTACCCCTTTCCTGCTCGACCGCATCAAGGCCTTGACCCAGGAGCGCAGCCTGAGCACCAATATCGCCCTGGTGAAGAACAACGCAATGGCCGGCGCAAGGCTGGCCATTGCCTTGAAGGAAACCTAGCTTTTCCCTGGCTTCATACAATCAAGCGCTCGAACGGGTAAGCTTCCACACCGCCAAATGCCATCAAATGCAATCCCCAGATGAAAGTTGATCGAATGCGCCCCAGCAAAATTGCTTTGACTCTGCTCATGATCGTCCTGGCCGCAGGTGGCGGCTGGTGGTGGTGGAAAGGTAAGACACCGGTTCCGGCGGCCGCTCCCGCAGCGGCGGTGGGCATGCAAAGCGTCGGTGTAACCGATGCCTTGATGATGGATGTGCCGATCAGCCTCGAAGCCAGCGGCACGGTCGCGGCATTGAAGATGGTCGACCTGCGCGCGCAAACCGTCAGCACAGTCGCCGAGGTCTTGATCAAGGACGGGCAGGCACTTCGCAAAGGTGAGTTGCTGTTCCGCTTTGACGACCGTGCCGACCGCGCCAATGTGGACAAGGCCAAAGCTCAAACTGCGCGCGACCGCGCCACCCTGGCTGATTTGGAGCGCCAGTACAAGCGGGCACAGGATCTGCGGGCACAGAACTTCATTGCCCAAAGCGCAGTCGACACTGCGTTGGCCAACCTTGAAGCCCAGCGCGCGCTGCTACTGGCCGACGAAGCCGCCCTGCAGTCCGCCACAGTCGCATTGAGCTACAACGAAGTCCGCGCACCCATGGCCGGCCGCGCCGGTATCGTCAATGTCTTCCCCGGCAGCCTGGTGCAGGCCAACGCCACCGCGTTGCCCTTGGTCAGCATCGCGCAATTGAACCCAATCGCGGTCAGCTTCACCCTGCCCGAGGCCCAATTGGGTCCGCTGCTGCTGGCCACGGGCAAGGGCAAGAACGGCGTCAAGCCGGCATCGCTGCAAGCCCAGGTGCTGATGCCAGATGCGCGCACCGGGCGTGGCGTCGAAGGCGGAGCGAAAACGCTGGGACAGGTGAATTTTGTCGATAACCTGGTCGACACCAGCACCGGCACAATCAAGGTCCGGGCCGAATTTGAAAACAGCCGCGAAACCCTCTGGCCAGGTCAATATGTGCGGGTTCGCATGACGCTGGGGATGATCAAGTCGGCCGTGGTGATTCCGCAGGCTGCCATCATCCTGCGGGGTACAGAGCGATCGGTCTATGTGATTGACGCCGACAAGAAGGCGCAGCTCAAGTTGATCCAGTTGCGCTATGCCTTCGGAGATCAGGCGGTCGTCGAAGGCATTGCTGCCGGCGCCAGCGTGGTGCTCGACGGCAAGCAGAACCTGCGCCCCGGTGCAATGGTGCGCGCGCAGCCAGCGGCAGTCAATCCAGCAGCGGCGGCAGCCAAGCGTGCGGCTTCAGCCGCGGCTTCGGGAACTGCGAAATGAATATTACCGAGTTGTTCATCCGCAGGCCGGTGATGACGGTGCTGCTGAATGTTGCGCTGGTGATCGCCGGGCTGGCCGCATGGAGCAAGATTCCGGTCGCCGCCCTGCCTTCCTACAACACGCCGGTGATCAATGTCTCTGCCAGCCTGCCAGGTGCCGCCCCGGAGACGATGGCCTCTTCAGTCGCGCTGCCGCTGGAGAAGCAGTTCTCCACCATCGCAGGGCTGACGACGATTTCATCGACCAGCACATTGGGCTCGACCTCGCTGACGCTCGAGTTTGACCCTTCGCGCAATATCGACGCTGCGGCGGTCGATGTGCAGGCTGCCTTGTTCAGATCCTTGCGCTCGCTGCCGGTCGAGATGACTTCGCCGCCGTCCTATCGCAAGGTCAACCCGGCCGATGCGCCGGTGCTCATGATCGCCTTGACCTCGCCCTCGCTCAATCTGTCCGACCTCAACGACTATGCCGAGAACTTGATCACGCCGAGCTTGTCGACGATCGACGGCGTGGCCCAGGTTTCAATCTATGGTCAGAAGCGATTCGCCGTCCGCATCAAGGTCAGCAACGATCTGCTCAGCCAGCGCAACATCACGCTGGAGGAATTGCAGGTCGCGATTCGCGGAGCGAATGCAAATACCCCGGTCGGCGTGCTCGACGGGGCGCGCCAGACCCTGACCATCCAGGCCAACAAGCAGTTGCGCAACGCCCGCGAGTTCGGTGCCGTGGTGGTGGCAAGCAGGAACGGCGCACCGATTTTTCTTCGCGATGTGGCCGAAGTGCAAGACAGTTTCGAGACTGTCAAGTCGTTCTCCAATTTCAATGGCGAGCGCTCGATCGTGCTGGCGGTGCAACGCCAACCCGATGCCAACACGGTCAAGGTGGTCGACGCGGTGAGGAAAATGCTGCCGCGCTTCGCGGTCCAACTGCCCGCCTCGGTGCAGATGACCACATTGAACGATCGATCGGTCTCGATCCGTGATTCGCTCCATGATGTCTATTTCACCTTGGCCTTGACTGTGGCATTGGTGGTGCTGGTGATCTTCCTGTTCCTGCGCCGCGCCGTGGCGACGTTGATCCCGACCCTGTCGCTGCCGATTTCGCTGATCGGCGCACTGACCCTGCTGTTTGCGCTCGGTTACAGCCTCGACAATATCTCGCTGCTGGGTATCACATTGGCGGTCGGTCTGGTGGTGGACGATGCGATCGTGATGCTGGAGAACATCGTCCGCCATATTGACGATGGCATGGCGCCGTTCGAGGCCTCGATTCGCGGCGCGCGCGAAATGGCATTCACCATCGTATCGATTTCGATTTCACTGATCGCGGTGCTGATCCCGATTTTTTTCATGCCCGGCGTGATCGGCCTGCTGTTCCACGAGTTCGCCGTCGTCGTGTCGCTGGCCATTCTGGTTTCAGCCAGCGTCTCGCTGGCCCTGGTGCCGATGTTGTGCAGCCGTTTCCTGCGCCCGCATGATGACAAACCTGAGAATGCGATGGGTCAGGCCTTCGAGCGTGGGTTCAACGCCGTACTCGGCGCTTACACCCGCAGTCTTGATGTCGCGCTACACCACCGCCGCTGGGTTCTCGCTCTGGCCCTTGCCAGCCTGGCCGGCAGCGCCTGGTTCTATGTCGTGATTCCGAAGGGGTTTTTCCCTGAAGAAGACATCGGCCAGATCCAGGCCAGTACCGAGGCCTCAGAAGACATCTCCTTCGCCGCGATGACGGTGCTGCAGGAACGCGTCGCAAACCTGGTCAAGGAAGATCCGGCCGTCTTCAGCGTGGCGGCAGCGGTCGGCGGTGGGGGTGGCGGCGGCAATGTCAACACCGGCCGCTTGTTCATCAACCTGAAACCCCGCGGCGAGCGACCCCCGATGGCGCAGGTGCTCGAAGGCATGCGCAAGAAATTGCGCAGCGTGCCGGGCATCGCGGTTTATATGCGGCCGGTACAGAACCTGCAGCTCGGCGGGCGGCAGAGCAAAAGCCGCTACCAATACACGCTGCAGTCGATCAGTGCGGGCGAGCTCAATGTCTGGGCCATCAAGCTGCAGGAAAAGTTGCGTGCTGATCCGCTCTTCCGCGACATCACCAGCGACTCGCAACTGCGCGGACTGCAGGCCAATCTGATCATCGACAACGAACGCGCCAACATCCTGGGCGTGCAGATGCAGGACTTGCGCAGCGCGCTCTACGATGCCTTCGGCGAACGCCAGGTATCGAGCATCTATGCGGAAACCAACACCTACCAGGTGATCATGGAAGCGCGCGATGGCGACCGGCAGAGCGAAGAAGCATTCAGCAAGATCTACCTTCGTGGCAAGGGCGGCGTGCTGGTTCCCTTGACCGCCTTTGCCACGGTGCAACGCGGCCTCGGGCCGACTGCAGTCAATCACCAGGGCCAGTTGCAGGCGATCACCTTGAGTTTCAACCTCGCGCCCGATGTGCCGCTCGGCGACGCGACGGCCAAGCTCGACGGCTATGCCAAGGAAATCAAGCTGCCGGATACCATCATCACCAGCTATGGCGGCGATGCGGCCGTGTTCCAGGATTCCCAGGGCGGTCAACTGCTACTGATCGGATTGGCCATTGCGGTGATCTATGTGCTGCTGGGCGTGCTCTACGAGAGCTATATCCACCCGCTGACGATTCTGGCTGGCTTGCCATCGGCGGCAGTCGGCGCCTTGATCACGCTGCAGCTGTTCGGCATGGACCTGACCTTGATCGCGACCATCGGCATCCTGATGCTGATCGGCATCGTCAAAAAGAACGCGATCATGATGATCGACTTTGCCCTCGATGCGCAGCGCCATGGTGGCATGAGCCCGCCCGACGCGATCCGCGCGGCCTGCATCCTGCGCTTCCGTCCAATCATGATGACAACTCTGGCGGCCTTGATGGGCGCCCTACCGATTGCCTTCGGCCTGGGTGCCGGCGCCGAACTGCGCCAGCCTTTGGGTCTGGCAGTGGCGGGCGGTCTGATCCTGTCGCAGGCGGTGACGCTCTACATTACGCCGGTCATCTATCTGGCACTCGACCGTTTCAGCGGCAAGGGGCCAGATACCCGCCTTGTGGCAGTCGATGCCGATTGAGGTAATTCAGCGGCGCTCGAACAAGGTCCGCGGGAGCAAGGCCAGCAGCCCCTTGACTGCGTAAAGTATGAGGATCGTCCCGGTCAGGTCACCAACCGCCATCACGGCGGTGCTTTGCAGAAAGTTTGCAGTCTGCCCTTGCCAGAAGTACCAGAGCTGATGCAGCAGCGCGCTGGTGATTGCAAAGACGGCCGCGCTCTTGATCAATGCCTGGGCCGAGAGTCGCCCCAGTTCGACGTCAAGGCCGAACCTGTCAGCGCAGATCAGTCTTGCCAGCCAAGGTGAAAAGCCCGAGATCAGTGCCGGCATAGCCACGGCGACGAATCCCGGCGCTTGCATGCCGTGATAGGCGATCAGGGCGGTCCCGCAAGCGATGCCAATCGCACCTTGCTCGACAAAGATCAGCACGAACGCGAATCTCAAACCGCTGGGCAGAAAAACGTAGTGGGCGCCGTTGGAGAACTGCGTATTGGAAAACAAGGCATTGTTCAGCGCGAACATCGCCAGATACGACAACGCGGTCAGGCCAACGATTGCCAGGCTTCTTCCTTGCACCAGGGTCTGCATCCGGGATTTCTTCGGTCGAGTAGCGGCCCGCTATTGCAGGCGAACATCAAAATCCGCCGAACGCTGTAAGAAGGCCAGGCTGAATCAGCCATCAGTCCCCTGACGGCTGATTGCGTTCGGGTCAGCTGGCGCTGGCCGCCTTGTCCAGACAATCGCCGAGCTTGGCGAAATACTGGTTGGTCTGGGGGGTCGGGACGACATATTTGACACGGTTGTCAATGTCATCAATCTCCAGAGCAAGCAGACCCTTCTGGCGCAAATGCTTGATCCGGCGATGCGCGGTGCTGGCCGAGATATCAGTCAACATGCCCATCGCTTCAAGGACGGTGATCTTCCGTCCCGAATGCCAGGCCGCAGCGAACAGGTCCAAAAGCCTTTCCTCAACCGGATCTACATCCGGGAAGCCAGGCAGGTCGCGGATAGCAGCTACCAAGTTCAAAAACTTGAGGTAGGTGGTCGAGGTGTGTTCTTGCTTCTTCATGTGGCAATTATTTCCTAGTTGCGATGATCCGTAAAGCAATTAATGACAAATTTTTTAAAAAACTTAACAATTTGCAATTTTTAAAGCCTCTACCGATCACCGATCACCATTAATGGCTCGAATCGGGCCCGCGGTCTGGCTCAAAGGCCTCCAGAAAAACAGCCAAAACTGACTAATTCGCCAGCCTCCCAAGAGCCGAAGCTTTAAAACATTGATGATTTTCTACAAATGTGTGACAAATGTCAACGAAGATGTTTACTAATTTTTTATTGATTAACAAGTAAACATCAGCCTGGAATTTTTCGGAACAAGGTCCGCATCAATTGGTCAGGGCGCAGATGCAACAATCAACTCGCCGCTACGGCCCGGCAGGCTACCCCAACATAGCGGCAAAGTCGGCAGAAGGGTTGATTCAGCCGCGCCGATCTGTTCGTACTGCGTCGCCATTGCGACCAGTTGATGACCCTGCGCCGCCCAGCCTGCCAGCAAAGCTTCAAAGGCCGGCGCCAGCAGCCCGCCCTCGAGTTCCGCATGCAGCGTATAGACCTGGTTCTGGTCGGGTTCAGTCAACTCCAGCAGGGCCCGGTAAACATTGCGCTCATCGATGCCGGGATTACCGATCAGCTCATCCATGGTCGGCAAACTCGTCGGCAGCTGTACATGCCGGAGTACCTGACCCTCCACACGCAAGCGATGCGGGCTGGCGCCACGCCCGTCTGACGCATAAGCCATGCCCCAGTCGTCAATCTGCCTGAACGCTTCGGCATTCATCTGCCAACCCGCTGCACCATGGGTTGATGGCGGCTTGCCGAAAATATCGACAAAGCGCTCATAAGCCCTACCCATGCTGGCGCGGGTCCATGCAGGGTCAGCATTTCGCACATGATCCTGCCAGACCACATGGTCCCAGGTATGGATGCCACATTCATGACCAGCCCTTGCCGCAGCGCGCATTGAATCAGCCGCCAACCGACCGATGTCGGGCGCTGGCAGCAGCACGCCGTACATCAGCGTGCGCCAGCCGTAATGCTTGAGCACCGAGGTGCGCGAAACTTTGGAAAGAAAGCCGGGCCTGAAAACCCGCCGCAGCGCCCAACCGGTATGGTCGGGGCCGAGGCTGAACAAAAAACTGGCGTCGGCGTGATGCCGCGCGAAGATGTCGAGCAGACGCGGCACGCCTTCCCGGGTACCGCGCAGCGTATCGACATCAACCTTCAGCGCGATCGTTGCCATCGCTCAGACCTCGAATGAACTGAGAGTCAGGCTCACTCGGCTTGATCGACCAGAGCCCGCGCCTCGACCACCTTCTGCCGGTACGACTCGAAGATGCGACGCAGCGATGTTTCCATGTCGACCTTTGGCGTCCAGCCAAGCTCGTTGACCGTGCCGCTGATCTTGGGCAGGCGGTTCTGCACATCCTGGTAACCCTTGCCGTAGAAATCGGCCGAAGCAGTTTCCACAATCCGGCAAGCCTTGGCAGAAGTCGCGTACTCGGGATATTCAGCGGCCAGCGCCAGCATCATCTCGGCCAGCTCACGCACCGAATAATGGTTCGCAGGGTTGCCGATGTTGTAGATACGTCCCGAAGCCACACCGCCCTTGTTGGCGATGATCAAGATCAGGGCCTCGATCCCGTCCGAAATATCGGCGAAGGCACGTTTTTGCAAGCCCCCGTCGACCAGCTGGATCGGTTCGCCGCGGACGATCTGGCCCAGGAACTGGGTCACCACGCGCGACGAGCCTTCCTTGGTGTCGAAAATCGAATCAAGCCCCGAGCCGATGAAGTTGAACGGCCTGAACAAGGTGTAGTTCAATCCCTGCTCCATGCCGTAAGCGGCGATCACGCGGTCCATCAACTGCTTCGAGCAGGCATAGATCCAGCGCGGCTTGTCGATCGGGCCGTAGACCAGGTTCGAGGTCTCGGGATCGAACTCGGCGTCCTGGCTCATGCCATAGACCTCCGAGGTCGACGGAAACACCAGATGCTTTTTGTACTTGACCGCTGCGCGGACGATCGGCAGATTGGCCTCGAAGTCGAGCTCGAAGACCCGCAAGGGCTCGCGCACATAAGTCATCGGTGTGGCGATGGCGACCAGAGGAATGATCACGTCGCATTTCTTGACGTTGTATTCGATCCATTCCTTGTTGATGGTGATGTCGCCCTCGAAGAAATGCATGCGCGGATGATTGACCATATCGCCCAGACGGTTCGACGCCATGTCCATGCCGTAGACATGCCAGTCGGTGCTTTCCAGGATGCGCTGGGTCAGGTGATGGCCGATGAAGCCGTTGATACCGAGGATGAGAACTTTTTTCATTGGGTGAGACAAGTTTGCGCCTTGATCAGCGCGGTTAAAAAGGCGGCGTCGACGACTGCCTCGCCGCATAACAGCTGTTTGACATCGAGCAGGCCACCGTCACCGCAATGGGCAACGATGCGGCCGTCGAGGACCTGCAAACCCGGCGGGCAGCCCGCGGGCAAGGCCTGGCTGCCAGCCGCGATCCGTCTTGCTGCGGCGACGATCAGACGCTGGCCATTCAGATCGGTGAAGGCGCCGGGATAAGGCGGCGCCACCGCCCGGATCAGGTTGTAGACCTGCGCAGCGGGCTGGTCCCAGTCGATGCGCCCGTCCTCCGGCTTGCGCCCGGAAAAATAGCTGCCGCTGGCCAGGTCATTGGGCAGCGCCGGTGCCTGGCCGGCGAGAATCGCCGGCAGACTGCGCCACAGCACCTGCTCGGCCGCCACGCAGACCTTGTCGAAGACCTGGCGCGCATCGTCGTCCGGCAGGATGGGCACCGCGGCTTGGTCGACGATGCTGCCGGCATCAGGCTTGGCGACCATGCGGTGCAAGGTGGCGCCGGTCTCGCTTTCGCCCTGCAGCACCGCCCAGTTGGTCGGAGCGCGGCCCCGATAGGCGGGCAGCAGCGAGCCATGCAGATTGAAAGCGCCGCCCTTGGCCAGGTCCAGCAAGGCGACGGGGATCATGCTGCGGAAATAGAAGGAAAAAATCAGCTCGGGCTGCGCATCGGCCACCGCAGCGGCCAGCTCGGCCGCGTTCAGGTCCTCGATGCAGACACAGCGCAGACCAAGCTCGGCCGCCGTATCGGCGACGCGACTGAACCACAGCTTTTCGCCGGGATGGTCGCGGTGGGTCACAACCAGGGGGACCTCGACTCCGCGCGCCTGCAGCACCCGCAAACAGCGGTCGCCGACATTGGAATAGGCAAAGACGACTGCCTTCATCGCTCGATCGCTTCGGCTTGCAGCACCGCACTGACGCGGTAGCGCGGCCGGCGCCGCACTTGCTGCTGGATACGGCCGACATATTCACCCAGCAAGCCGATACCGAACAGCATGATGCCGATCAGGAAGAACTGCAGCGCAAACAGCGTGAACACACCCTCGACTTCAGCGCCGAGCAAGAAGCGCCGCACGACCAGCAGCAGAAACAAGGCCCCGGCACCCAGCGACAGCAAGGTCCCGATCAGCGAGAACCATTGCAGCGGCACCGTCGAAAAGCCGGTGACCA
>CAIJIT010000341.1 GCA_903820745.1 uncultured Burkholderiales bacterium
CGATCGGGGTCAATGATCTGCACATTGCCGCCCATGCCCGCAGTGAAGGGCTGACTCTGGTATCGAACAATCTGCACGAGTTTGACCGCGTTGAGGGGCTGCAACTGGCCAATTGGATGATTTGAGAGTTGCTGCCTTGCTGGCCGATGCATGCGGGGGGAGTACGGACGCATCGGCAGCGTGGTGGCGTGAAACAACAAGCCGTTCGTGGTGAGCTTGTCGAACCATGTTCGGGTTACCTCCGTCCGTCCGTCCATCCGTCCTTCCTTCCTTCCTTCCTTCCTTCGACAGGCTCAGGACGAACGGAAATACAGGCTCAGGCCCTTCGACAGGCTCAGGGCGACCGGGGTCAGGTCTTACTTTCACGCAAAGGTCTTGCCATTGCCGAGCAATAGTGGAAATTTGATTGATTGCAATACTGACCATTAGGTGCTTTTATTTAGCCATCCCACGCCCCGTGCCGCCACTCCTACCGCACTGCCAGATAAAGAAGGCCCGAGGGTCAGTGCGCTCGCAGGGGTTCTGTGCTTGCTGTATTGGACATAGCAGCAATTGATGGCTATCATTGGTAGTCATCAATTAAGGAGCGCACCATGGACACCGCCCGCCTTTTTCAATCCGGCCGCAGCCAGGCCGTACGGTTGCCCAAGGAATACCGCTTTGCCGGCACCGAGGTGGTAGTCAAGCACTTTGGCAACGGCGTGCTGTTGCTGCCCGTGGACGACCCCTGGCAAACCCTTGCCGCCGGGTTGGCTGCCTTTGAGCCGGGTTTTGAGCTCACCCGCCAGCAGCCAGACGACCAGGTGCGGGAAGCCATCGGCCCATGATCCTGCTCGACACCAACATCTGCGTTTACATCATCAACGCCAAACCCGCTGCGGTGCTGGCGCGTTTTCAGCAGTACCGGCTGGGCGACATTGGGTTGTGCAGCGTGGTGGCTGCCGAGCTTGCGTTTGGCGTGGCCAAAAGTGGCTCGGCGCGCAACCGGCAGGCGCTGGAGATGTTCCTTGCGCCGCTGACCATTTTGCCGTTTGACGCTGCTGCCGTGTGGGCCTACGGCGACTTGCGCGCCGACCTGGAGCGCCGTGGCACGCCCATTGGCTCGCTCGACACCATGATTGCCGCCCATGCTTTGAGCCAGCAGGCCTTGCTGATCACCAACAACACCCGCGAATTCGCCAAGGTGCCTGGCTTGCAACTGGACAACTGGGTCACCGCCGCCTGAGTTTTATGCCGACCCAATCGGCGAAGGGGTCGAGGGTCAAGGGATCGAGCGGGTGGGTCTGACCTGACGGGTTTCAAAATTCGGAAAACTTGCATCGCCGGCGGTGACGACTTGGTCGCGATGGGCCGGAATTGCTCAGAACACCCCCCTAGACGATGCGACCCTGTTATGTAGTCATGTCGCGACTACAATGTGACGGCCTGAACCGTTCCCGGAGAATCGCCATGAGTACTTCCGCCGACACCTACGTCCGCGCCCGCATCGACACCAACACCAAGGAGCGCGCCGCTGACGCGCTGGAAGCAATGGGACTGTCCATCTCTGACGCTATTCGCTTGCTGATGCTGCGCATTGCAGATGAGCGCCGGTTGCCCTTCGAGGTGAAGGCCCCCAACGCGACCACGCGCAAGGCCATTGCCGAGCTTGAGGCCGGCAATGGCAAGCGTTTCGCCAGCGTTGATGACCTGATGGCAGACTTACATGCGGTCGATTGACCGCGCCACAACATTCAAACGCGACTACAAGCGGGAGGCCAAGGGCCACACCGGATTACGCTCGATGAGTATTCCGGTCGAACGTGACCGCTGATTCCGGCAACGTGACCAAGATTCCGATGAACGTGACCGGAGGGATTCCGGCAACGTGACCCGTCATTCCGGCGAACGTGACCCATCTCTTGGGCTACGCCTGCCGGCACGGCGGTCTAAGACGCACGCATGCTTGAGCAGCGTGGGAATTCCCGCCAAACCTCTTCGTTCACGAGCGGCTTCCAGGAGTTGGTACCGTTGCCGCCGATCCCCGTAGTGAAGGGCTGACACTGGCTTCGAACAAACTGCGCGAGATTGACCGTGTGGCGGCGCTGCAGCTGGCCAATTGGGCGGTTGGGCGAATTGAGGGTTGCCATGTTGATGGCCGATTTGCGCGCGGTGCCATTGGCGGTTCGGCAGCGTGGTGGCGTGAAACAACAAGCCGTTCGTGGTGAGCTTGTCGAACCACGTTAAGCCCGTCCATCCTTCCTTCGTCAGGCTCAGGACAATCGGAAATACAGGCTCAGGTCGAACGGAAATAAAAAGGCGTAGGCCCACCCTTCGGCAGGCTCAGGGCGAACGGGCTTATCAGATTCATGAAGGTTAGCGGACGTGGCGGCCCAGGATGTACCAGGCAGGCCCGGGATTTCGTCGGCGCCAAAAGCGATAGGCCGCACGGATCCCACGAAAGTAGTTCGGCTCTGTCATGCTGCGTCACTCTGGAGGGGAGTGCTGACGTTGGCACAATCCTCGCATTCGGTCAGTCCATGCGGATCGGCGCGTGTCGAAGGCCGGGTCACCCTAGTTTCATAGACTGCATGGCGCCCAAGGCGTCGCACTTTTGTGGCCTTTGATGGGCTTCAAAGTAAAGAAGTATTCGTTGACTTCGAATAGTTACACTAAGTGCCATGACATTCTTGTTAGTTTCATTTTTCGTCGCTGCAATTGTCAGCGGCTTGACCGTAAGCTTGTCGCACCGCTTCGGCGAGATGATGTCGGATCATGATCTGGCGGGCCCGCAAAAATTCCACGGCCAGGCCGTGCCACGCATCGGTGGTATCGGCATCGTCATCGGCTTGCTGGCTTGCACTTTGGTTGAATGGGTCGTGAAGGGTCAGAATCATCTGCCCGGTATGCTGCTGCTGCTGTGTGGATTGCCGGCTTTTGCTACAGGGCTGTTCGAGGATTTCACCAAGAATGTCTCGCCTGCCAAGCGTTTGCTGGCAACGGCTATGTCAGGTGCTTTGGCGTTCTGGCTTCTTGAGGCGCAGATCACGCGGGCTGATGTGCCAGGCCTCGACTGGGTTCTTGGCACCAGCATTGGTGCTTTGGCGATGACGGTGCTGGTGGTGGCTGGTGTTGCCAATTCGATCAACATCATCGATGGATTCAATGGCTTGTCGTCGATGTGCGTCAGCCTGATGCTGCTGACTTTTGCCTATGTGGCTTTTCAGGTCGGAGATGCTGAACTGGCGCTTTGGGCTTTGGCGGGTGTCGGCGCCGCGCTGGGCTTTTTTGTCTGGAATTTCCCCAGGGGGCAGATTTTTCTCGGTGACGGCGGTGCTTATTTCCTCGGCTTTTACATGGTCGAAATCGGTATCCTGTTGATCGCCAGGCATCCGCAGGTCTCGCCGCTTTTCGGTCTGCTGGTCTGCATCTATCCGGTGTTCGAGACGCTTTTTTCGATCTATCGGCGCCAGTTTTTACGCGCTACGCATCCGGGCCTGCCGGATGGAATCCACCTCCATTCCTTGATCTATCGTCGATTGATGCGCTGGTCGAGCGGTTCTCAACGGGTCTTGGCGATGACTCAGCGAAATTCCCTGACGTCGCCTTATCTGTGGATTCTTTGCAAGTTGTCGTTGTTTCCAGCCTTGTTGTTCTGGGATTCGACGCCGATGATGGCGGTTTTTCTGGCTTTGTTCGCCGGACTTTATGTGACGATTTATTGGCGCATCGTGCGCTTCAAGACACCCAAATGGATGATCGTCCGGTCGGGCCGTGGAGTCTCCTTGGGCGAGCCCGTTTTGGCCCCATCTCCGGGCAAACCCGAGTAATCTCCGCAGATAGCGGATAATCTGGGGATGACTGACACCCAACTGATAGAAGAGGCGCCCTCGCGTTTCGACACGCTGCCCCTCGACGCCAAGCTTTTGCGTGCCGTTGCCGACTCCGGCTACGCCATGATGACGCCGATCCAGGCCAAGGCGATTCCTATCGTTCTGGACGGCCGCGACGTGATGGGCGCGGCACAAACCGGCACCGGCAAGACCGCGGCGTTCTCGATCCCGCTGCTGCAGCGGATGCTCAAGCATGAAAACGCCAGCGCATCGCCGGCCCGCCATCCAGTGCGTGCCCTGGTGCTGGCGCCAACGCGCGAACTGGCCGACCAGGTGGCCAACAATATCAAGGCTTATGCCAAGCACACGCAGTTGCGCGTGACTTGCGTTTTCGGCGGTATCGACATGAAGCCGCAGACGGCCGTGCTGAAGGGCGGCGTTGAAGTCTTGATCGCCACGCCGGGCCGTTTGCTGGACCATATTGAAGCCAAGAATTGCGTGCTGAACCAGGTTGAATATGTGGTGCTCGACGAAGCTGACCGCATGCTCGACATCGGCTTCTTGCCCGATCTGCAGCGCATCCTCAGCTACCTGCCGAAAGCGCGCCAGACCTTGCTGTTTTCGGCCACTTTCTCGCCCGAAATCAAGCGCTTGTCGCAAAGTTATTTGCAAGAGCCGGTGCTGGTTGAAGTGGCGCGTCCGAACGCCACGGCCACCAATGTCGAACAGATTTTCTACAGCGTCACCGACGACGACAAGCGCGCCGTGGTGCGCCAGGTGCTGCGTCAGCGCGGCATCACGCAGGCGCTGATTTTCGTGAATTCCAAGCTCGGTGCGGCCAGGCTGGCGCGTTCGTTTGAACGCGATGGTCTGCGCACTTCGGCCCTGCATGGCGACAAGTCGCAGGACGAGCGCTTGAAGTCGCTCGAAGCCTTCAAGAGTGGCGAAGTGGATGTGCTGGTAGCGACCGATGTTGCAGCGCGTGGCCTTGACATCGCCGACCTGCCGATCGTCTTCAACTTCGACGTGCCGTTCAACGCCGAAGACTATGTGCACCGTATCGGCCGTACTGGCCGCGCCGGGGCTTCGGGCATCGCGGTGACGCTGGTGACCAAGTCAGACGCACGCCTGGTTGCCGATCTTGAAAAACTGCTCAAGCGCGACATTGAGTTGTCGGCATTTGAGATTGAAGACGACCGGCCGGGTAGCCGTCCGCAGCGCAGCGAGCGTCCGCGCCGTGAACGCGACGAGTCTGAATCAGGGCATGGTTCAGTTCAGGCGGCTCCGGTGGCTGCTTATGTACCGCCGGTTC
>CAIJIT010000342.1 GCA_903820745.1 uncultured Burkholderiales bacterium
ATAGGCCTTGGCCTCGCCACCGTACTTGGCTGCCAATACCGTCGCAATCGCCGCCGTCAGCGTCGTCTTGCCATGGTCAACGTGACCAATCGTGCCCACATTGACATGCGGCTTCGTACGTTCAAATTTGCTTTTTGCCATCATTTTCTCCAAAAAGAGCGTTACACCAGTCTGTCGGTTTAGCGTTTCCGCAGTGCCCATGATTCCCAGCGACTGGCAACTGGGTGAGCTTCTGCGAAGACGGATTCAAATCAATCCAGACAAAACTGACCAGCAGTTCTGCCCAGGCTCCTTACTTGCCCCGCGCCGTGATGATCGCGTCAGCCACGTTCTTTGGAGCTTCGCTGTAATGCTTGAACTCCATCGTGTAGGTGGCACGACCCTGCGACATCGAGCGCAGCGTCGTCGAATAACCGAACATTTCCGACAACGGAACTTCAGCCTTGATGACTTTGCCGCCTCCAGGGATGTCGTCCATTCCTTGAACCATGCCGCGGCGTGATGACAGATCACCCATCACGTTGCCTGCATAGTCTTCCGGCGTTTCGACTTCCACGGCCATCATCGGCTCAAGGATGACCGGCGTGGCCCTGCGGCAACCGTCCTTGAAGCCCATCGATGCAGCCATCTTGAAGGCGTTTTCGTTTGAGTCAACCTCATGGTACGAACCGAAAGTCAGCGTGACCTTAACGTCCACCACAGGGTAGCCGGCGAGCACACCGTTGGGCAGCGTTTCTTCAACGCCTTTCCTGACTGCGGGAATGAACTCCTTGGGCACCACACCCCCCTTGGTGGCATCGACGAATTCAAAACCCTTGCCCGGCTCCTGCGGCTCGACGGTCAAGACGACATGGCCGTATTGGCCCTTGCCGCCCGACTGGCGCACGAACTTGCCTTCGACATCAGACACCAGCTTGCGAATGGTTTCGCGGTAAGCCACTTGCGGCTTGCCAACGTTGGCTTCAACGCCAAACTCGCGCTTCATCCGGTCGACAATGATTTCCAGGTGCAACTCGCCCATTCCGGAAATGATGGTCTGACCCGACTCTTCGTCCGTACGAACACGGAAAGAAGGATCTTCCTGGGCCAGACGACCCAAGGCGATGCCCATCTTTTCCTGATCCGGTTTGGTCTTGGGTTCGACGGCCTGCGAAATCACTGGCTCAGGGAACACCATCTTTTCCAAGGTGATGATCGCTTCCGGATCGCACAAGGTCTCGCCCGTGGTGACGTCTTTCAGGCCAACGCAAGCAGCGATGTCGCCGGCAAGAATTTCCTTGATTTCTTCACGCTGATTCGCATGCATCTGCAGAATCCGGCCGATGCGCTCTTTCTTGCTTCGAATCGGGTTGAACACCGAGTCACCCGACTTCAGAACGCCGGAATAGACGCGCACAAAAGTGAGCTGCCCGACATAGGGGTCCGTCATCAACTTGAAGGCCAGTGCGGCGAATTTTTCATCGTCTGCAGCACGGCGGACGACCGGCAGGTCATCTTCGTCAGTGCCCGGCACTGGCGGGATGTCGATCGGCGAAGGCATGAAATCGATCACGCCATCAAGCATGCGCTGCACGCCCTTGTTCTTGAACGCACTGCCGCAGAACATTGGCTGGATTTCAGCTGCCAGCGTGCGCAAGCGGATGCCGGTCATGATTTCCTCATTGCTGAGCTCACCGGTCTCCAGATACTTGTTCATCATGTCTTCGTTGGCTTCAGCGGCTGCCTCGACCAGGTTCTCGCGCCACTTTTGCGCGACAGCCAGCAGTTCTTCCGGAATTTCACGGTAATCGAACTTCATTCCCTGGGAAGCATCGTCCCAGAAGATCGCCTTCATCAAGACCAGGTCGATCACGCCCTTGAAGTTCTCTTCAGCACCGATCGGCACCACGATCGGCACCGGATTGGCTTTAAGGCGCGTCTTCATCTGGTCGTAGACCTTGAAGAAATTCGCACCAGTACGGTCCATCTTGTTGACAAAAGCAAGGCGGGGCACCTTGTACTTGTTGGCCTGGCGCCAGACGGTTTCCGACTGCGGTTGCACACCGCCCACGGCACAATACACCATACAGGCGCCGTCGAGCACGCGCATCGAACGCTCTACCTCGATGGTGAAGTCCACATGTCCGGGCGTGTCGATGATGTTGATCCGGTGTTCAGGGCGGGATGTATCCATGCCCTTCCAGAAACAGGTGGTGGCAGCCGAAGTGATCGTGATGCCGCGCTCCTGCTCCTGCTCCATCCAGTCCATGGTGGCTGCGCCATCATGGACTTCACCGATCTTGTGATTCACACCGGTGTAAAACAGGATACGTTCGGTCGTCGTCGTCTTGCCAGCATCGATATGCGCTGAAATACCGATATTGCGATAGCGATCGATGGGGGTCTTGCGTGCCATGATGTCACTCCAGAAAGGAAGGAGCCGCCAGCGGGTCAGTAGAAACCCGAGGCGGCTGTATCGAGGAAATTTAGAAGCGGAAGTGCGAGAACGCCTTGTTGGCTTCTGCCATGCGGTGCACTTCGTCACGCTTCTTCATGGCGCCGCCGCGACCTTCGGCTGCTTCCATCAATTCATTGGCCAGACGCTGCGACATCGACTTCTCGCCACGCTTGCGTGCCGATTCCTTGAGCCAACGCATGGCCAGTGCCATACGACGAACGGGGCGAACTTCCACGGGAACTTGGTAGTTCGCACCGCCGACGCGGCGTGACTTGACTTCGACCATAGGCTTGACGTTGTTCAGGGCAACCATGAACACTTCCAGCGGATCTTTACCGATCTTCTTTTCGACTTGTTCGAGGGCACCATAGATGATGCGCTCGGCAATCGCTTTCTTGCCGGACTCCATGATGACATTCATGAATTTGGACAGATCTACGTTTCCGAATTTCGGATCGGGAAGGATCTCGCGTTTGGGTACTTCGCGACGACGTGGCATGAAATTTCCTTTAGCTTCAGTTGGTGCCTGACCATGAGGTCTGCACCTTCGGATGACCACAACATTGAGGGCCGTCCACTTACTCGGCCGCTGTCAAGCTTTGAGCTGACACGAACCGCAAACAATCTGGCACCAGCAAAGGCCGGGCCGTTATGACGATTTATTTCTTCTTCGGACGCTTGGCGCCGTACTTGGAGCGCGACTGCTTGCGATCCTTGACGCCTTGCAGGTCAAGCGAGCCGCGCACGATGTGATAACGCACACCCGGCAAGTCCTTGACCCGGCCGCCACGAACCAGCACAACACTGTGTTCCTGGAGATTGTGGCCTTCGCCGCCAATGTAGGAGATAACCTCGAAGCCATTCGTCAAGCGAACCTTGGCGACCTTGCGGAGCGCTGAGTTCGGCTTTTTCGGAGTGGTCGTGTACACGCGTGTGCACACCCCGCGACGCTGGGGACAACCCTGCATCGCTGGCGACTTTGATTTCGTGACCTCGGTCTGTCGACCGTGGCGCACGAGCTGATTAATGGTTGGCATAAGTAACTTGTTCCCGTTTGAAGTCACATTCTTCTACAGCATGGCTCAGGATGAGCACAAACCCTGGCATCAGTTAAGCCCTTGTAGGCGGCGCTTGATCGGCACCGCTTCAACATGGCAGTTCAGTGCACAGTGTTTCGTCTGCGCATGAGAAGACGCAGCAAGACCTGCTGGAGAGCCGATGATTGTAGGCGATAAATTGAGCGCTGCACAAGACTTTGTGAGCGGCCGGCGATCAATGCCCTGACTTCGGCCTCAATGTCCGGCATAAACCGCTATGCTGCGCGCCTGCCGGAGGCTAGTCGATGTCCAGTTCCACAGTTCTCGAAGCGCCCGCGCTACCCGTATGCGCCATAGTGATCGACACCCAGGTCGTGATGGACTGGCTCGTGTTCAAGGAACCCATGGTCGAGCCCCTGGTGCAGGCTATCACTGCTGGCCGCTTGAGGTGGATCGGCAGACCGGCCATGCTTGATGAGTTGCGGCATGTGCTCGCCCGCGGCATTGCAGCCAGTTACGGGCCGGATCTGGGCCTGATCGAAGAGGCCTTCGCGCAACAGTGCACGATGATCGCGGCAGAGCCCCTGCCGGCCTTGCACCTGCTCTGCCGCGACAAGGATGATCAAAAATTCATCGATCTGGCCTTGTCTGCCGGCGCGAGCTGGCTATTTTCCCGTGATCGGGCGGTGCTGGCACTGGCCCGAAGGGCAAGGGTCCTGGGACTGCAAATCATCACGCCGGCAGATTGGAACAACTTGCCAGCGCCAATTTAAAAAGCCGCCCGAGGGCGGCTTTTGGTTTGGAGCATCCAGGCTTATCCGGCCTGCTCTTCGCCGTGCGCATCGATGCTGGCAAGCTGTGCAGATGCCAGTTCCTCGGCCTCCTGCAAAGCAATTGCGCGGCGTTCGACGTCGTCCATCTTTTCCTTGGCCAGACGGGCACGGTGGAATGCCATGCCTGTACCGGCAGGGATCAGACGGCCAACGATAACGTTCTCCTTCAAGCCGCGCAGCTCGTCGCGCTTGCCCATGATGGCAGCTTCGGTGAGCACACGCGTGGTTTCCTGGAAGGAAGCCGCCGAGATAAAGGAGTCCGTAGACAACGAGGCCTTGGTGATACCCATCAACACATCGACGTGAGTGGCAATGACCTTGCCCTCTTTACGCAGACGATCGTTGGTATCGAGCAACTCAGAGCGTTCGACCTGCTCGTTGATGATGTAGTTCGAGTCGCCTGAATTGGTGATCTGCACACGACGCAGCATCTGGCGAACGATCACCTCGATGTGCTTGTCGTTGATCTTCACGCCTTGCAAGCGGTACACGTCCTGCACCTCGTCGACGATATAACGCGCCAACTCTTCGATGCCCAACAGACGCAAAATGTCCTGCGGGTCAGCCGAGCCGTCCACGATCAATTCACCGCGGTTGACCACCTGGCCCTCATGCACAAGGATGTTCTTCTCCTTGGGCACCAGTTCTTCATGCTTCTTGCCATCCGGATCGGTGATCTCAAGGCGATTCTTGCCCTTGGTCTCCTTGCCGAACGAGACCGTACCGGTCATCTCGGCCAGGACACCGACATCCTTGGGTGAACGCGCTTCGAAGAGCTCGGCCACACGCGGCAGACCGCCGGTAATGTCGCGAGTCTTCTGACCCTCCATCGGGATCCGTGCCAGGACTTCACCTGGGGCCAGTGTCTGTCCGTCGCGCACCTGCACCAAGGAGCCGATCGGAAAGCCGATCGTCACCGAATGCTCAGTACCCGGGATCTTCACTTCGCTGCCCTGCGCATCAAGAAGCTTGACCTGCGGACGGATGACCTTGGCAGCGCCACGGCGCTTCGGATCGATCACGACCAACGTAGAAAGCCCGGTCACTTCATCGACCTGCTTGGCAACCGTCACCCCTTCTTCAACATTCTCGAATTTCGCCTGTCCAGCAAATTCGGTAATGATCGGTCGGGTCAATGGATCCCAATTGGCCAGAATCGTGCCGGCCTTGATGACCTGATCGATCTTGATGCTGAGGATCGCACCGTAAGGTACTTTATGGCGCTCACGCTCACGACCATGGGGGTCAGCAATGACGATTTCGCCGGACCGGGAAATCACCACCAACTCGCCCTTGCCATTCGTCACATAGCGCATCGTGGCATTGAACCCGATGATGCCGTCAGACTTGGCATCGACGCTCGAAGCCACCGCTGCTCGCGAAGCCGCGCCGCCGATGTGGAAGGTCCGCATCGTCAGCTGTGTGCCAGGCTCGCCGATCGACTGCGCGGCAATCACGCCGACAGCTTCACCGATATTGACCTGACCACCTCGGCCCAGATCACGCCCGTAGCACTTGGCGCAAAGGCCGAAGCGCGTCGCACAGGTCAGCGGCGTACGCACCTTGACCTCGTCGACACCGGCTTGCTCGAGCATATCCAGCGTGTCTTCGTCCAGCATGCTGCCGGCAGGCAACACGACCGACTGCGTTTCCGGGTGCAGCACATCGATCGCAGCAACGCGGCCGAGAATGCGGTCACGCATCGACTCGATCACTTCGCCGCCTTCGACCAGAGCGCGCATCGCCATGCCGTTGTCAGTACCGCAATCTTCCTCGATCACGACCAGATCCTGCGTCACATCGACCAGACGACGCGTCAGATAGCCCGAGTTTGCCGTTTTCAATGCCGTATCCGCCAGGCCCTTTCGAGCACCGTGGGTGGAAATGAAGTACTGCAACACGTTCAGACCTTCGCGGAAGTTCGCGGTGATCGGCGTTTCGATGATCGAGCCATCGGGCTTGGCCATCAAACCGCGCATACCTGCGAGTTGGCGGATCTGCGCGGCCGAACCACGGGCCCCGGAGTCAGCCATCATGTAGATGGAGTTGAACGACTCCTGGTCCACTTCCTTGCCATGCCGGTCGATCGTCTTCTGCTTGGACAACTGGCTCATCATGACCTTGCCGACTTCGTCGCCGGTCTTGCCCCAGATGTCAACCACCTTGTTGTAACGCTCGCCAGAAGTCACCAGACCCGAGACATATTGCTGCTCGATTTCCTTGACTTCCTTCTCGGCATTCTCGATCAGCACATGCTTTTCCATTGGCACCAGCATGTCGTCGATGCAGATCGAGATACCGGCTCGCGTGGCCAGCTTGAAACCGGCTTGCAATAGCTTGTCAGCCAGCACAACGGTTTCCTTCAGACCGCATTTGCGGAAGGAAGTGTTGATCAGGCGCGAGATTTCTTTCTTCTTCAATGCCTTGTCGATATTCGAGAAAGGCAGGCCCTTGGGCAGAATCTCGGACAGCAAGGCGCGACCGACGGTCGTGCTCACCAGCGTGGTCTCAGGAATCCATTCGCCCTCTTCAGCACCCTTGCTGAATTGGGTCAGACGGACGCTGATCCGCGCCGTGACCTCAACCACACCGTTCTCCAGAGCACGCAGCATTTCGCTGATGTTGGCAAAGATCATGCCTTCGCCGCGGCCATTGATGCGCTCGCGGGTGGCGTAATAAAGGCCCAGCACCACGTCCTGCGACGGCACGATCGACGGCTCACCCGATGCCGGGAACAACACGTTGTTCGAGGCCAGCATCAAAGTGCGGGCTTCCATCTGCGCTTCGATCGACAGCGGGATGTGCACAGCCATCTGGTCACCGTCGAAGTCGGCATTGAATGCAGCGCAGACCAGCGGATGCAGCTGGATAGCCTTGCCTTCAATCAATACCGGCTCGAACGCCTGGATGCCCAAACGGTGCAGGGTTGGCGCGCGGTTCAACAGAACCGGATGCTCCTTGATGACCTCTTCAAGGATGTCCCAGACGACGGGCGTACCGGCTTCAACTTCCTTCTTGGCCGCCTTGATCGTCGTCGCGATGCCCATGGCTTCAAGTCGCGAGAAGATGAATGGCTTGAACAACTCCAGAGCCATCAACTTGGGCAGGCCGCATTGATGCAGCTTCAGCGTCGGGCCCACCACGATCACCGAACGGCCAGAATAGTCAACTCGCTTGCCGAGCAAATTCTGGCGGAAACGACCGCTCTTGCCCTTGATCATGTCGGCCAGCGACTTGAGCGCACGCTTGTTGGCGCCGGTCATCGCTTTGCCGCGACGACCATTGTCGAGCAGTGAATCGACGGCTTCCTGCAGCATGCGCTTTTCATTGCGCACGATGATTTCAGGCGCCTTCAACTCCAGCAAACGGCCAAGCCGGTTGTTGCGGTTGATGACCCGGCGATACAGATCGTTCAGGTCGGAAGTGGCGAAACGTCCGCCGTCCAATGGCACCAGTGGACGCAGGTCCGGCGGCAACACAGGCAGCACGTCAAGCACCATCCAGTTCGGCCGGGTGCCGGTCTTCTTGAAGGCTTCCATGACCTTGAGGCGCTTGGAATTCTTCTTGACCTTCAGTTCGGAGCCGGTCATGTCGTTGCGCAGGCGATCGATCTCGACGTCGAGATCCATCTCCTCGAGCAAGCGCTTGATGCCTTCAGCGCCCATCAAGGCGGTGAACTCATCACCGAACTCGATGCGCTTGGCGTCGTAGTCGTCCTCGGTCATGATGGTGAATCGCTTCAACGGCGTCATGCCCGAATCGACAACCACATAGGCCTCGAAGTACAGCACGCGCTCAATGTCGCGCAAGGTCATATCCAGCACCAATCCCAGGCGCGATGGCAGGGACTTCAGGAACCAGATATGGGCACAGGGTGCCGCCAGGTCGATATGACCCATTCGATCACGCCGCACCTTGGTCTGCGTGACTTCAACGCCGCATTTTTCGCAGATCACGCCGCGATGTTTGAGGCGCTTGTATTTGCCGCAGAGGCATTCGTAATCCTTGATCGGGCCAAAAATCTTGGCGCAGAACAGTCCGTCACGTTCTGGTTTGAACGTGCGGTAGTTGATCGTCTCAGGTTTCTTCACCTCGCCAAATGACCACGAGCGGATCTTTTCGGGCGAAGCTAGCCCGATCTTGATCGCGTCGAAATGTTCGTCGGGTGTGAACTGCTTGAAAAGGTCCAGCAAGCCTTTCATGCATAACTCCTTGTGTGATGTTGGGTTTGAAAAATCATGATCCGTTGAGGACAAGGCGTCGCGGCGCTTCTGGCGCAGCGGACGCGATGTCCGGCAAAGCCCTTAATTTCTCTCCAACTCAATATCGATACCGAGCGAACGGATTTCCTTGACCAGCACGTTGAAGGATTCCGGCATGCCGGCTTCAATCGTGTGCTCCCCCTTGACGATGCTCTCGTAGACCTTGGTCCGTCCGTTCACATCATCTGACTTGACAGTCAGCATTTCCTGCAGGATGTAGGAGGCGCCATAAGCTTCCAGCGCCCACACTTCCATCTCGCCGAAGCGCTGTCCACCGAACTGCGCCTTGCCACCCAGCGGCTGCTGGGTCACCAACGAGTAAGGTCCGGTCGAGCGGGCATGCATCTTGTCGTCGACCAGATGGTGCAACTTCAGCACATGCATGTAACCGACCGTGGTCGGACGCTCGAACGCTTCGCCGCTGCGGCCATCAGACAAATGAGCCTGGGTCCGCGCCGGCGTCAGGCCGCGCTTGGCGGCGATGTCATCCGGGTAGGCCAACTTCAGCATGGCGCGGATTTCCTCTTCGGTGGCGCCGTCGAACACGGGCGTCGCGAAGGGCACACCCTTGGTCAGGTTGCTCGCCATTTCGACGACTTCATCATCGCTCAGGTCGTCAAGATGCTCCTGCTTGCCACCGGACTGGTTGTACAACTGGTCGAAGAACTTGCGGAGCTCGGCCACGCGAGTCTGCTGCTGCAACATATCGCCGATGCGCTGGCCGATGCCCTTGCCGGCCCAGCCCAGATGCACTTCCAGCACCTGGCCAACGTTCATCCGCGAGGGCACGCCAAGCGGATTCAGCACAATGTCGACCGTCGTGCCGTCGGCCATATAAGGCATGTCTTCGACCGGAACGATCTTCGACACCACACCCTTGTTGCCATGGCGACCGGCCATCTTGTCGCCTGGCTGCAAGCGGCGCTTGACGGCAAGGTAGACCTTGACCATCTTCAGCACGCCGGCGGGCAGTTCGTCACCTTGGGTCAGCTTCTTGCGCTTTTCTTCAAAGGCGAGGTCGAAGCTGTGACGGGTCTGCTCGAGCGAGTTCTTGATCGATTCCAGTTGGTTTGCAAGATCGTCCTCTGCAGGACGGATGTCGAACCAATGGAACTTCTCGACTTCAGCCAGATAGGCCTTGTCGATGACCGTGCCCTTGCTGATTTTCTTCGGGCCGCCATTGGCGACCTTTCCGACCAGCAACTTCTCGATCCGGTCGAAAGCGTCAGCCTCGACGATGCGCAGCTGGTCGTTCAAGTCAAGGCGATAACGCTTCAACTCATCGTCGATGATCTGCTGAGCACGCTTGTCGCGCTGAATCCCTTCACGGGTGAAGACCTGCACGTCGATGACAGTACCACTGGTGCCCTGATCGACCCGCAGGGATGTGTCCTTCACATCCGAGGCCTTCTCGCCGAAGATCGCCCGCAGCAATTTTTCTTCAGGTGTCAGCGTAGTCTCGCCCTTCGGCGTGACCTTGCCGACCAGCACATCGCCTGGGCCGACTTCGGCGCCGACATAGACAATGCCCGACTCATCCAGACGACCCAACTGCTGCTCGGACAAGTTCGGAATGTCGCGGGTGATGTCTTCGCTGCCCAGTTTGGTATCGCGTGCGTTGACGACCAGTTCCTCGATGTGGATCGAGGTGTAGCGGTCTTCAGCGACGACGCGCTCCGAGATCAGGATCGAATCCTCGAAGTTGTAGCCGTTCCATGGCATGAAGGCAACCAACATGTTCTGGCCCAGCGCCAATTCACCGATGTCGGTGGACGCGCCATCGGCAATGATGTCTTCGGCGGCTACCTTGTCGCCACGGCGCACAATCGGGCGCTGATGGATGTTGGTGTTCTGGTTCGAACGCTGATACTTGATCAGGTTGTAGATGTCCACACCAACCTCGCCAGCCACGGTCTCATTGTCATTGACGCGAATCACGATGCGATTCGTGTCGACATAATCGACGATGCCGCCGCGGCGCGCAGCCACAACAGTGCCCGAGTCCTTGGCTGCCACGCGTTCGACACCGGTGCCAACCATGGCCTTTTCAGGGCGCAAAATCGGCACGGCTTGACGCTGCATGTTCGCACCCATCAAGGCGCGGTTGGCATCGTCATGCTCTAGGAAAGGTACCAAAGAAGCAGCAACCGACACGATCTGCGTCGGCGCCACGTCCATGTATTGGATCCGCTCGGGAGATGTCAGTACCGACTCACCGTTCTCGCGCGCTGACACCAACTCATCGACCAATTCGCCTGCCGGGTTCAACGAGGCATTGGCCTGGGCAATGACGTACTTGCCTTCTTCGATGGCGGACAAATAGTCGATCTGGGTCGTGACCTTGCCT
The DNA here is from genome assembly GCA_903820745.1 of uncultured Burkholderiales bacterium. GTDB lineage: Bacteria > Pseudomonadota > Gammaproteobacteria > Burkholderiales > Burkholderiaceae_C > Paucibacter_A. The sequence goes on from CAIJIT010000342.1 coordinate 10,917, forward strand.
TCGACAACGCGACGGTAAGGTGTTTCTAGGAATCCATATTCGTTCAGCTGAGCGTACAGCGCGAGCGAGTTGATCAGTCCGATATTCGGACCTTCAGGCGTCTCGATCGGGCAGACACGACCGTAATGGGTCGGATGCACGTCGCGAACCTCGAAACCTGCACGCTCCCGCGTCAAACCACCAGGGCCAAGCGCCGAAACACGACGCTTGTGCGTGATCTCGGACAAGGGGTTGGTCTGGTCCATGAACTGCGACAACTGCGAGGCACCGAAGAACTCCTTCAAGGCCGCAGAAATCGGCTTGGAGTTGATCAGGTCATGCGGCATCAGCGATTCTGTTTCAGCCTGACCCAGACGTTCCTTGACGGCCTTTTCGATCCGCGCCAAGCCCGAGCGGTACTGGTTTTCGGCCAGCTCGCCAACGCAACGCACGCGACGATTGCCAAGGTGATCGATGTCGTCGACTTCGCCGCGACCATTGCGCAGCTCGACCAGGATCTTGACCACGTCGAGGATGTCCTCGTTGGACAAGGTCATTGCACCCTCAGGGGTGTCACGCCCGACACGCGCATTGAACTTCATGCGGCCGACCCGCGATAGATCGTAGGTGTCCGCGCTGTAGAAAAGCCGATTGAAGAGTGCCTCGACGGCATCTTCGGTTGGCGGCTCGCCAGGGCGCATCATGCGGTAGATGGCAACGCGTGCAGCCAATTGGTCGGCGGTTTCATCCGCAGCCAGGGTCTGGCTGATGTAAGCACCTTCATCGAGCTCGTTGGTGAACAAGCATTGGATGTCTTTGATGCCCGCAGCGCGCAGCTTTTTCAGCAGCGCTTCGGTCAGCTCTTCGTTGGCCTTGGCGATGATCTCGCCAGTTTCGCCGTCGACCATGTTCTTGGCCAGCAAGCGCCCCACCAGGAAGTCTTCAGGCACACCCACATGCTGCGTGCCGGATTGCTCCAACTGGCGCGTATGCCGGGCGGTGATGCGCTTGTCCTTTTCGACCACAACAGCACCGCTCTTGTCGGTGATGTCGAAGCGAGCGACCTCGCCTTTCAACCGGTCAGCGACGAACTCCATCTGCGCGCCAACGTCCATCAAGCGGAAATTGTCGAAGACGAAGAAATGCGCCAGGATCTGCTCTGGATTCAGCCCGATGGCCTTGAGCATGATCGTGACCGGCATCTTGCGACGACGGTCTACGCGGAAGAACAGAATGTCCTTCGGGTCGAACTCGAAGTCGAGCCAGGAACCGCGGTAAGGAATGATGCGTGCCGAGAACAGCAACTTGCCGCTCGAGTGCGTCTTGCCCTTGTCGTGTTCAAAGAACACGCCAGGTGAACGATGCAACTGGCTGACGATGACACGCTCGGTGCCATTGACGATAAAGGAGCCATAGTCGGTCATCAGGGGAACTTCACCCATATAGACTTCCTGCTCCTTGATCTCCTTGACTGTCTTCGCCTGGGGCGATTCGCGGTCATAGATGATCATCTGCAAGCGCGCACGGACTGCGGCGGCATAGGTCAAACCACGCTGCTGGCACTCGCGGGTGTCAAACGGCGGTTTGGCAATATTGAACTCGAGGAACTTCATTTCCACGAAACCGTTGTGCGAAACAATCGGGAACGCTGAAATAAAGGCAGCCTGCAGACCTTCGGGCTTGCGTTTGGCTGGGGGAACGTCCTTTTGCAGGAAGGCGACGTACGACTCCTTCTGCATGGTCAACAGATAAGGTACGTTGAGTACGCTCTCACGCTTGCCGAAATTCTTTCGAATCCGCTTGCGCTCGGTAAAGCTATAGGGGGTTGCTTGCGCCATAAACACTCCGTGTCGATAGCCCACCCCTGGCCGTGGGGAAGGCTTCGTCGGCGACTGGCTTTTCAAACCGGATCCGGATGCGGACGGTTTAACGCTTGGTGATTGGCCACTACCAATCGCTGGCGGACAACCCCGGCATTGCACCGGGGCCCGACCAAACCCGCTCTCTGCAGTCGGATCAGAGAGCACTTGAAAGAACCGCCGATCATACACTGAACGGTTCTTTCAACTGCTTTCAATAAAATAGCCTTTCAGAATCAGGGTCAGCCTCTCGGCTGACCCTGATCGAGCAAGACAGGACTGCCAGGCAGTCCTGCGTCGGATCTTTACTTGATCTCGACCTTGGCGCCGGCTTCTTCCAGTTTCTTCTTGGCGGCTTCAGCGTCAGCCTTGGAAACGGCTTCCTTGACGGCCTTCGGTGCGCCATCAACCAGATCCTTGGCTTCCTTCAGGCCCAGGCCGGTGATTTCACGTACGGCCTTGATGACCGATACCTTGTTGGCGCCGAATTCCGTCAGGATGACGTTGAACTCGGTCTGCTCTTCAACAGCAGCAGCAGCAGCGCCGCCGCCGGTTGCAGGGCCGGCCATCGCCGCGGCTGAAACGCCGAACTTCTCTTCAATGGCCTTGACCAGGTCATTGAGTTCAAGCACGGACATTGCGTCCAGGGCGGTCATGAATGTGTCTTTATCGAATGCCATTTGGGGCTCCTAGATGGATTTTTTGAACTGCTTGGCAAGAACCCAACCGGGTCGCAATACCTGCAGCATCAAGTGTGGTTGCTATATCAGCTGATCGTTCAGGCTGCGGCTTCTGCGACCGGCTCGGCGGTTTCGGCGACTGCTTGCGCAGCACCGGACCCACGTTGCTCGGACAAAGCTGCCAGTACACGCGCAAAGCGTGCAACGGGCGACTGCATCAGACCCAACAGTTGTGCCAGCAAAACTTCCTTGCTGGGGATGGAAGCCAGCGCCTTGACGGCGTTGACATCCAGAGCCTTGCCGTTATAGGCACCACCCTTGATGACCAGTTTGTCGTTGGTTTTAGCGAAGTCAGCAATGACCTTCGCGGCTGCCACAGCGTCTTCAGAAAAGCCATAGATCAGCGGACCGACCATGCTCTCCGCAGCGCACTCGAACTGAGTTCCGGCGACGGCACGACGCGCCAGGGTGTTCTTCAGCACGTGAAGATACACACCCTTGGCACGCGCTTCGACGCGCAACTTGTTCAGGTGATCAACGGTGAGGCCACGGTATTCGGCCAACGCCAAGGTCTGCGACTTAGCCGCTTGGGCTGCCACATCCGTAACGACGGCTGTTTTCTCGTTGCGATTGAGACTCAAGGTCTACTCCTCACGAAAGCGTGCCTGGGGCATTGCTGCCTTCGGCACAATTCAGCGACCTTCTGTCCAGGAGACCCGCTGTGCATCGCTGCACGGCAAATCCATTTCACCCGGCTTGCACCGGGCCTATCCTTTTCAGCGGGACCGCCATCTGCGCTGGCATCCAACCGGGCTTGCGACCCGGTCTTCCATTAAGTCGATGCTCGAGAGCATCTACGCCAGCGGTCTTGGATGACGCAATCAGGATCGAGATCCTGATTGCCCCACCAGTTTCATCAGCGCAGCACCAGACAAGCGCTGCGCATTCTTGTTTTCAGGGGCAGCGCTGCTCGGCAGGCTGTCCCGAAGCAGCGTCGCTCAGCTCGCTGCCTGGGCATTGATGCTCGACACATCGACGCGGGCACCAACGCCCATCGTCGAGGACACAGCCACTTTGCGCAGGTAGACACCCTTGCTCGTTGCTGGCTTGGACTTGTTCAAAGCCTCGATCAGCGCGCGCAGATTGCCTTCCAGCTTGTCGGTGTCGAACGAACGCCGGCCGAGCGTGCCATGGATGATGCCGCCCTTGTCGACACGGAACTGGACCTGGCCAGCCTTGGCGTTCTTGACAGCGGTGGCGACGTCTGGCGTCACGGTGCCGACCTTCGGGTTAGGCATCAGGCCGCGCGGGCCCAGGATCTGGCCCAAGGTACCGACGATACGCATCGTGTCAGGCGAAGCGATGACCACGTCGAATGGCATATCGCCGGCCTTGATGCGCTCAGCCAGGTCTTCCATGCCGACGATGTCTGCACCGGCAGCGCGGGCTTCTTCAGCCTTGGCACCTTGTGCGAACACAGCGACGCGCTTGTTCTTGCCGATACCGTTGGGCATCACCACAGCGCCGCGAACGACCTGGTCGGATTTCTTCGAATCAACACCCAGTTGGACGGCCACGTCGATCGACTCATCGAACTTGGCAACAGCAAGCTGCTTTACCAGATTCAGCGCGTCAGTCAGCGAGTACAGCTTGGTGGTCTCGACCTTGCCTTGCAGGGCCTTTTGGCGTTTAGTCAACTTTGCCATCTCAAACCCCCTCAACCATCACGCCCATCGAGCGGGCGGATCCGGCAATCGTACGAACTGCGGCATCCAGATCAGCAGCGGTCAAATCCTTGACCTTGATCTTGGCGATTTCTTCCAACTGCGCACGGGTCAGCTTGCCGACCTTTTCGATGTGCGGATTGGCCGAACCTTTTTCGAGCTTGGCCAGCTTCTTGATCAATGCAGTCGCCGGTGGCGACTTGATCACGAAGGTGAAGCTCTTGTCTGCAAACGCGGTGATCACCACCGGCAGTTTCATACCCGGCTCATGGCCTAGGGTCTGGGCGTTGAACGCCTTGCAGAATTCCATGATGTTCAGACCGCGCTGACCGAGCGCCGGACCGACCGGAGGTGAAGGATTTGCCTTCCCTGCGGCTACTTGCAGCTTGATAAAGCCGACAATTTTCTTTGCCATATTTTCTCCCTATGGAATCACAGCCATTTCGGCCGCAACCCTGAGTGCTAGCGCAAGGGGCTGAAGGCTTGACGCCCGTTACCCTTGCTCCTCTTGTCTGCATCTCGTCGCAGACTGACTACGGACAGGATGCAAGCTGCTTGCGCAACCTGCGAGCCCTGTCAGGCTCTTGCTCTGTATTCCTGCCAAGTCCTCATCAAGTCCGAAACGAACCTGAATCGGGCTTGATCAAATTTTCTCGACCTGCGAGAAGTCCAACTCGACCGGTGTCGCGCGTCCGAATATAGTCACTGACACACGGACTTTGGATTTGTCGTAGTTCACATCTTCGACGGCGCCGTTGAAATCGGTGAACGGGCCTTCCTTGACCCGCACCACTTCGCCGACCATCCACTCGACCTTTGGCCTGGGCTTCTCGATACCCTCTTGCATCTGGTTGACGATCTTGGCCACTTCGGCTTCCGAAATCGGCGATGGCCGGTTCTTCGCACCGCCGACAAAACCCGTCACCTTGGACGTATGTTTGACGAGATGCCAACTGGCATCTTCCATGACCATTTCGACCAGCACATAGCCCGGGAAAAAACGCCTCTCGGTGACTGCCTTCTTGCCGTTTTTCAGTTCCACGACCTCTTCGGTCGGCACCAGAATCCGACCGAACAGTTCCTGCATGCCGGCGCGGTCGATACGCTCGCGCAAATTGCGCTCGACCGCTTTCTCCATGCCCGAATAAGCATGCACCACATACCAGCGCTTGGGCAAGCCAGTCGGGGCGGCAGCCGCTTCGGCCACGATATTGCTGTGTTCTTCAGTCATTGCAATCCTTCAACGCATTCAGCGATTGTTCAATAGCACTCAGCGTTTCCAGCCCAGGATCAGATCGTACAAAATCCACTCCAGCGACTTGTCGGTCAACCAGAGAAACAAGGCCATCACAAAAACAAAAGCAAATACATAACCCGTCATCTGCGTCGCTTCCTTGCGCGTCGGCCACACGACCTTGCGTACCTCGCGGGAAGAATCTCGTCCATAGGCGATCAACGATTTGCCGGACTCGGAGGTAAAAAACGCTGCAACCGCGCCCGCCAACAAAGCCAGCAAAGCAGCCCATTGCACGATCGGCCCTTGCTTGGCCAAGGCATAGAACGCCACCAAGGCGGCCGCCAGCAGCAATACTGCGCCAGCCAGCTTGGCCTTGTCAGCGCTGGTCGTTACCGTTTCGACTTGAAGATTGGACATTGATTCAGTTCCAAGCCAGGGATTAACGCCCTGGCATTCAGTAATTCATGCAATTCTTGACAGATACCCAACAGCAGCAAAGCCCGCCGGGATGAACTCCCGCGGGCTGATGCTTGATCCAACATACCAGCTACCGTGATCAATGGCTGCTGGCAGGGGCGGAGGGTTTCGAACCTTCAACCTTCGGTTTTGGAGACCGACGCTCTGCCAATTGAGCTACGCCCCTATGGTTTCCCTTATCTTAGGCGATGATCGTCGCCACCACGCCCGAACCGACAGTGCGGCCGCCTTCGCGAATCGCGAATCGCAAACCGGTCTCCATCGCGATCGGCGCAATCAACTTCACCGTAATGCCGACGTTGTCGCCAGGCATGACCATTTCCTTGTCCGCCGGCAACTCAACCGCACCCGTCACGTCCGTCGTGCGGAAGTAGAACTGGGGACGATAGTTGTTGAAGAACGGCGTATGACGGCCACCCTCTTCCTTCGACAACACATACACCTCAGCAGTGAAGTGCGTGTGCGGCTTGATCGAACCCGGCTTGGACAGCACCTGGCCACGCTCGACATCTTCGCGCTTCGTGCCGCGCAGCAAAATGCCGACGTTGTCGCCCGCTTGACCTTGGTCGAGCAACTTGCGGAACATCTCAACGCCAGTGACGATGGTCTTTTGCACGTCGCGAATTCCGACGATCTCAATTTCCTCGCCAACCTTGACGATGCCGCGCTCAATCCGTCCGGTCACCACCGTACCGCGTCCCGAGATCGAGAACACGTCTTCCACTGGCAGCAAGAACGCGCCGTCCATCGCACGCTCTGGCTGCGGAATGTAGGTGTCAAGCGCTTCGGCCAAGGCCATGATCGCTTGCTCGCCCAACGGGCCCTTGTCGCCTTCCAGCGCCAGTTTGGCCGAGCCCTTGATGATCGGTGTGTCGTCGCCCGGGAAGTCGTACTTGCTCAGAAGCTCACGCACTTCCATCTCGACCAGTTCCAGCAACTCTTCGTCGTCCACCATGTCGCATTTGTTCAGAAACACAATGATGAACTTCACGCCAACCTGGCGCGCCAGCAAAATGTGCTCACGCGTCTGTGGCATCGGGCCGTCAGCGGCCGAGCACACCAGAATCGCGCCGTCCATCTGCGCCGCACCCGTGATCATGTTCTTCACATAGTCAGCATGCCCCGGGCAGTCAACGTGCGCGTAATGACGGTTGGCCGTCTCGTACTCGACGTGCGCCGTATTGATCGTGATGCCGCGGGCCTTTTCTTCCGGTGCCGCGTCGATCTGGTCATAGGCCTTGGCCTCGCCACCGTACTTGGCTGCCAATACCGTCGCAATCGCCGCCGTCAGCGTCGTCTTGCCATGGTCAACGTGACCAATCGTGCCCACATTGACATGCGGCTTCGTACGTTCAAATTTGCTTTTTGCCAT
>CAIJIT010000343.1 GCA_903820745.1 uncultured Burkholderiales bacterium
AGGCCAGTCGGTGACTGCTTATCAGGCCTATGCGGCCGATGTTGACGGCAATGGCAAGGTCGAACTCGCCGATGCGATCACGGTGCTCAAGCGCGTCGTCGGCCTTGAAACGCCCACCGCGAGTTGGTTGTTCTTCAACCAATCCGCCGGCGCCCCGGTGCTCAGCGACAAGCTCAATCCGGGTGTGCCAGCCAATTTGACAGCCGCCGTCAGCGCTTCGACAACGTCAAATGTTGGCCTGGTCGCCGTGCTGCGCGGCGATGTGGTCGGCAGTTCGCTGACCTATGCCTGGGCGCTGACTTCGAGGCCTTCGAGCAGCAGCGCGGTGTTAGCAGGTGCGACTGCGGCCAGCCCCACATTCACGGCCGACCTGGTGGGATCCTATGTGGCGACGATGACCGTCAGCGACGGCACCAACAGTGCCTCGACCGCAGTCACGCTGACCGCTGCGATTCCCGTTCCCGGCACGCCGACGATCGGTGCAGTGACGGCAGGCGATACAACGGCGAGCATCGTCTTCACTACAGGCTCCACCGGCGGCCTGACGGTCACCTACACAGCCAGTTGCAGCGCCACCGGCGCCACCACCATCACCAGCAGCGGGACAGCCAGCCCGCTCTCGGTCACCGGTTTGACCAACGCCAAGACTTATGCCTGCACGGTCACGCCTGCCAGCTCGGCCGGTACCGGTATTACCTCGGGTGCCGTCTCGGTCACACCCATTGCCGCTGTGCCTTCGGCGCCGACCATCGGCACCGCCACCGCAGGCGGCGCTTCGGCCAGCATCAGCTTCACGGCAGCCGCTGCCGGCAGCACTGCCACCAGTTTCAGCGTCACTTGCACCCCGGCAAGCGGCACCGCAGTCACGGTGACCGGCACCTCAAGCCCGATCTCCGTCACCGGCCTGACCAATGGCACCAGCTATTCCTGCGCGGTCAAGGCGGTCGGCAGCGGCGGTTCAAGCCTGGCGTCCAGCGCGCTGTCGGTCACGCCGGTGGCCAGCACGGTGGTGACCTATTCGGCCCCTGCCCCATTTGTCAGTGTCATCGCATTGGCTTACACGTCGACTGCGGCCTTGGCCCGGGATACCAGTGCCATGACGACGCGCTCCCGTTACATGATCTCTGATGCGGCCTCTGCAAGTACCAGTTCAAACTACCTCTCGATCGGCTCCACCTACAGTGCGACGACGGGTTACACCGTCGAGTCCGGAACCATCAGCGCTGCATCAACATACAACAACTATTTGTCCAAGCTGGTTCAAGCGGTAGCGGCTACGGACGGCAATTTCCGGCTGGACTCGCATCTGCATCCGAATAACTCGATTGATTTCGACTCGAGTGATTCGAATAAGCTGAAGTTCAGGAATAACTTCGGCAAGGCGACCAACACCTATGGGTATGTCACATTTGCCTACAACACCAGCACGAATTTGCTGCAGGCAAAGAAACGTTATACTTATACCTATAGCTCGACTTATGTTGCCACCTATACCCTGGACAGTACGTTCGCAGGGGCTGACTATTATGTGAATTACACTGGCGGTGTTTATAAGCTGGTGGCGGATTCTTCATCAGCCACGCCCTTGTATCTGTACAGCTCACCGATCAGTCTGGGTATCCCGACCTTCATAGATCCGATGAAGACTACATTCACTGACCGGGGTCCTGCTCCTTTTTTAAAGAAGATAAGCTCGACAGCTGACGTGGAAGCGAAACTCACTTCCGAGATCAGTTCCACTTACAGCAACCAAGTCTCTGCAACCGGCACCAATGCCACCACCAAAACAAATGCCGACGCAAGATTGGCAATCATCAAGACGACGGTTGAGGCCAGCGGCGGGACTCTGCGCTATGCGCCCGCGCTGTACACAGCGTTCCGGGACGGCCTGTTGGCCAACAAACTGGTGAGTGACTCGATTTCCGATGGCACACCCGGCCAGAATATGGTGCCCTATGTTTATTTCACGAATGAAAAGGATGATTCGGGGGTCTACCACCCGTTCATGGTGGCGATCAACTATGGCAATCAGGCTTCACCCAATGGCCTGAAAGATGTCCCCAGCCCACCCTGCTCGGGGGCGTGCGGCCCTTCAGCCATCGTGACAAGATACTCCAATCTGGAAAGCTATATCACCATGATTCCAATGCGGAATTACGGACAGGTCAGCGCCGTTACCGATAATACATTAACAAGCAATTTATGGGGGGATGTTTCTGGACTGGTAAATGGTGTAACCTTGGATAAAAATGTCTACACCTATGCGGACCTTGCCGATAACGGCGTGTTGATTGATGGTTCGGTGATGTTCCCTGTCTTCGGCAACGGCTTGACGCCTTCGCACTTGAGGGGGGAGTTGTCGCCCAGCGGTTGTCACGTTGGGCAAGGCGGTGGTGGCCCCCATTGCCACGCAGACGGTTATCAGTCAGGGCAGGGCCTAGGCCTATACAACGACGCTGATTATGTTGGCAAAACACATCCGCCCTTGATCGGCTTTGGCTACGATGGCATCGCATTGTTCGGGCAGTACCGCAGCAGTGACAGCGCCATGCTGGGCTATGGAACGGCACTGGATGATTTTGGTGCTCACGACCATGACGGCATTGGCTACCATTACCATGCGCATACCGTAGTTGGCTATCAACCTGGTGGCCTGGACAGCACCTACATGAGTACCCTGCATGTATTGATGAAGGGGGCTTATATTGGAAAAATTGATGCCATTCCCTACTTCAGAAGCCGGTCTATCAACGTTCTCAATTCGAATAAATACATGGGCGGTACGTTAAAGCCGAATTGATATTGTTCGTGACCAATATTTTCTTCGCGGGACTGCCGCTGCGAGCGCAAAGGTTTGTTGAGCAAACTGGCCCAACGAAATTCTCCGGCGCAAGTTTTGACTGAATCAGTCCGATGAATTTGATCGCAGGAAAAATCATTGCGCTGTGCCTGCTGATGGCGTTGGCCAGCTTGCAGGCTTTCGCCGGTGAAGTCCATGTCAACCAGTTGGAAATCAAGCGCGAAGGCAAGGAAAAGTTCGTCCTGGTCTTCAATCTGAACTTGCCGCAGGTTCTGCACCAGTTGCTGGCGCCGCAAGCTTCATTTCCGGAGTTCCTGAAGAATTATTCAGAAATGCCGGAGGTCGAGTTTCAAAAAGCGATCGACAAGGGCACGGCCAAGCTCAGCGACAGTTCGTTTTTTGTCCTGCCCGCAGGCGCCAGAATGAGCTTCAAGAAATGGCAGTTGCCGGCGAACCAGGCGCTGCGGGAAGCGTTCAAGGCGAATGCGTTTTTGCTCAATTTTCCGGCCGGCCCGCTGTCCCATTTGCCGCCGGTTCCGGTGCTGGCTGAAGCGCAGAGCAAGACCCCGGTCAGCCGCGTGCAGATCGAATTGTCCAAGGCCTTCCATCCGATTTTCGTCACGGCCAAGGCGGATCAGTTCTGGCTGACCGAACAGATTCCGCTGGCCATCATCAACCTCGAATAACCGGCTGGCGCCCCCTTGGCCGGTGCCAGAGATGACCCTCGCGCCTGCGCTTTCACCACCTGCATGGACAATGCGCCGATGAAGAAGTTCTTGAATCCTCCACTGGCCTGCCTGCTTGCGCTGTTGGCGTTCGCGCCGGTCAGTCAGGCCGCGACTGAAGAAATCCAGGTCTACCTCGACGACCTGCGCGAGCCGGGCCAGCTCGGCGTTGATCTGCACAACAACTTCGTACCTTCGGGTCGCCGCAAGGCCGAATATATTGGTGAGCAGCCGCCCGGCAAGCTCTACCGGCTGACACCTGAGTTCGCATACGGCTTGAGTCCCACGACCGAACTGGGTGTTTATGCGCTGATGACGCGCGATGCGGCCGGCAATTTCCACGCCGATGGCGTCAAGGCGCGGATCAAGTACATCGCCCCGCATGACGCCGAAGCGGGGTTTTTCTGGGGTGCCAATCTTGAGGTTGGTCGCAGCAGCTTGCGCGTCAGCGAACAGGCCTGGAATGCCCAGATCAAGGGCATCTTCGGCTATCGCAGCGGCCCCTGGCTGCTGGCGGCGAATCCGAACTTCGATTGGAGCCTGTCGGGCGGCGGACCGGTCTCTGGCGCTGTGGATATGAAGCTCAGCTATGCGCTCGACGCCACGCTGCAAGTCGGCTTTGAGACCTACAACGAACTCGGCCCGCTGAAGCGGATGTCGCTGTCAGGCGACAACGGCCGGACTCTTTTCGCTGTCGTCGACAAGGACTTCGGCGCTTTTGATTTGAACCTCGGCATCGGCCGCGGCCTGACGCCGGCCGCTGACCGCTGGACCCTCAAGTTCATCGTTGGGGCAAATTTTTAGCGCATGCTTCCCGCTTGCGCCCCGCCAGGCAACGGTGACGACTTGGCTGCATTCAATGATCGATAGGTGGTGAGCATGAAACGCATTTTCCTGATCCTGGCTGTTTTTGGCGCGAGCCTGGGCAACGCCGCGCCGCTGACCACAGGGCCTGAACAGCGCGCGGTGGCTCACTTCGAGACTTTGCGCCAGCAGCGGCCGGCTGAAATGCTGCCTTTTCTGCGCGAGATGCCCAAGGGCGCAGATCTGCACAATCACCTGTCCGGCGCCGTCTATGCCGAGAGCTTTGTCCAGTGGGCGGCGAGCACCGGCTTGTGCGTCAGCCAGTCAGACTTCACACTGACAGCGCCGCCTTGCGACCCGGTTAAGGGAACTGCTCCGGTCAGCAATGCGTTGACCGATGAAGCGCTGTACGGCCACCTCATCGACAGTTGGTCGATGCGGAATTGGGAAAAATCCGGCCAAACCGGCCACGATCATTTCTTCGATACCTTCGGAAAATTCGGTCGTGCCGGCAACGGCCAGACCGGCGCGCTGCTGGCCGAAGTGTTGGCCCGTGCCGCGCGCGGCCATGTCAGCTATGTCGAGTTGATGCTCAGCGCGGATGAAGGCATGGCCACGGCACTGGGCCGCAAGGTCGGCTGGAGCGGCGACTTTGCAGGTACGCTGGACTTGCTGAAGGCTGCAGGCATCGCTTCGGCGGCCGAACAGGCAAAACACAATCTGCGTGCGGCCGAGGTGCAAAAAGACGCCTTGCTGCGATGCGCCACCCTGCAGGCCGACCCCGGCTGCGGCGTGAGCTTTCGCTATGTCTACCAGGTGCTGCGGGCCAATGCCATGGGCCCGGTTTACGCGCAGATGGTCACCGGCTTCACGCTTGCCAACGATCCGGACTCCAAGGTTGTCGCAGTCAATCTGGTCCAGCCCGAAGACAGCCTCGCCGCGATGCAGAACTTCAGCATGCAGATGCAGATGCTGCAATTCCTGCGGCCGCGCTACCCGCTGGCCAATCTCGCCTTGCATGCCGGCGAACTCGCGCCCGGCTTGGTGCCGCCGGATGGTTTATCCTTCCACATCCGCGATTCGATCCTGGTGGCCGGCGCCCAGCGCATCGGCCATGGCGTCGATGTGCTGCATGAAACCAGTGCAATCGAGTTGCTGAAATTGATGGCCAAGCGCGGGGTGATGGTGGAAATCTGCCTGACCAGCAATGACGCCATCCTCGGCGTGCGCGGCAGCGATCATCCGCTGAAGTCCTATCTGCATTACGGCGTGCCGGTCTCGCTGTCCACCGATGACGAAGGCGTCGCGCGCTCCGAGATGTCGATGGAATATCTGAAGGCGGCCAAGGAGCAAGGCCTGGGCTACCGTCAGTTCAAGGCCATGGCGCGCACCGGGCTCGAGCATGCTTTCGTCACCGGCGCAAGCCTTTGGCGCGATGCCCGCAAGTTTTCGACATCGCCGGCCTGTGCCGGTCAGCAGCCAGGCCGGAAACAACCCAGCCAGGCTTGCTCAAAATTCCTCGCCACCAGCGACAAAGCCCGCCTGCAATGGACGCTCGAGGCCGACTTCAGCGCCTTTGAGAACCGCTACTGATCGAGTTCTGCCGGGCCCGCCGACTGCTGCGGCCGGGGCTGCTCCGGCCATCTCCGGGGCCCAAGGCCTCTCAATCCGCACCGACTGGATCGTCGCCTCTTTGCCTCGGATCAAGGGTATTCATCTGTATTAGTCGTAGTAATGCGTATTGACCTGCTGCAAGACTCTGCTTAGGATAAATCCGGACAGTAAATAGATCTTTGCTGCCAAAAATATAAAAATATCCAATTGATAATTATTTTTATCGGAGACAAAGTTAGCATGAGTTCAGCAGTTAATAAACAAAAATCTGTCCGTTGGGGCAGTCTGTTGCCCCTGGCAGCGCTGGTGCTTGCAGCCTGCGGGGGTAGTTCAGGCAGCGCGCCTGTGGCGCCTGTGCAGGGCATCACGAGAATCGTCTTTGATACAGTCAATAGCGAAAAAGTCACCTTTGCCGGTGCGACTTTCGGCACTGGCGGGGCTGTTGGTACCTATGAAAAGGTTCGCGGCACGGCCTATGGGCAGATCGACCCCAATGACCCGAAGAACCAGGTGATCGCCGACATCACCTTGGCGCAAAAAAGTCCGGTGACTGGCTTTGTCGAGTATTCAGTCGACTTCTTCATCCTCAAGCCATCCGATTTGAGCAAGGGTGCGCACAAGGTGTTCTACGAAGCGCCCAACCGCGGCGGCAAACAATATGGCGGATTTGCCGGCATGACCGGCAATGCCAACAATCCTGGCGCTGGCGGAGCAGCTGACATCAACAGCACGGCCAACTATCCAGCATTCCTTTTGAACAAAGGCTACACCCTGGTCTGGTCGGGTTGGGATGCCGAGCCGATGAGTTCCAGCGCAGTGGACCTGATCAAGGCCGTCTTGCCGCTGGCCAAGAATCCTGACGGATCGGCCATCACCGGCCCGATGTACGAGTACATCGTCAATGACAACGCCACAACCAAATGCGCGGCGACGTACTACAGCCCGGCCGATACCAGCACCGCCAAGGCAACTTTGACCAAGCGTCAGTCGATGACCGATACGCCGATCCTGGTGCCGGCAGCCTCCTGGGCCTGGGGTGGGCCGAGTTCTTGTTCTACCAGTTCCACCTCGACCAACTCCAACTCGATTGCCTTCGTCGACGGCTCGGCCTTCCAGCAAAGCTGGATCTACGAGCTGAACTACACCGCACGCGACCCCTATGTCGCGACGGTCGGCTTTGCAGCGATGCGCGATTTCATGTCTTTCCTGCGCAATGCCAAAGCTGACAGCAGCGGTACGGCTAATCCGCTGGCAGGTGACATCAAGAGCGTTGCGACCTGGACCAATTCCCAACCGGCGCGGCTTTTCAACGACTATGTCTGGCTGGGATTCAATCAGGCGATCGATGGCACCAAGGTCTTTGATGGCCACCTGAATTACATCGGCGGTGGCAACGGTCTGGGCATCAACTACCGGTTCGCCCAGGTCGGTCGGACCGAGCGGAACCGGCAGAACCATATTGCACAGACCGAAGGCGTATTCCCGTTTTCCTACACCTCGACGACCGATACCCTGACCGGCAAGACTGACGGCCGCAATGTCCGCTGCACCGCCTCGAACACCTGCCCGAAGGTGATGAATCTGTATTCGGCCAACGAACTTTGGGTCAAAGCCGGCTCCCTGCTGACAACCCATCCCAACACCGGTGCTGACTTGGTTGAACCGGACAATGTGCGCAATTATTTTGTGTCAAGCGGCCCGCACGGCAGCGGTGCCACCAGCACCACCAGCTCACCGGCAAGCAGCAACTCCCAGTTTGGTTCGCAAGTCGATGCCTTGCCATTGCACCGTGCCCTCTGGGTGGCGATGGACGAGTGGATTACGGCCGGTACGGCTCCACCGGCGAGCGCCAATCCAAGCGTTGCTGGCGGCACGGCCACTTTTGTTCCGACCAACGGTGCCTACACCGCGCTGGGGATTGGTGCCGTGCCACAAGCCGATGTCGGCTACCCCGACATCCCGGCGACGATGAACAAGTACTCCGGTCTGGTGACGGTGCGTAATTACTGGAACTTCGGCCCCGATTATTCCAAGGGCATCCTGGCCAACATACCGGCGATTCCAACCGGCAGCTTCTACAAGGTTTCAGTGCCCAAAACCGATGCCTACGGCAACGACCTGGCAGGCATCCGCTTGCCTGAAATCGTCGCTCCGGTCGGCACCAGTTCCGGCTGGGCCCTGCGGCCGGCTGCTTTTGGCGGCAAGGCTGACGGACTCGATGGTGCCGAAGGTGCGGGTCAGTTTGTGCCTTTCGCCATGGATGATGCCAGCAAGGTCGCCGGCGATGCGCGGCCATCGTTGACCGGCTTGTATGGCACCAAGGCTGCGTTCGTCGCAGCCCGTGTTGCTGCGGCCAGCGCACTCAAGGCGCGCCGTTTGCTGCTCGACGTCGACCAGGCGGCCTATGCCACCAATGCGGCCAAGGCCATCACTGTGGCGCCGAATCCTTATTACCCCGGCGCTTACAGTTATTCGGCCTTTAGCCTGCCGTGACCGATAAAATCTAAGGCGACCCACCGAACCCCCTCTGGCCAGAAGCAAGAGGGGGTTTTTAAATTATGAATATAAATCTGATCAAGACCTTGGCTGCGGCCGTCATGCTGTTACTGGCAGGATGCGACCGCATCGATTCAAGGACCGAATATGCCTGCCAGATGTCAGGCGAAACCTTTCGCTACAAGGACGGTGTGCGCCTGGGCGAGCCCGGCATCGTGACTTTGAGTTTTTCGCTGACCACCTACAAGTGGCAGAAGAACTACGCCATCAGCGGCACCGAGCTGCTGCCGGAGCAAACCACCCGGCAGATTTTTCTTGATGCGGCCCGGAGCAATCCGGTCGAAGCGACCTATCTGCTTGACAAGACGGACAAGGACTCGAAGGAGAGAGTTGTCAGCTCGCTGGTCTTGAACTCGGTCAGCGGCGATGCAAGGATTTTTCACCGGCGCTGGATTCCACCCAGTGAATGGCGCAACTCGGATCAATACCTCTATAGCGGCAATTGCAAGAAGCTGGCTGGATAGGCTTCAGTCCGGCGTGCGCTACGCCGCCTTGCCAGTCATCTGCGCTGACTGCGCAGCCAGTCGACCGTGTCGCGGATCAGGTGGCCGGAGATGCTGAAGCGCGGCGGAATGCCGGGCAGGGCGTCGATCGGGAACCAGTACGCCTCTTCGATCTCGCCCGGTTGCGGCTGGATCTCGCCCGCCACCCATTCGGCTGTGTAAGCGACCATCAGACTATGCGGGAAAGGCCAGCTTTGGCTGCCGTAGTAGCGCAGGTTCTTCACCGTCAGACCGACTTCCTCGGCCACTTCCCGGTGCACGCAATCCTCCAGCGACTCGCCGGCCTCGACAAAGCCTGCCAAGGCGCTGAACATGCCCGGTTTGAAGTTGGGCGCCCGCGCCAGCAACAATTCATCACCGCGCCAGACCAGCGCCATCATGGCCGGATTCAGGCGCGGATAGACGGCATGCTGGCAGGCCGGGCAGCGCTTGGCGCGTTCATGCGGCAAGCTTTCGGTGGCGCTGCCGCAAACGCCGCAGAAGCGGTGGGCGCGGTCCCATTCGAGGATCTGGGCAGCGCGTCCGGCCAGCAGCATCTGCGCCTCGGGCATTGCCATCATTGCCGCGCGCAAGGGCATCTGCTGCCATCCCGCCGGCATGGCCATCAGCTTCATCGCCCAGCAGTCAAGGCCACCCAAGCGGCCGAGGTAATGGCGTGCGACGGGTTCGAAAACCTCGGCTGGCAGCGGCAGCAATTGCCCATCGCCATCGTCGGGCAGCAGCAATTGCCCTTCAAGAAAAGCGAAACACCAGGCCACTGGGGTCGGTTTGTCGGTGGGCGCAACGGCAGGGACGAATTCCATCACGCGATCAGCCGGGTCGGGCGGCACAAAAGTGGTTGATCCACGCACTTTACGTGATTCGCGGATCTACGGTCTTGACCATCATGTCGTGCCGGTATCAGGGCAGCGGCTGCGAGCTGGCTGAAATCGGTTTGCATCGAATCACCAGATGATCACGCGTTTTTCCGGCGGCAGATACATCGGGTCGCCCGGCTTGATGTCGAAGGCTTCATAGAACCCGGGCTGATTCGCCAGCGTACCGCGCACGCGGAATTCGCCCGCCGAATGAGGGTCGGTCTTGATCTGCAGGATCGCGGCGTCTTCGCGCTGCAAGCTGCGGTATTTGATGCCGAAACCGATGTACAGACGCTGTTCACCGCTGAGGCCGTCGAGCACCGGCGACGGCTTGCCGCCGAGTGACCGGCGGTAAGCCTTGTAGGCAATGGCCACGCCTGAGTTATCACCGATGTTCTCACCCAGCGTCAGCCGGCCGTTGATGAAATAACCCGGCACCGGGCTGAAGGCCGAATATTGCTCGACCAGCCCACCGGCGCGCAGCATGAATTTCTTGCGGTCTTCGCTGCTCCACCAGTTGCGCAGATTGCCCATGCCGTCGTACTGGCTGCCCTGGTCGTCGAAGCCATGGCTGATCTCATGGCCGATGCTGGTGCCGACCGCGCCGAAGTTCACCGCATCCTCGGCCTTCACATTGAAGAACGGTGGCTGCAGCAGCGCCGCCGGGAAAGTGATCGCATTTTTCAGCGGGCTGTATTGCGCATTGACGGTCTGCGGCGTCATCGACCATTCGCCGCGGTCGACCGGCTGGCCGAGTTTGTCCAGGCTTCGTTGGTCCGAAAAATGACGCATCGCTCGTACATTGGCCACCAGATCGTCCGGCCGGGTCTGCAAGGCCGAATAGTCGCGCCATTTGTCGGGGTAGCCGATATTGGGGCGAAACATGGCCAGCTTGGTCATTGCTTCCTGCTTGGTCTGGTCGCCCATCCAGTCGAGCGCGCTGATACCTTCCCGGAAGGTGGCCAGAAAGTTGTCGACCATCGCCTGGACCCGGGCCTTGTTTTCGGGCGGAAAAAATCTGGCGACATAGAGCTTGCCGACCGCTTCACCCATCGCTGCGTCGACGAAACGCTGTGCCCGCTGCCACTGCGGTTCTTGCTCGAGCACGCCGCTCAAGACCTTGCCGGTAAAGGCAAATCGCTCGTTGACAAAGTCGCTCGACAAATAGGGTGCATAGCTGCTCAGCAGATGCCAGGTGAAATAGCTTTTCCAATGCTCCAGCGGCTGGTTCTGGATGACGCCGGCCAGGCCTGTGAAGTAGCTCGGCTGGCGCACGATCAAGGCCTCTGCCTTGCCGGCGAACCCACCAGCCGCCAGATAGCGGCGCCAGTCAAAGCCGGGTGTCAGGCCCGTCAGTTGGTCGACCCCGTAAAGGTTATAGGTTCGGGTCGCTTCGCGGTTTTCGACCCTGGTCCACTGCACCTTGGCCAGCTCGGTCTCCAGGGCCAGGATCTGCGCGGCGTGAACTGCTGCGCCCGGATCGCCGCTGAGGGCCAGCATTTTTTCGACATGCCGGGCGTAGGCCAGCCTTGCGGCTTTCAATTTTGCATCGTCATCCTTGAGGTAATAGTCCCGGTCGGGCAGCCCCAAGCCGCTCTGCGATGCATAGACCGCATGGCGGGTCGCGTCCTTGGCGTCCTGGTAGACCGACAGCGAGAAAGGCGTGCCGACCCCGCTGCGGCTGAGGTAGGCCATCAAGTCGGGCAAGTCCTTCTTGTCTTTCAGGGCGGCGATCCGGGTCAGGTCGGCCTGCAGCGGCTTGAGCCCCTTCGCATCACGCGCCTTGCTGTCGACAAAGCTCAGATAAAGGTCAGCGATCTTGCGCGTCTCGCTGCCCGCCTTGCCGGGCTGCTTCAGCGTTTCGTCGAGGATGCTGCGCACCTGGTTCTGGGCGGTTTCGCGCAACTGGTCATAAGTGCCCCAGCGCGATTTGCTGGCGGGGATCTGCGTCGCCTTCATCCATTTGCCATTGATATGGCCGTAGAAGTCGACCTGTGCTGAAACGGCCGGGTCAAATGCGCTGACGTCGATGCCCGAGCCGAGCGGCATGACGGGCTGTGCAAAGGCGGGCAGGGCGATTGCCAGGCAGGCTGCGATCAGGGATGTTTTCAAGAGGGACTTCCTTCGGTTCGTTATCAAGGACTTGTGTAAAAACTTCCAGAATTCCCCGGTCGCCCTGAGCTCGTCGAAGGGCCAGGCTGAGCCGCGCCGAGTCCTTGCTTCGACAGGGAAAAAAGCGGAATCCAGGTTTGCCCAAGTACTATTTTCCATAGGCGCTGGCGATCACCAGGTCTGCGCGCCCAAGGGCAGGGCATTCAGTTCAGCACGCGCATCGCGCCAGGTTGGGTAATGCGTATCCAGAATCGCCACAAAGCGCTCGCTATGCGTCGGTTCGAGCAGATGCGCCATCTCATGCACGACAACGTACTCCAGCAAGTCCTTGGGCTTCTTCACCAATTCGGTATTGAGGCGGATATTGCCCGCCTTGTGATTGCACGCGCCCCACTTTGTCTTCATCCGCTGGAGGAAATAGGCCGCGACCTTGACCTTGAGCCTGGGCTCCCAGCGGCTGATCATGGCCGGCACGACGGCGTGGAGCAGCGAGCGCTGCCATTCGTCCATCAGCAATTGGCGCTTCGCCGGGTCGCTGCCCGGCCTGACATGCAGCGTGATCCGCCGGTGGTCCAGCGTCACCATCGGCTTGGCTTCGCGCTCGTTGATGTCCAGCAGATACCGGCGGCCCCAGAGGTAATGGCTTTCACGTGCGACAAACTGGCGCGGCGCCTCGCGCGCCTGGGCACTCAACTTTTCCTGCTGCTGCCGGATCCAGGCCAGCCTGGAAATCGCATAAGCGCGTGCCACCTCCGGGCGTGTTGCCGTCGGGGCCACCAAGGTCACCCGGCCAGTGGGCGGATGCACGGACAGATGCACATACAAGACATCCTTGCGCGTGACGTCGACGACGATGTCGCCGAACTCGATGGTCTCGTTCATCGCCACTTCTATCGTCTTTTCCATCAATAACCCGGCTGACTCTTGATGATGTCGAACAGCGCCTCCGTGGCTTGGCGGTCCTTGTCCAGCAGCGGGTAGATGGCGTTCTGCACCGTCCTCTCTCGCGTCTCGTCGCCCTTCCAGCCGGCTGGCGCGCGCTCCCGCACCACCCAGTCGAGCTTCAAGGCCAGCACGGCCCTGTCCTCATCGGCGCTCGGGTAGCAAAAGCTGGTTGCGGCAATCGAGTCGAGGTTGTTGTAGAGCACGGTGGCCTCGGCGTTGCCATGCAGTGATGCTGGAACGCCGTCCTCAGGCTTCTTGCCCGCCAGCTTGTGCACCAGTTCCTCGGCTTTGCGCAGAAACTCCTCGTAGGCTTGCGCCTCGGTCCGGCTCTGCGCGATCAGGTCGTCGAGCAGCTTGGACATCTGCTCGTAGAACTTCGGGTCGGTCAACTGGTCGCGGATGATGGTCTTGCGGATGTTGTTGATGATCCCTTCGGCGATCGCCTTGTTCGACAGCTTGCCCTTTTCGTTGAGCTTCTTGGCAATGGCGTCGTGGATGCCGGTCTGGATGATCAGCTCGGTCAGCGACAGCGCGCCCAGGTCACCCAGACCTACGGCGGCATCAGCCTGGATATAGGTGTTGAGCAGGTGACGCATGTCGGCCTCGAAGGGCTTGATGTCCAGTTCCTCGCCCGCATGCTTCTTGATCGCGGCGCGGATGTCGGCATAGAACTCGACCTCGCGCTGGATCGCCGCCGCCTCGGCGTCCGAGTAGCCCGCTTCAGTCAGGTTCTGCGCGATGTCGGCGTAGGCCCGCGCAAGCAGGGCCACGGCCTTGTAGAACGAAATCCGCAGCGCCTCGGTCTCGTCCAGTGCGCCGGCCTGGGCGGCATCGCCGCAGAAATAGCGCAGGAACTGCTCCACCTCGCGTGGCTGCGGCACCGGCTCGCACAGGTAACGCAGCGCCTGGCGTGTGTCGTCCAACTGCGCCTTGCCTTCCACCA
>CAIJIT010000344.1 GCA_903820745.1 uncultured Burkholderiales bacterium
CAAGCGCCGTCAAGCCATCGAGCCAATCATCGGGCACCTCAAAGCGGATCATCGGATGGACCGCTGCCATCTGAAGGGTGAATTGGGCGACCGCTTGCACGCGGTGCTGTGCGCGGCGGGCTACAACATTCGCTGGCTGCTGAGGATGATCGTCCTGAAAGGCCTGCGGGCTTTTTTGCGCCTGCTGCAGCCGGCAAGGTTGTCGGACTTTGGGCGCGTATTCGGCGCTTTGATTTCGAAATTCGCCCGATTCACAAGACTGCCGGCGGCAACGCCAGCGCTGGTGAGTTGAAATTGAATTTTTCAGGGACGACTACTGAGCGGCCGCCCGGTGCTCCCCGAACGGTCGACAGTTCTGCTGAATGACTCCGGCTCCCGGACCATCTGCAAAAATCCTTGCAAAAGTTTTTTGCACGAGGCCCGATTCAGCCTCACAATGCGCAGGCCTTATAGCACGGCCTCTGGAGCCGGCTTTGAGCATCTCTTAGGGATACCCCGCAAGTCCCGAGGTTTCGTACAAATCGCAGAACAGCTAATGGAGCGAGCTCTTGGACCAATCTTTGGCCTGCTACACCCCGGCGGATTTGCACTCCGCGCCGGCGCCCGACCTGAGCGCCTACCGCTGGCGTTTGCTGGCGCAAGGTGATTCCTGGTTCTCGTCTTCGGCAGCCAGCTTGAATGCTCATGCCAATCTGCTGCGCGAGATGGTGTTCCAGCAGCCGATCTGCGCCGTCAATTGCGCCGGTACCAGCGACCAACTCGGGCATATCGTCGACCTCGCTGCAGCGCATGATTTCAAGGAACTGCTGATCGGCAAGAACGCGCCGGTCTGGGATGGACTGCTGCTGTCGGTGGGAGGCAATGACTTGTTCCTTGCCGCGCAGACGCCAGTGACGCTGCCTGACGGGCAAGCTGTACCGCTGCATTTGCGCTTGCTCAGGCATCCGACCGAATGGGGCAAGCCCTCGGCCGGCGTCGGGCGCTATTTCTCGGAGCCCGGTTGGGAGACTTATGCCGAGTATCTGAGGGTCAATATCCGCCATATTCTGACCCTGCGTGATCAGGGACCATCAGCTGGCAAGCCGGTCTTCATGCATTGCTATGCGGTGCCGATGCCTCGGCCGGCAGGGCCTGATGGCAGTTCGATGGCCTGGTTGCATCCGGCTTTGAAGGCCTGTGCTGTGCCAGGTGCCGACTGGGCTGCGGTCAGCCGTTTGATGGTCCATCATCTGGTCCAGTTGTTGAAAGAACTCGAAGCCGACAAGGTCAATTACCCGGGTCTGTATGTTTTCGAATCGAACACCGTGCCGCTGTCGCCGGCCACGGCGGGTTCGGTCGGCAGCAATGGCGACTGGGCCAACGAAATCCACTTGAACCATAGCGGCTGCTTCAAACTGGCGCGGGCCTGGTCACGTCATATCGAGGATCAGCTCAATGGCGTCAAGCCGATCGAGCTGGGCAAGGTCAGGCGCAAAAAAGGCTGAGCTGGCCAGTGTGAGCGCAAAGCTCATTCGCCTTGCGATGTAACCCGGCTCAGCGCTGCGATTTCCTGCTCGTCGTAGCCGAGTTCGGCCAGCAACTCGGCGCTATGCTCGCCCAGCTTGGGAGGCGACATGCGCACGCCGAGGCGCTCGCCGCCTAGCGTCAAGGGCAGCAACACGGCCCTGGTTTCGCGCCCATCATTCAAGGTGATCGGCGCCAGACTGCCGGTGGCGAGCAGATGCGGGTCATCGAGCAGATCGTGCGGGCGGGTGATCGGCGCGAAGGGCAGGCCATATTGCTCGAACCGGGCGGCGAGTTCGGCTGCGCTGAAAGCGGCCATGCGCTCGCGCAAGATCGGCATCAACCAGTCGCGGGCCCGGACGCGGTCGTTGTTCGATTTCAGCCGTTCATCGAGCTTGAGCTCGGCGAGCTCGAAGGCGTCGCAGAAAATCGCCCAGGCGGTGTCGCTGACGACGGCGAGGAAGATCTGCTCGCCACCTTTGACTTCGAATACATCGTAGATGCCCCAGGCCGAAATGCGCGCCGGCATCGGTGCTGCGGGCTTGCCGGTGACGGCGAACTGCATCATGTGCTGGGCGACGAGGAAGACATTGTTCTCGAACAGCGCGCTCTGCACTTCCTGGCCCACGCCGGTCTGATCGCGGGCACGCAGCGCCGCCATCGCGCCAATCGCGCCGAACATGCCGCCCATGATGTCGTTGACACTGGTGCCGGCACGCAGCGGATCGCCGGGCCGGCCGGTCATATAGGCGAGTCCGCCCATCATCTGCACCACCTCGTCGAGCGCGGTGCGCTGCTCGTAGGGGCCGGGCAGAAATCCCTTGTGGCTGACATAGATCAGCCGCGGGTTCAGTGATTTAAGCGTTTCATAGTCGAGGCCGAGCTTTTTCATCGTGCCTGGCTTGAAGTTCTCGCTGACGATGTCGGCGCTGGCGATCAGGCGCAGCACCGCTTCCTTGCCTTCAGGCGTCTGCAGGTCGAGCGCCAGACTCTTCTTGTTGCGGTTGAACTGCGGAAAAAAGCCGGCACCCGAGCCAATCAAATGGCGCGTCGCATCGCCCTGACGGCCATGGCCGATCGGCTCGACCTTGATGACCTCGGCGCCCAGATCGGCCAGCACCATGCCGCAGGTCGGCCCCATCACCATATGGGTGAACTCGACCACGCGGATGCCGGCATAGGGCAGTTTTTCAGCTTCCATGCGATGGACTCCGCTGCAACCAGCCCTTGGGCAGGCCGGCTTCTGGCGTCATGCCGTAGATTGGCTCACCGGGCAAGCCGGCCTGGAGCAGCAGGCGCGCAGCGAACAGCTTTTCGAGGTCGACGCCAGTGTTCAGCCCCATCGCTTCGAACATGAAGACCAGGTCTTCGGTCACCACATTGCCCGAAGCGCCCGGCGCATAAGGGCAGCCGCCGATCCCGCCTTGTGAGCTGTCGAAGGTGCGCACACCCACTTCGTAAGCGGCCAGGCAGTTGGCCAGACCGAGGCCACGGGTGTTGTGCAGATGGGCTGCGCCGCACTTGACGCCAATCGCGGCGCGCAACTTGTTGAACAGCCGCCGCACTTGGGCCGGATTGGCCATGCCGGTGGTGTCGGACAGGCCGGTTTCGTCGGCGCCAGCGGCAATGCATTGCTGGGCCAGCCAGATCACCTCATCCTCGGGCACCGCGCCTTGCAAGGTGCAGCCGAAAGCGGTCGACATGCCGGCCTCGATCTTCACGCCCGGCGCAATGGCGTCGCGCAACTGGACGATGGCATACAACTCCTCGACCATCTGCTCGCGCGTCTTGCGCACATTGGCGAGCGAATGGGCGGCGCTGGCCGACACCGGGATCGTCAGCTTGTGCACGCCGGCCTCGAGAGCGGCTGCCGCGCCGCGACGGTTCGGCACCAGGGCCATGATCGTCACGCCGCGATGTTGCAAGGCATGGCGGACGACCAGCGCGGTGTCGGCCATCTGCGGCAGATGACTGGCCGGCACGAAAGAGCCGACCTCGATCTCGCGCAGGCCGGCCGCGACCAGGGCGTCGATCCACTTGAACTTGTCGGCGGTCGGCATGATTGCCTTGATCGACTGCAGGCCGTCGCGCGGCCCGACTTCGCTGATCAGCAGGTCTGGTATTTCTGTAGCCATCGCTCAGTAAGCAATCGTGACGAGACGCTCGAGCGTCATCTCGCGGATCGCATAGGCCGGGCCTTCACGGCCGAAGCCGCTGTCCTTGATGCCGCCGAAGGGCATCACATCGACCCTGGCGCTCGATGCTTCATTGATGTGGACGCCGCCGAAGCGCAGCTGCTTCGCAGCACTCATCGCGGCATGCAGATTGCTGGTGAAGACGCCGACCGACAAGCCAAAGGGCTGGGCATTGGCGATCGCCACTGCTTCATCGAGCTGATCGAATTCGACGATCGAGACCACCGGCGCGAAGATCTCTTCGCACACTACTTTCATTTGCGCGGTCACCCGGTGCAGCAAAGTTGGTTCGAGCAAGGCCTGGTTCAGGCTGCCGCCGCTGAGGATCTCGGCGCCTTGGCTGACCGCTTGCGCAACCCAGGCTGCGGCGCGCTGTGCGTGGGCGGGGCTGATCATCGGGCCGATGACAGTGGCCGGGTCAGCCGGGTCGCCGAATTTCAGCGCCTGCATGGCCCGAATGAACTCAGGGATGAACTGGGCCGCGATCCTGCGGTCGACCAGCAGCCGCTGCACCGAAGTGCAGACCTGGCCGGCCTTGCGGAATCCGGCGTTGATGATCTTCGGGATCGCCACTGCCAGGTCGGCGTCATGGCAGACGATGGTGCTGGCGATGCTGCCAAGCTCAAGCTGGGTGCCGCGCAGCCCGGCAGCGCGCTGGATCTCGCGGCCGACCCTTGTGCTGCCGGTGAAGGCATAGAAGGCGATGCGCTGATCAGCCAGCAACTGCGGGCCGACGACGCCGCCGTCACCATGCACCAGCGCGAGCAGATCGGCCGGCAGCCCGGCCTCGATCAGCACCTTGCAGAGCTCGACCGCAGTCAGCGGCGTGTACTCCGAAGGCTTGATCACCACCGCATTGCCGCCGGCCAGCGCCGGGCCGACCTTGTGGGCCAAGGTGTTCAGCGGCGAATTGAACGGCGTGATCGCGCAGACGACGCCGCGCGGCCCGCGCAAGGTAAAGCCGAGCCGGTTCTTCACGCCTTGGGCCGCTTCCATTGGCACCATGTCGCCGACCAGGCGCTTGGCTTCTTCGGCCGACAGCTCCAGCGTCTGCACGCAGCGCCTGACTTCGTTCTCGCCATCGGCGCGGGTGAAACCGGCCTCGACGCGCATCAACTCGACCAGCAGCTCGATGCGGCTTTCGAGAATCACTGCGGCCTTGCTGAGAATCTTGTAGAGCTCGTAGGGTGCGAGCTTTGACGCCTGCTGCCCGGCAACCGCGCCGCTGACGGCCGCCTCGACCTGTGCCGCTGATGCCACGGCCATCTCGCCGTAAACCGCACCGGCATATTTATCGTGCAATGGCTGGCTTGATTCGCCGTCGACCCATGAACCACCGATCAGGAGCTTGGACATCAATGTTTACTCCGCATGCTTTGCAATGCCTTGCATGAAGCCGGCGCGAATCTTGGCCGCATCGCGCTCGGTTACGCCGGCCGGCGGCATATTGTCGGTGCGTGCACCGATGAACCAGGGACCATTGCCGGCAAGCGCATGGTCGACCAATTGCTCGAAATGACTCTCGTCGGCGGCCCAGCTGGCTTGAACTAGCCCGGCGCCACGGGCCACCGCGACCAGATCGAAGCCTTGCGAGGTCAGGGTCGGTTGTGAGCCGGTGATCTGGTAAGACCCATTGTCGAAAACGATGATCGCCAGGTTCTTCAAGCCGGCCGCTGCCACCGTGCCCAGCGCACCGAGCTGCATCAGCAGTGAGCCATCGCCTTCGAGTGCAAAAACCTGCCGCCCCGGCTGCGCCAGGGCCACGCCCGTGGCGATCGGAATCGCCAGCCCCATGCTGCCGAGCATGTAGAAATTCTGCGGCCGCTGACCGCTGGCCCAGAGCTCGAAATTGGTGTTGCCGATACCGCCGACCACGGCTTCCTCATGGGTGAGCCTGGCGACCAGGCGGCGCGTGATGTCGGTGCGGTTCATGACCTTGGCCGCAGCGCGGCTGATCGATTGAATGATGGCTTCAGGCATCGCGGGCCTCACTTCTTGTTGGTCAGCAAAGGCGACAGGATCATCGCCGCAGGCGCCTGTGTGGCATAGGCCTGCTTGATCATCTGGTCTGCGATGAATTCGACATCGTCGAGCCGGGTTATTGGATGGTGTTCGATGCCCAGCGTGGCGAGGATCGGCCGCATCATGCGGCAGACGATCGCCTGCGCCAATTGGTGGTCGCCGAGCGTGCCGCGTTCAGAAATCAGCATCAGCAGCGGGATTTGGTAGGGCACGGCCAGCGAAGCGAGCACATTGGGCAGCGTTGCAAAACCGCTGGTCTGCATCAACAGGATGCCGCGCAAGCCGGCCATATAGGCGCCGGAGAGAATGCCGACGGCCTCCTCTTCGCGCGCCGGGCAGATCACGGTGAAATAGTCGTCCGCATGCAGGCGTTTGATCAGCGTCGCCAACACCTTGTCGGGCACATAGACGATCAGCTTGATCTGGTTCTGTTTGAGCACCCGCAGGACGATTTCATCCCAGGTCTCAAGGCTGCTGGTTCTGGATTCGGACATCGCAATCTTTCCTGTTCTTGCTGGCTGGCGTTCGACTACCAGCGGATCCCGGCTTCGCTGTCCAGACGCCAGAGTCTGGCCAACAGCGCTTTGGACTGATTCGCGCCGAGCACCGGCGTGGCCAGTTCGAGGAACTTGTCGTCAAGGTCGGCATCGCTCAAGGGCTGTTCGGGGTCGCCTTTGCGGGTGGGCTGCAGGTATTGCTCGCTGCGGCCGTCATGCGTCGCTATCGTCACCCGGGCGGCGCGCTGGCCGGGAAAGGTGGCGTCGAGTTCGGGGTCGATGGTCAGCTCGATCCTGGCCATCAAGGCGCGGATTTTCGGGTCAGCCAGCCGATCAGACTCGAAAGCCGACAGCCTCACGCTGCCGTAAAGCAGCGCGGTAGCGACGACGAACTTGGTGCTGAAGCGGGCTTCGGCAGGTGACTGTGGGTTCTCGTAGCCGGCGACCTCCTTGGCTGCCCGGTAGCTGCCAACATGCACACGGCTGATGTCCTGCGCATCGATGGACATGCTTGCTTGCAGGGCCAGCGCGCCGTCGATCGCGGCGAAGGTATGACCACAACAAGCATGGTTCTTGAACGTCATGCGGGTGATGTGGAAATCGCTGCCCAACGTGGCCACGGCCTTGCCCCAGTCCGGGCCGTTGCTCATCGCCTGGCCCAGACCAGCTTCGCCTTCGAGGATGTCGAGCGAACCGGTGACGCCTGCTCGAGCACCTTGCGCTGCCAGCACTCCGGCTTCTGCGGCGCGCCCGGCATGCAGCGGTTTGGACAGCGAATCCATCCGGAATGCCTGCTGCAGGCCGGCGGCAAAAGTGCCGACCGTCGCCAGCGCATGGGCATATTGCGATGCGTCGAGCCGGTACAGCGAAGCGGCTGCCGCAGCCGCGCCAAAGCTGCCGATGGTGCCGGTGTTGTGCCAGTATTTGTAATGCGCGCGGCCCATGGCGACGCCGATGCGGGTCGAGATCTCGTAGCCGGCGACCACCGCGCGCAGCAACTCGAGTCCGCTCGAGTTCTGGTCCTGCGCCACCGCCCAGGCCGCAGCAATCGTCGGCGCGCCAGGGTGGTAGATCGCGTCGCGGTAGATGTCGTCGACCTCGACCGTGTGGGCCGCCGTGCCATTGATCAGCGCGGCGCTGCGTGCGGTCGCGGCTCGGCCCAGCGCCAGCTTGGCACTGCCATGATCGAGGTCTTCAACCAACGCCTGCTCGAGCAGTATCGCGGGCGCCACGACCGCGCCGGGTAACAGAGCCGCATACCAGTCGATCACGGCGCGCTTGGCGTGGTGGATCACCTGCGGCGACAGCGGCTTCAGGTCGACGGCGAATTGCGCGAATGTTTGGGTGCTTGTCATGGATTTTTTCGCAAATTTCCGCAGAAGGTAAACCAGTCTAGTGGACAGCGATTGTTGCCCCCGACAGGACTGTTCGCGATTCCCATTTGTCTTTCTGCCATGAGCTTTCAGCGAGGCTCGCTCGGCGACTGCTTCGATGCGGACGATCCTGTGCGATGGAGCCGCCCGATGGATCCGACTGCTTGCCACCGGCACGGGACAGATGTGCCGATCCTCAGGCCGGAAGCGACTGCGTCAACGGCGCTAAAGGGCCATCAATACCAATATTCCAGGTGCGGAAACGGGTTGCGTTCAGTGTGCTTGCGATAGTTGAAATGGATGACAAAGGAGATCCGTTTATCGGCATTCTTCTTGACGTCAAAAGGCAGCACCACATGCGGCATGAAGCTGTCAAAAACCACCAGATTGCCGACGTCATAGGGGATTTTCTTGCGGTTCCTGAGTGATTTTGCCGAGTAACCATCGGACTTGTAGAAATTATCAAGCTCATCCGCAAGATAGCGCTCTTTCCAGATGTCGAGATCGCCACCGCGCTCCTTGACATATTGAGCGGTGCGCTTGATCGAGATCACGCAGGAATAGGCTCTGGTATTCTTGTTGAAGATGCTTTCCGGGTATTGAAGCAGGCCTTCGGTGTCGGTATGGATGTTGTATAAAGTCCAGGTCCGGAGTTGCAGATTGAAGCCGGCCATCAGGAAATATTTCTTGTCGCGCGGCACCACCGGCAAAGCGTCGGGTTTGAGACCGGAGCGTTCCAGAATGAGTTCACCCAGGCTCTTGATTATTTCTGTGACTTCAGGAAATTCCTTGACCAGATACTTGTTGTGCTTTTCTGCAAAACGATAGTAGCTTTCATTCAGGCCGGATTCGATCATGCCGTAATAGGCCGCCATCTGGCCATATTGGGGTTCGACATCAGGCCCAAATAATTCCAGATTAGCGAGAATTTTCTTCTCCCAGCGTGCGCAAAGATCAGCACTGAGGAATTCTTTTTTGACAAAATATTCAGTCGTGAACAATTTTTTCATCAGTCCATCCCTCTAGATATTTCGCCATTGCTGGCGCGATTGGGCCGAGCGATCAAGTTCCAAGGCGCTTGGCCCCGGCCAAAACCTGCTCCGTCCCTGCTGGTCAACTGACATGCATCTGGAAATCCCTCCACCCGAGGATCGCAAGCGATCTGCCGGATGGTCCGGGATGGGTGTAATATATCGCTGCGTGGAAAATTTCTTCGCTTCCTTGTCGCCGCCGCTTTGGCATTTATCAAGAAAAACCTAAATTTCAAGCGCCATGTCTAATTCCAAGAAGAAAATATTAGAACATTTGAGTCAAGAGGTTTATTGCCACCTCGGAGTGTCGCCTGTTCACGGCATCGGCGTGTTTGCGATCCGCGCCATACCGAAGGGCGTCAATCCGATGAAATCGCTGCTGAAGTTTGAAGAGGTACGTTTTTCGCCGGAGGAGATCAAGGCCTTGCCACGCAGCGTACGCAAGGAAATAGATATTTTCTGCTATTACGACGACGACGAGGTAATGATTCCCTCGATCGGGCTCAATTCAATGAATATGGCGGTCTATCTGAATCATTCAAAAACCCCCAATGTTCAATACAAGAAGAACGGCCAGTTGATCACCTTGCAGGCGATCAAGCGGGGCGAGGAGCTGATGATGGATTACGACGTCAATTTCGGCGCCACCCATATTTTCGAATGAGCCAGCCGCATCATCCGGGCGGCACGCGGTAAATCTGGTTCCACTCCGACGGTTTGAAGTCGGTATGCAGCGGGGACGTTGGATCCAGCGCCAGCGGATGGTCAGGATCGGTCATTGCAATGCCGTAGATCGGCTCAAGGTCGGTTACCAGCAAGGACTTGTACTTGTAGTCCCCGACCGGACCCAGGTTGTAATATTTGTAGCCATTCCTGGCCGTCCAGCGTGCTGCCATCAAACAGGCATAGATGCCGGGCGAGCGGTTCTTGTAGTCGGTGTTCCATTGACAAAAGCTGCCATAGACCTGCTCGCGCTCGGGGAGCAGGATCGACACATCGGTGAACACCAGGTCGCCGTTGTCGGCATGCACCTGCAGGATCAGCACGTCGAGCTTGCGGATGTAGTCGACGAAGCCGTCGATCTCCTTGGCATGGATGTCGTAGGCATTGAAATGTTCGGCGCCGAGTTCAAGGATGTATTCGACGCTGATGTCCTTGCCCGGGATTACCTTCTCTGACAGATGGAAATGCTTGAACAACTTGTCCAGGTCGCGGAACTTTCGCGCCCGCCAGGGATCGGTCCAGAAATTCTCGTCCGCAGCGTTGACCAAGCCGTAGTGGTCATTGATCGGCACGCCGAAATTACCATCAGGCGGCAAGGCGTAGACGATGAAGGGTTTGCGCGCGAGCGCCAGCATTTCAGGTGTGACGTCGATATAGGGGCATAGCGCATCCCAGCGACTGGTGAAGTAGCGGGTCTCTTCGTGGAAACTCTCGACGCAGAGGTTGTCAGCGGTCCAACTTTGGTAGGCCAGCGACTGGATGGTCATGTCAATCGGCGGACAGGAGGCCTCTTCAAAAAATCCTTCAATTGGACGGAAGTCATTTCTCATGGCGCGTCATCTTTCGGCAAAGCCTTGAGCTTGAGGGGCTGCAGGTCAAAATAATCCGCATCGATCCGGAAGTTCTTGCGCAGAAAACCGGGGTCCGCTTTTGCCAGGCGCTTCAGCTCGGTCGACATCAGCCCGAGATGCGCGGAAGCCTCGCTGCCCTCATCCTGCAACTGCCGCTGGTATTCGGGCATCAAGGGGCAATCGGTGTCGAAGAGAAAGGCGCTGGTCTTCGGGTTGAACGAGAGCGGATACAACTGGCAACTGAACGGCTTGGCATCTCCCAAAGTGCAGCCTGAATCGCCCAGATTTTCGCAATGGGTCTGGATGCATAGGCTGCCATGGACTTTCTTCTCGACGGCGGTCAATGTGACTTCGAGCGCGGGGTAGCCGTCGTCTATGTGACAGCAGCCGCGGCATTCGGCGCAGTGGTCAAAAAGCACAGGTGGCTCCGATGTCACCGCAGTCGTCGAAGCGGGCAAAAGTTGACCCTCGCGAACGCGAGCTGGCTGGTTCTTGTGCTGTTGTCTGACTGTCCCGCATTGAGGCGATTTTTCTTGTTTTGGGGTTCGTTTTTCTAGCTGCGCCGAGTATCCATGATGTTTACTCAATTTGAACAGATTTGATTATTTTAAACAGACCTTTTGTTCTACGCAATTGCTCATTTCAAGGGTAAAACCTGAGCCTTTGGAGCGTGCAACAGCAGGCCGAATTGATGCGGTGCTGTTTGCCGGCCGCGATTCGGCATGCGCGGCCTGCTATCAGCTGCGGTTTCCTCTGACAGCCATGACAATTGCGCATGGCATCGTACGTAATTTGACGCCCGCTCCGGCGAACCATTGGCCAGAATTCACAGTGTTGACTGACGAGGAAAAAGCATGGATTTCAATTTGAGCGAAGAGCACGCGAGTTTTGCCGATTCGGTGCGCCGCTTTGCCAGTGAAAAGCTGGCCGCCGGTGCGCTGCAGCGCGCGCATTCGTCTGCCTATCCGGCCGATGTGGCACAACTGCTGGCCGCCCAGGGCCTGCTGGGTATTGCCTTTGCTGAAGAGGATGGCGGCCAGGGTGGTTCATTGATGCATGCGGTGCTCGCGATCCAGGAAGTTGCGCTGGTCTGTCCGAAGAGCGC
This sequence comes from uncultured Burkholderiales bacterium, assembly GCA_903820745.1. Taxonomy (GTDB): domain Bacteria; phylum Pseudomonadota; class Gammaproteobacteria; order Burkholderiales; family Burkholderiaceae_C; genus Paucibacter_A. Next base: position 11,301 of record CAIJIT010000344.1, read on the forward strand.
AGACATCGTCCAGGCTGGCAATTTCGGCCCGATCCGCACCTTCGTCGAATATGCCAGCGCGGAGCAAAAGGCCCGCTGGTTGCCCGAGTTGCTGAGTGGACGCATGCTGATTTCATTGGGCATGACCGAGCCCGATGCGGGTTCTGCGGTGACCGAATTGAAGACCCATGCGCGCCTTGATGGCGACCATTACGTCATCAACGGCAGCAAGGTGTTTTCAACCCATAGCCCCGATGCAGCCTTGTTTCTGCTCTATGTGCGCTTCGGCCCGGGCCTGGACGGCATTGGGTCGGTGCTGATCGAGCGCGGTACGCCGGGCTTCACCATCGGCGAGCCATCGGCCTTCATGAGTGGTGAAGAATGGTGTCCGCTGTTCATGCAGGATTGCCGTATTCCAGCGGCCAATCTGCTGCTCGGGCCAGGCGGCTTCAAGAAACAGATTTCGGGCTTCAACGTCGAGCGACTCGGCAATGCGTCGAGGTCGCTGGCGCTGGGTCGGCATTGCTTCAATTTGGCGCGCGAGCATGTGAAACTGCGCAAGCAATTCGGCCGGCCCTTGTGCGAGTTCCAGGGCCTGCAGTGGAAGTTTGCCGAGATGGCGCTGAAGCTTGAAGCGGCGCAATTGCTGCTCTACAAGGCGGCGATGGAAGGCGAGCAGGGGCTGCCGAGCGCGCACAGCACGGCGATGGCTAAACTTGCGTGCAACCAGGCGGGCTGGGAAGTCGGCAACGAAGCGATGCAGGCGATGGGCGCGACCGGTTACAGCCGCGAAACTCTGCTTGAATATTGCGTGCGGCGGATTCGTGGCTGGATGATTGCCGGCGGATCGGTCGAGATGCTGAAGAACCGGATTGCTGAAGGCGTGTTTGAGCGCAGTTTTTCGCAGCGGCCCGGCAAGGACTGAGTCCGTCGATCAAGAATAGAAATGGGGAATGGGATGAAAACGATCACAAGAAGGGCGATTGCCAGCGCTGCGGCGCTGCTGCTGTGCGGTTTGGCGCAAGCGCAAGGCGCTGCCGCGAACTTTCCGAATGGACCGATCAAGATCGTGGTCGGTTTTTCTGCTGGCGGGCCGACCGATCTGGCAGCGCGCCTGATCGCGGTCAAGCTGCAGGCGGCTTTTGGCCACCCGGTCATGGTCGAGAACAAACCGGGTGCCAGTTCCAATCTGGCCTCTGAAATCGTCGCCCGAGCCGCACCGGATGGCTACACGCTGTTGATGGCCGCTGCGCCGTTGACGATCAACAACCATCTGTACAAGAACCTGAAATTCGACGGCCTGCAGAGCTTCGAGCCGATCAGTCAGGTGATGTCGGCGCCGACCATCCTTGCGGTTCACCTGGACGCGGCCAAGAGCATGGCCGAACTGGTCGCGAACGCGAAGAAAAATCCCGGGCAACTCAGCTTTGCCTCGTCGGGCACCGGCGGCACCCAGCATCTGGCGGGCGAGTTGCTGCAGCAAAAAGCCGGCATCCAACTGATTCATATCCCCTACAAGGGCGCGTCTCCGGCTTTGAATGATTTGATGGGCAAGCAGGTCTCGATGGGGTTCATGGCCGCGCTGTCGGCGATTCCCTATCTGAAGGAAGGCAAATTGCGCCCTTTGGCCGTGGCGTCGCTGCAGCGCCTGCCGCAATTGCCCGATGTGCCGACCATGGGTGAAGCAGGTTTTCCTGGCGTGGAAATCGATTCCTGGAGCGGTCTGTTGGCGCCGGCCAAGACACCGCCCGAAATCATCGACAAGCTGTACCGCGAGATCAACAAGGCATTGGCCTCACCTGACCTGAAGGACAAGCTGGCCTCTCAGGGTGCAGTAGTCGTCAACAGCAACCCAGCCGAATTCCGCGCCTTTCTGGTTCACACCAGTGCCGATATGGGCAAGCTGATCAAGTCGATCAAGATCAACCTGGATTGAGCCCCGGCATGACTGTTCAAAAAGCGCAGGCGCTGATCGCGACGATCGAGCAAGGCAGCGAGAAATTCACGACGACCTTCGAGCAGACCCGGATTCAATGGCGGCGCTTTGGCAGCGGCAAACCCTTGCTGCTGATTCATGGCGGTAGCGGTGGTTGGCTGCATTGGGCGCACAACATCGAGGCGCTGGCGAGCCACTACACCCTATGGCTGCCCGATCTGCCCGGTTGCGGCGAATCGCAGGATCTGGCGGCGCCGATCAATGTGCCGCGGCTGGCGCAAGCGCTGAGCCAGAGCATCGACAGCCTGATCGGGGCCGACGCGGAAGTCGGCATCGCCGGGTTCTCCTTCGGCTCGATCGTGGCGGTGCATGTGGCGCAATTGCGCGGCCGCGTCAGTCGGCTGGCATTGCTGGGCCCGACCGGTCATGGAATGCCGCGCGAGACATTGAAATTGCGGAACTGGCGCTTTTTGCCCCCCGGACCAGAACAGTTCGAGGCGCACAAACACAACCTGGCGCAGTTGATGCTGCATGAGCCGGCCGCCATCGATGACCTGGCTTTGCAGATCCACATCGAAGCCAGCGAATTGGCGCGGCTGCGTGGCAAGAAGTTCTCGCATACCGATGTGATGCGCCAGGCGCTCGACCAGTTGCAGATACCCACGCTGATGGTCTGGGGCGCGCATGACCCGACCGCCCATGTCGTCAGTGCCGCCCAAACGCTCACCGATGGACATCCGCACCGGCGCAGCATCGTCATCGACGGCGCAGGCCATTGGATCCAGTTCGAACGTCCGGCCGAAGTCAATGCGCTGCTGCGCGATTGGTTCTGACCTGCCGCCTGAACTCGCCCCAGCCTTGATCGAGGATGGCGCGGCTCAGAGCGGATCAGAGCGGATTTTTGTTTCACCATCTTGCCGTGCTGTTCGCTCTTGCCCTTGGAAGACTTGGACATGCTCCGTACCTGCAAATCC
>CAIJIT010000345.1 GCA_903820745.1 uncultured Burkholderiales bacterium
AGGCTAGGTCCGACCCGAAGCTGGGCGCTTTCAATCTGCGCAATGCCTCCTTGAGCTATCTCGATCATGGCGACCGGCATGATCTGCGCACCGGCATCACTTCCCCTTCAGCGATGAAATTGCAGGGCCAGCGGGTCGATCCGGCGGCCAGTGATTTCAAGCCAGGCAACGAGACCTTGCCCTTCTATATGGACATGCTGGGCGACTCGACCATCGTCGCGGCGATGGCAAAGTTGATCGAAAGCGCAGCCCCCGAGCTGCGCGGCCTGGCGGTCAAGGGCCTTGCCGGCGCTGCTGATCCGCAGCCGGATCTCGGCTTCGAGTTCCGCCTCTACAAGGGCGCGGGCAGCCTCGGCTGGTGCAGCAGCGCCAGCGGTGCGGAGGAATGCACGCTGTTGAATCTGTGGCTCGACGTGCTGCCACTGATGCTGACAAGGCCTTTTTATCGCTTGATGCGCTGAACCAGCCGGCAACTGGTCCACGCATCGTCGGCCCGCCGCGTTGTAGATGGGTAACCGGGGAGTCGGGATGAGATCGAAATTTTTCGTTTTGCTGACGGGCTTGTTGCTCTGCTGGAGTCAGGTGCAGGCGGGTGATGTCGGGGTTTCGGTGACGATCGGTCAGCCGGGTTTTTATGGCCGGCTTGAGCTTGGCAAGCAGCCGCAAGCGCAACTGATTTACGCGCAGCCGATGCTGATCCAGTCGGGCCCGAGGGCCGGGCCCTTGGTTTATCTGCGGGTACAGCCCGGCCATCACTGGCGCAGTGATTGCCGGTTGTACGGCGCTTGCGCTCAGCCGGTGCATGTTGTCCACGATGACGGGTACCGCAATGTCTATGCGCCGCAATACAACCATCGTTACGAGCGCGGTGATGGACGGCAGGAGTATCGTGATGAGCGTTGGGAAAGTCGCCACGATGAGCGGCGGGACGATAGACGCGATGGCCGCCAAAACGAGCGCGGCAATGACCGCAGGCAGGAGAGGGGCGAGCGTTGATCTGCCAGCCTGCGAGACAATCGCGGCATGCAAGATCCAGATCCCATTCGCCCCGAAGGTTTCAGGCGTGTCAGCGCCGCGCTGCGGGCCAAGTGCCACCAGCATCAGCCGGTCTGGCTTGAGGTCGCTGCGCGCACTTCGCAGGAAGCCGCCGACGCGCTGGGCGTGAGCCTGGGGCAGATTGCCAAGTCGGTGGTGTTCAGGCGCAAGTCCGATCTGGCGGCCGTTCTGGTGATCACCTCGGGCGATCGACGGGTTGACGAGAAAAAGCTCAAACAACATACCGGCCCGCTAGGTCGCGCTGATGCTGATTATGTGAAAGCCAGGACCGGTTTTTCGATTGGTGGGGTCTCGCCGCTGGGGTTTGCTCCGGCCGATGGTGCCGGGCCGCCGCAGCTTTTTGTCGACCGGGAACTGTTCCGCTTCGAGACGATCTGGGCGGCGGCCGGCCATCCGAATGGCGTGTTCTGCATGACGCCCGAACAACTGGCGGCGCTGACCGGCGCGCCGGTGATCGACGTGGTGCAGGCATGAGAGCGCTGCAGATTGAGTCGCCTTGCATCAACGTCTGCACGATGCATGAAGCCACCGGCTTATGCCTGGGCTGCGCCCGGACGATCGACGAAATTGCCCGCTGGTCGGGCAGCAGCGAGGCCAGCCGTGCCCAGGTGCTGGCGCGCTTGCCGGCGCGGCGCGCAGTCTTGCTGGCGCAGGGGGTTCTGATCGCCAGCGACCCGGAGTCGACGCCATGAGTGTGATGCCTGAAATCCCTTTTTACTTTGACCCAACTTCTGGACGGGACTGCTTTGACAAGCTGCCTGAAGCGCTGCTTGGCTGCAGCTACAGCGTCAGCTATCTGCCAATGGCCTTTGGTGCTGAGTCGCTCTTGCTGCGCAAGGCTTGGGGCGCGGCCGCGCCGGGCAAGACGCCGAGCCGGTACCAGTTGGCGCAGGTCTTCAGAGGCAATGATCTGCAACAGCAGGATCCTCAAGGCGAGGCGGTGAGCCTTGCCATCGCGCAGACGGCCGCATCGGCCTTGGCGCTGGGATTGAGTGAATTGCCAGCCTTCGATCTCGATGGGCAGTTGTTGCAGGGCGAGGGCGCGCTGTTGCGTCTGGCCTTGCAACTGAAAGCCACCGCACCAGGGGTCTTCTGATCAGCCGCGCTCGCGCCGGTGCACCCAGGCGAGCAAGCTGCATAGCCCGATAGCGGCGATCACCAGGCCGGCGGTGGCCGCAGACCAGAAGCCTGGAGCGCCTTGCAGGCTGGCGGGCGCCCAGTCGACATGACCGAAGGCCATCCAGTAACCGAGGCCCAGGCCGACACCCCAGAGCGCCAGCGCATTGATGACCATCGGCAGGGTGGCGATATGGTGGGCACGCAGCACATAGGCGGCCAGGGTCTGGCTGGCGTCGGCGACATGGAACACCCAGACCCAGAGCAGCAGCGGCATGGCCGAAGCGATGATCGCGGCATCGTCGGTGTACAAGGCCAGGACTTGCGCCCGACCGAAAAACATCAGCGCGCCAATGCCGCAGGACAGCGCCATGGCGAGTTCAAGACCATGCCAGCCGATCCGCGTTGCGCCCGCGCGGTCATTGGCACCGAGCCGCTGTGCCACCAGGGTGCTGGTAGCGTTGCCCAGCGCCATCGGCAGCATGAACATCAAGGTCACCAGATTGGTCGCCAGTTGATGGCCGGCGACTGCGGTTGACCCCAATCTGGCGATGAAGATCGCCATGAAGGTGAAGCCCGAGATCTCGATCAGGATCGACGCACCCATCGGCAGGCCGAGCTTGAGCAGCGCCTTCAACTTGAGCCAATCCGGGCGATGCAATCCACCGCGATGCAGGCCGTAGCGGACATAAAACTTGTCGCTGCGCAGCAGGGCAAAGGCGATCAAGGTCTGGGTCCACATCACGATCGCAGTCGCCACACCGCAGCCGATGGCACCCATGGCCGGCAGACCCGAGTCCGGCAGGCCATGGATCAGCAGCAGGCTCAGCGGCAGCTTCAAAACCAGGCTGCCGACCTGCAGGGTCATCACCGCCTTGGGTCGCGAGACGGCGTTGTTGAAGCCGCGAAATGCGGTGAACAGCAGCGCCGGCGGCAGGCTGCAGGCCAAGGCGCTGAGGTAACCGCGCACCTTGATTTCGACCGCGGGGCTGGCCATCGAGACCTTCAGCAATAAATCCGGATGCAGTAGCAAGAGGATGCCCGGGAGCATCAGCGCGAACGCGAGCCAGGTGGTCTGGTGCAACTGCTCGCCGGCTTCCTGGTAACGGCCCGCGCCATGGTGGCGCCCGACCATCGGTGCGACCGCCATCATCACGCCCATCAGACCGACGAAGAGGGTGATGTAGATCGCTGAACCCACCGCCAGGGCGGCCAGATCGTCCGCCGAATAACGTGCCAGCAAAATCGTGTCGATGGTGCTGTAGGCCAGCAAGGCGACCTGACCTACGAGTACTGGCCAGGCCAGCGGCAATATCCGGCGCAGGCTGTCGAGTTGGCTCAATTGCCTGCCTGCATTGTCTGGTTGTCCTGCGCGCGCTCGGCGTAGCGGTTGAAGCGCCAGGCTGTCGCCTCGATCGAGATGCGGCGCCAGGTGATGCGCTTCTCGGCCGGCGTCATCACCGGCCAATGCTGCACTTCGTCGAAGCTGCGGCCGCAGCCTTTGCATTGCTCATCGCCCTGGCTGGTGGTGCAAATGGCGATGCAAGGCGCGTCGGGCGTGCTGTCGTACCAGCGCAGCCAGGCATGCATGGATTCGGGCCCCAGGCTTTCTTCGGCACAATCAGTTTCGCGTCGATGCACCATCAAGGCGTAGGTCTCGGCCAAGGCGTTGACTTCGGCACCGAGGGCGACACCGTCGCTGGACGGTTGGCGCTCTCGCCACCAGTTGATCGCGGCCTCGATGTCGGTGATATGGATCGTCGTCATGGCAGCCGCTTCAATAAGCCAAACCCATGGCGGAACGGACTTCGCGCAAGGTCTTGCGTGCCACCACTCGGGCGCGTTCGGTGCCCATCTCGACGATCCATTGCACTTGCTTGGGCTTGGCCAGATATTCATCGGCGCGCTCGCGCCAGGGTTGCTGCTCTTTATGGATCGACTCGATCAGCGGCTGTTTGCACTCCAGACAGCCGATGCCGGCGCTGCGACAGCCCTGCTCGATCCAGTCGAGGGTCAACGGGTCTGAATAGACCTGATGCAGCGGCCAGACCGGGCAGCGCGCCGGCTCACCGGCGTCATGCAGGCGCACCCGCTGCGGGTCGGTCTGCATCGTTCGGATCTTCCCGGCGACGATAGTTGGCGCATCGCGCATCGCGATCGCGTTGCCGGCGCTTTTGCTCATCTTGCGGCCGTCAAGCCCGGTCAGCCGCGAATTGCTGGTCAGCAACTCGCGCGGCTCGGGCAGGATGGGGTCGGCCGGGCTGTAGACATGATTGAAGCGCCGGGCTACTTCGCGCGTCAGTTCGACGTGGGCGGCCTGGTCCTCGCCGACCGGCACATGGTCGCCCTTGTAGATCAAAATGTCGGCCGCCTGCAGCAAGGGATAGCCGAGCAGGCCGTAGGTGTCGACTCCGCGGCCTTTATCGGCCTGGCTCTTGTAGCCGGGAATACGCTCGAGCCAGGCGGTCGGCGTGCTCATCGCCAGCAAGGTGAACAACTCGGCATGCTCGGGCATGCGGCTCTGGATGAACAGCGTGGCTTTTTCGGGGTCGACGCCTGCGGCCAGCCAGTCGATCACCATGTCGTAGACATTGCCTTCGATCTGGCTGCGATCCTGCTTGTCGCGGTATTGGGTGGTCAGCGCATGCCAGTCGGCGACGAAGAAAAAACAATCGTGCATGGTCTGCAGGCGCACCCAGTTCTTCAGCACGCCGTGGAAATGGCCGAGGTGCAGGGCGCCGGTCGGGCGCATGCCTGAGACCACGCGCTGGCGCGCTTGGGGCTTGGAACTGGATTCGGTAGGCATTGCGGGCGCGGGTCAGTGGAGGCGCATTGTTACACTGCCGGCGGATGAAGAACATCGTGATTCTGATCTCAGGGCGAGGCTCCAATATGGAGGCCATGGTGCGGGTCTGCAAGCAGGAGGCCTGGGCTGCGCGGATCGTTGCCGTGGTCAGCAACCGCCCTGACGCGGCCGGACTTGAATTCGCTGCAAGCCACGGCATTGCTACGGCGGTGGTCGACCATCGGGCCTTTGGCGGGCGGGCGGCATTCGATGCCGAGTTGCAAGGCGTGATTGACGGTTTCGAGCCACATCTGCTGGTGCTGGCTGGGTTCATGCGCATCTTCACGCCAGGCTTTGTCGGCCATTACGCCGGCCGCATACTGAATGTCCATCCGTCCTTGCTGCCTGCTTTCACCGGCTTGAATACCCATGCCAGGGCTCTGGCCCAAGGCTGCAAGTTCGTCGGCGCGACCGTCCATTTCGTCACTGCCGAGCTCGATCATGGCGCCATCGTCGCCCAGGCCGTTACCGCCGTGCAAGCAGGCGACGATCTGGCCAGCGTGACCGACCGGGTGCTGGCGCTGGAGCATGTCATGTACCCGCGTGCGGTGCGCTGGTTTGTTGAAGACCAGTTGCGCCTCGAAGGCGGCTTGGTGCAGCAACTGGGCGCTGAAAGTCAGGCGTTCAGCTGACGATTCCGGCCAGGATATTGATCGTCAATGCCAGCACGCAGGTGTTGAAGACGAAAGACAAGGCCGCATGCACCAGCACCAGTCGGCGCATCGGGCGGGCGCTGACAGCCACGTCCGAGGTCTGCGAGGTGGCCGCCAGCGTGACTGCGAAATACATGAAATCGGTGTAATCGGGATGCGGGTCATCGCCCGGGAATTCCAGGCCATGCGGGCGATCGCCGCCGGCGTGATAGCGGCTCGCATAGGCAAAGGCGAATTCGACCGGCAGCAGCAGCCAGGACCCGGTCACCGTGCTCAGAGCCAGCAGTAGGTATTGCCCATGGCCGAGACTTTGATGCACCTGGGATAACTCCAGCGTGATCGCGCCCAGGCTGGCGCTGGCACCGATGACGGCCAGCAGCAACACCGCGCTGATCCCGTCAGACTGGGCGATGGCATTGCGTTGCAGGTGCAGATGATCGGCCCTTGACATCATGCGCAGCGCCAGCAACAAATAGAGCCAGACGCCGGCATTCCAGCCGAGCAGGCAGCGTGTCCGCAGCGGCAGGTCGACCAGCACGAAACCCAACAGCAGACCCACCCCGATCGCCAGCAGCAGCTTGGGACGCAACCGCAATTGGCGCAGCAGCTTCATGCTGCCAGCGGCGTGAATCTCTGCACCGTCACGCCATTGACCTCAAGCGTGCCGAAGAACATGGCATGGGGCCGCACCCACAAGCCGCTCGCGTTGTAAAGCGGCCGGTAGACGACCAGCACCTCCAGCGTTTCGCTATGCCGC
>CAIJIT010000346.1 GCA_903820745.1 uncultured Burkholderiales bacterium
AAGCACGGACCCTACTACCAGGTGAGCTACACGCGAAAGGGGAAAAGCAGCAGTAAGTTCGTCAAGAAGGAGGATTTGCCAGCAGTGCGCAAGCAGCTCAAGAACTACGAGCGCATGAAGCTCCTGATGGAGCGCTGGATTGACTTGGCAACGGAATTGTCAACTCTGCGGCTGACTCAAAAACCCGGGTGATCGGCAGCGAGAACTTGGCACTGTCCAGTTCTGTACGTGAATCCAAGATGAATCGGGAAAAAGTATGATTCCACGCATGTCGTTTTGTACCTCTCGATCACGCCCTGTTTGCGGCGCCGGCCGCGCCGGGCTGGAGCATCGCGCCGGTGCCAGCGGAGCAGGCGCCAGCATTGATGGCCTGACCTTGCCCCGGTGCTGTAGCGGCGAGCTCGATGGCTGACCTGGGCGCCTTGGTCATCGTGCTGGGGGACCAGCTCGATCTCGATGCCGCGGCATTCGATGGCTTTGACCCTGAGGTCGATGCCGTGTGGATGGCCGAGGTCGAGCAAGAGTCCACCCATGTGTGGTCGAGCAAGCCGCGCACCGCGATGTTTCTGGCCGCCATGCGGCATTTCGCGCTCGCCTTGCAAGGCGCCGGGCGCACGCTGCATTACACCCGCCTAGCTGCTGCGGGCCAACTCACCGAGGCCGGCAGCCTGGCCGGGCAGCTGCAGGCCGACTTGCTGCGGCTACAGCCACGACGGCTGGTGATGACCGCGCCGGGTGACTGGCGGGTGCTGCAAGCGCTCAAGGCCGCGGCCGAAGCCGCCGGCCTGCCGCTGGAAATTCGTGAGGACCGCCATTTCTTTACCAGCGTGCGCGAATTCGCGGCGCATGCCAAGGGCCGCAAATCGCTGCGCATGGAGTACTTTTACCGCGAGCAGCGCAAGCGGCACCGCGTACTGATGCAGGGCGACGCCAGCAACGGCGGGCAGGGTAGCGGCCAGGCCACTGACGCCGGCGACGGCCCGGTCGGCGGCCAGTGGAACTTCGACGCCGACAATCGGGAGTCCTTCAGCGCCGCCGGCCCGGGCGCAGTGCCGCCACGCATGACTTTCGCGCCTGATGCGCTGACGCGCGAAGTGATCGCGCTCGTCAACACGCGCTTTGCCGAGCACCCCGGCCAGCTCGACAGTTTTGCCTGGCCGGTGACGCGCGCGCAGGCCTTGCAGTCGCTGCACGGCTTCATCAACGACCGCCTGCCGCTGTTCGGCCGCTATCAGGACGCGATCTGGCCGGGCGACCCCTGGCTGTACCACGCCCATCTGGCGGCAGCACTCAACCTGAAGCTGCTGAATCCGCGCGAGGTGGTGGCGGCGGCCGAGGCGGCCTACCGCAATGGCCATGCGCCCTTGGCCAGCGTCGAAGGCTTCATCCGCCAGATTCTGGGCTGGCGCGAATATGTACGCGGCATCTACTGGACCCAGATGCCAGCTTACGCAGACCGCAACGCGCTTGATGCCCGGGAAGACCTGCCCGCTTGGTACTGGACCGGCAAGACCGAGATGGCCTGCCTGCGCGATGCGCTTGAGCAGACGCTCGCGCATGGTTACGCCAACCACATCCAGCGCCTGATGGTCACCGGTCTGTACGTGCTGATGCTGGGCGTACAGCCCCGACAGGTGCACGCCTGGTACCTGGCGGTCTACGTCGATGCGGTCGAGTGGGTCGAGCTGCCCAACAGCCTGGGCATGAGCCAGTACGCCGACGGCGGCTTGATGGGCAGCAAGCCCTACATCGCCACGGGCAAGTACATCCAGCGCATGAGCCCGCACTGCAAAGGCTGCCGCTACGACCCGGCGCAGCGCAGCGGCGAGTTGGCGTGCCCGTTCACCACCCTGTACTGGGACTTCTTGATGCGCCATGAAGCGACGCTGGCGAAGAACCCGCGCATGGCGCTGCAGGTCAAGAATGTGGTGCGCCTCACCGATTTACAAAAACAGGCGATCAGCCAGCGGGCGCAAGCCCTGCGGCGAGGTGAAATATGAAGACCGAGCAGCCAGCAACGCCATCACTCCAGGCGCCGCAGGCAGCGTCCTTGACCGCTCTTTACGACGGCGCCAGCCCGCTGTGCCGCCGCGAGATCGGCGTCTACTGCGGCCTGCGCCCGAACGCGCCGCTGTGCGTTGCCGACGTCAGCGACAGCGCGCTGGCGCTGCCACTCGGCACCACCCTGGGGCAGTTGCTGGCACGTTTTCAAGTGCGCAGTGGTGACGGGCGATTGCTCAGCGGCGCCGCAGCGTTTCTCGCCATGGTGGCCTTGTTGCCGGGTTGGCGCTGGCTGCCCCGTGTCGGGCGCCTGCCCGGCGCGGCCTGGACGATGGAGTAAGGCGACCGTTTCTTCCTGCGATTTCGGCCGACCCTGGCTCCAATTGCGCGCAAGCCGTCTGCACCGCTGCTGACCTGCTGTTCATATGGCGCCCGCTTTGCGGAACATCGCACCATCGGCGCGCAGTTGCTGCAAAAAAGCTGCAAATGCGAGCTCCGAACGCCGTGCCGGCAATTGAAAAAAGCACCAAAGAGCAGCCATGGCAGGCATAACTTAGGGCTCCAGGTACCAAATCAGCTTTGCTGGTCGAACAACCTGAGCCACCGTAATGCTCCGCCCGCCTCACCATGACGTCACGATCAACGATTCGGTCAAATCGCCTCTTCGCCAATGGATAGAAGCGGGTTTACATCACCCGTAGCAGTCGCACCTTCCAAGGCCGTTTATCTGGCGATTTGGGATCTCTACGCGATGACAATCATGACATTCTGGGGCCATGGAAAACAGCGCACCGAAGGCTCCAAGTTCTGGATGAAGGGGTTCCTCTAACGAAAAAACGAGCGAGTGAGCGACATCCTGATCACCGTCATCGATGGACCTGAGGATGCGCATATTCCATGCTGCGCATGGATTGAAGCAACTATTTTTCTACTTTTACATAAGCCGTACTATGATTAAACGTGACTTTGCATAAGTTAATAATATGAACAGTGAACGCCAATGGGACCACCAATGGGACCACGGAGAAGAAATAAAATTCTCAAGTGGCGTATTTAAAGGCTTGCAGCCACGTTTTCTGATGCTGATCGAGCATATGTAAGCAGGTGGACTGACGCTTTCTGGCGTCAACAAGAAGCCCCATTCTTCGATGAGAGTCTGGGGTTTTTTTGTGTCCGGACCTTGCTTGAGATGACCCGATGCAGGGAAATCCAGGCGAGCTACCCCCGGACTGCCAGCCGCGCAAGATCCGCCAGGTCTTGCTGTCGCTGTGCGGCGCACCGTTCATAGCTGGCCTGGTTCTTGAGGCACAAAAGCGAGTACGGGCGCCCGCGCTTGTCAGTCTTGCAGTCCACGTCGCACCTGCCGCTGCGTACCGTGTCCACCACATGCTGGCGATCCAACTCATTCGCCTTGAATACCCATTGCTGCTGCTCGGGGTCGGCCAGGAACCGGCTCAGCGCTCGGCAACTGACACATTGGCAACCTGTGGTGCTCGTGCGTGTCCAGTCGACAGGCGCTTCCAGCGGGATCGCCACTCGCGCATGGAGATGGTTCAGGCAGGCGGCGCGCAGGCGGTCAAGGGCAGCCATGGAACCTGCGCCGGCCTGCTGCACCATTTGCCTGACGGCCGGAAGGATGACCGCGTCCATGTCGAAGGTCTTTGGCCAGACCAGCAGATGATCGACCGCGGAGTCCGCCAGCGCCGCGTCGATCCGGGACAGTGCCGACACGCTGTCAACGACGAACCCGGCATCGATCTTCTGCAGCTGCCAGGGCGCAGCCACTTGTGACAACCGCGCTGTGTCGCTTGGGAGCGCCAGCAGCAGCGCCTTGCCGGCCTTAGCCAAGCTGTCCGCGATCGCGCCCACTCGCGTCCTGCGCGCCAGCAAGTCGGCGCAACTGCAAGGGCAGATCTCGACGTTTGCAGCGACGATAGTTTCCAGCCATTTTGCGGCCCGCGGCGCCGCAAACAGGCCCAAGGCCAGTTGCACGGTTTCGTTGTCGTTCTTGCCATGCCCGCCCGTGGCGATGATGTCGGCCAAGATCGACTCGGCGTGTTCGGTGTCCCGCAAACGGGTCATCAATCCGAGCATCTTGGCGCCGGAACTCTCGTCGACCTGCCTTGGATAGAAAGGCTCCTTTTGCCAGGTTCGCAGCATGTGACCGGCGAGTTGATGTGCCTCTTGCCACAAGGGCGATTCTTGGTCCTGATCGCCCGCGGCCCAGCGTCTGGTTAACTCGCCTAGGTAAGGCAAGGTGACAGGTAATCCGCCTTGATTGAGTACCGCCAGACGTCGCTCCTGAGGCCACAGCACGAGCGCAGCCCGACTGTATGTGCGCTCGAACGACGCACCTTCGTTACCGGTGGCCTCCTGGAAATGCTGCTCGTCGGGTTCCATGTCTGCCAAGGCATCGGCCGGGCAAAGTTCCGCATCGTCGAACGGCAGACAACCAAACGATGCCGAACTGCCATCGGGCCTGGCCCATCCCGAGAGCATTCGGCTGGAATCAAGGATCTCGCCGATCTCGAATTCTTCGTCGTAGGTACCGCTGCCGCTACGCCAACGGCTGGGCCGCATTTGGGCGGCGTACTCGGCCGAGCCGCTTTCTTCTATCGTCAGCAGCGCGACATGAAGATCACAGCCAGCCCGCGCTACAGCCGCGGTGAGGACGGCGCCGGCTGCAGCATCCGCGCCCTTCAGGGTCGCAAACGACAATTCGGCGGACGTATAGGCATGTTCGAGTGGAAACACTAGTTTTTCGGGGCTGTCGTCATCGGGTGCTGCCTTGCCGGTCGACCAGCGCAAAAGCAGGGCTTCAAGACCGGCTTGTGCCTCGTCATGGTTGGGTGGCCCCGGTGCGCGGCCACCACCCTGGCGCAGCAGGTTGTAAACCAGCACCATACGGTAGCCCGATGACACCGGCAGCACCTCGTGCACACAGTCGGCATAGAAGGCGGCGAACGCCACCTCCGAGGGGTCTTCGCAGCGCATCTCCAGTCGCACCTCGCGGCCCTTGTGACGCACCAGCAGGTCGCCACCGTTGTGCAATGAGGGCAGCGTGATGAGAAGCGTGGCAAACATGCCGGGGCTTTTCTCGGTGTCGCGGTGGCTGACGAAATGGCTGCCCTCGTCGTAGATCAGCAGCTTGTACAACTCGGCCGCCACCGGCTCGGTCACGCCTAGCCCTTGGGCCGCCTTCGCAGCAATGGCTGTCAGCATCCTTGCCCATTGGCTGCCGTCAATCTGGATCTGGTCAGCACCGATCTGCCAGGTTCGTCGAACCGTGGTGTCGACCAGGGTCTCGCCACCACGGCCGTAAGGCGCGCGCTCTGCCACGTTGATGAGTTGCTCAGCCTGGGCCGCCAGCAAGGGCAGGGCGAGCGGACCGACGCCGAGCACCTCCAAACGCGGGGTTCGCAGTTCAGTCACGCCCTTGGCATAGAAATCTCCGGGTCGGCGGACATTGCTCAGCAAAGCGGCCAGTTTGTCAGCGATTGAAGGCATGGTCTGTTCTCTGTGGTGGGCGGGCTCGCCATCCGCAGCCATGCCCAGCCGGTCAGGATGCTATTGGCTGAGGCGCGCGATCCCCGTTGTGGTGTCACTAACTCCTGACAGCATCTTGGCATGGGATGGCAATCAACTTCGTCGGCCAAGAATTTTTTTCTGCGCTCCATTGCTTGCGATGGAAAGAGAATATTTTGGGAAGCCGAGGTTCATTCCGGACCAGCATCAAGCAGGGTCGAATGGATGCAAATAAGCGTCAGCGCAGCAAGCGGGGGGCGACAACGGGTCGTTTTCAAGCGGCATGAGGACCCTGTTTGACTAGTCCAATAGGACATCCGTTCACACCCATTTTTCCCAACTAGAGGCAGTAAAGTACAGTTAAACGGGTGTAAATGGGCGTATTATTGGTTTCATGTTCCGTACCGACACCATCCACATCTCGTCAGAAATCTTGCGCTTGATCGCTCGAATCGACGAGTTCAAAGGTGCCTGGCGTGCCCTTGGGACCCTCGCGCCCGACCGTCTGTCTGCGCTGCGCAGGGTTGCCACGATTGAAAGCATTGGCTCATCCACCCGGATCGAGGGCAGCAAACTGACGGATCGGGAAGTGGAAAAGCTGTTGTCAAACCTCGCGATCCAGGCTTTTGAGACGCGCGACGAGCAGGAGGTGGCTGGCTATGCCGAGTTGATGGACTTGGTGTTCAATTCCTGGAGGGCTATTCCGTTCAACGAGAACTACCTCAAGCAGCTTCATCAGATTCTGTTGCGCCACAGTCAGAAGGATGTACGCCACCGGGGGCAGTACAAGACCAATTCGAACCGTGTCGCCGCGTTTGACGAAAACGGGGAGCAGATTGGCATCGTGTTTGAGGCGGTAAGTCCATTCGACACGCCCCGCCTGATGGCCGAATTGGTGGCCTGGGTCAATGATGAGCGCGACAAATCGCAATTGCACCCGCTGCTGGTCATTGCCATTTTCGTGGTCGTATTCCTGGAAATTCATCCATTCCAGGATGGCAATGGCCGACTCAGCCGGGTGCTGACGACATTGCTACTTTTTCAGGCGGGATACGCCTATGTGCCATACAGCTCACTGGAAAGCGTGATCGAGATCAACAAGGAAGCCTATTACCTGGCACTGCGGCAGACGCAGGGATCCATCCGAACGGATGCGCCCAACTGGCAACCGTGGCTGGTTTTTTTCCTGCGGTCGGTGGCAGAGCAGGTTAGGCGCCTGGAAAAGAAAGTCGAACGCGAAAAAATCGTGTTGGCTGCCTTGCCCGAGTTGTCGTTGCAGATCGTTGAATTTGCGCAGGAACACGGCCGCATCACGATTGGCGCTGCCATCAAATTGACTGGCGTTAGTCGCAACACGCTGAAGCAACACTTCCGCAACCTGGTCGAGCATGGGCATTTGAATCAGCAGGGCGGTGGACGCGGTGTTTGGTATGAGCTCAAGTGACGGTATGGAAGCTTATTTTGCCGATCGAGGCTGCAGATCTCACCTGAGTTGTGTAGCGTCTCCTTGGGTTCATAGAGCGCCGCTCGCATCAGAACAGCAACTGGCGCGAGTCGGCAATCCGGCTTAAATGGACAAAATCAGAATTTCAACGCGGCGGTTTCGCAAACGCCCTTCTACCGTGGTGTTGCTGGTGACGGGCAGATTGGCGGAATAACCGATGGCCCGCATGCGGTTTTCGTTGATTCCAAAATCGGCCAAGCGCCTGACGACAGGGCTGGCCCGCGCGGCAGGCAGCTCCCAATTGGAGGGAAACTCTGCGGTGCTGATTGCCTGGTCGTCGGTATAGCCCTCAATTTCCATCGAATTCGCGTCAAGCGCCACGGGCTCGACAGCGAGGTTCGCAGCCAGAGTCGCCCAGTATTTTTGCGGGCTGGGAGGAAATACGGCTTGCAAATCAAGCCAATAGCGCAAGATGCCAGATGCCCTTGATCAGCGGGGGGCGCTCCCAGTCGATAGAATCAGTCCATGCCAGATTTACCCAATCAACCACCCAAGCCGCCAGGCATCAACCCGGGCCGAGACGACGCCGCGGGTACCACCACGGTGGAGCGCCTGCCGCAAAAAACCGAGCCGCCGCATCTTTACCAGGTGCTGCTGCTGAATGACGATTTCACGCCGATGGAGTTCGTGGTGATGGTTTTACAGGAATTTTTTCGGCATGATCTGGAGACGGCGACCCATATCATGCTCAAGATCCACCATGAAGGTCGGGCGGTATGTGGTGTCTTCAGCAAAGACGTCGCAGCGACCAAGGTCGATCTGGTGCTGGCCGCCGCAAGGCGTGCCGGCCATCCTTTGCAGTGCATTTTGGAGGCCGCATGATTGCGCAAGAGCTTGAAGTCAGCCTGCATATGGCGTTTGTCGAAGCGCGCCAGCAGCGCCATGAATTCATTACCGTCGAGCATTTGCTGATGGCCCTGCTGGACAACCCGTCCGCCGCCGAGGTGCTGCGTGCCTGTTCGGCCAACCTCGACGACCTGCGCAAGAGTCTCGGGCAGTTCATCAAGGAAAACACGCCGACCGTTGGCGGTATCGAGGAGGTCGATACCCAACCGACCCTGGGGTTCCAGCGCGTGATCCAGCGCGCCATCATGCATGTCCAGTCCACTGGCAGCGGCAAGAAGGAAGTGACCGGCGCCAATGTGCTGGTGGCGATTTTTGGCGAGAAGGACTCGCATGCGGTGTATTACCTGCATCAGCAAGGGGTTACCCGGCTCGATGTGGTGAACTTCATTGCCCATGGCATCAAGAAGAGCGAACCGCCCGAGCCGCCCAAGGGCCAGGATGGGCATCCCGCCGAGACTGAGCGGGAAGATGCTGAAGGCCAGGGCAAGGGTACGCCGCTGGACCAGTTCACCCAGAACCTGAACCAACTCGCGCGTGACGGCAAGATCGATCCCTTGATCGGCCGCGAGCCCGAGGTCGAGCGGGTCGTGCAGATCCTCTGTCGCCGGCGCAAGAACAATCCCCTGCTGGTGGGTGAAGCGGGTGTCGGCAAGACCGCGATCGCCGAAGGCCTCGCATGGCGCATCACCGAGGGCGCAGTGCCTGATGTGCTGGCGGACTCGGTGGTTTATTCACTCGACATGGGCTCCTTGCTGGCCGGGACCAAATACCGGGGCGATTTCGAGCAGCGGCTCAAGGCCGTGCTGAAGCAACTGAAGGATCAGCCCAACGCGGTTCTCTTCATCGACGAAATCCACACGTTGATCGGTGCCGGTGCGGCGTCCGGCGGAACGCTGGATGCCAGCAACCTGCTCAAGCCGGCTTTGTCGTCGGGCGCGATGAAATGCATTGGTGCGACCACTTTTACCGAGTACCGCGGCATCTTCGAGAAGGATGCAGCGCTCTCGAGACGCTTCCAGAAGGTCGATGTGGCCGAGCCTTCGGTCGAGCAGACCGTCGAGATCCTCAAGGGGCTGAAGTCGCGCTTCGAGGAACATCACAGCGTCAAGTACGCGCTCGGCGCCCTGCAAGCGGCCGCCGAGTTGTCTGCCAAGTACATCAATGACCGGCATCTGCCCGACAAGGCGATCGACGTGATCGATGAAGCCGGCGCAGCCCAGCGCATTCTGCCCAAGAACAAGCAGAAGAAGACGATCACCCGGGCCGAGGTTGAGGACATCGTCGCCAAGATCGCGCGCATCCCGCCCGCCTCGGTATCAAGCGATGACCGCGGCAAGCTGAAGACGCTCGATCGCGACCTGAACTCGGTGGTTTTCGGGCAGGAACCCGCCATCGACGCGCTGGCCGCTGCGATCAAGATGGCCCGTTCAGGCCTTGGCAAGCCGGACAAGCCGATCGGATCCTTCCTGTTCAGCGGCCCGACCGGGGTCGGCAAGACCGAAGTGGCCAAGCAGCTCGCCTATATCCTGGGCATCGAACTGATTCGCTTTGACATGTCCGAGTACATGGAGCGCCATGCCGTCAGCCGCTTGATCGGCGCGCCTCCGGGCTATGTCGGTTTTGATCAGGGCGGTTTGCTGACCGAGGCGGTGACCAAGAAGCCGCATGCGGTGCTGCTGTTCGACGAGATCGAAAAAGCCCATCCCGATGTGTTCAATGTGCTGCTGCAGGTGATGGACCATGGCTCACTGACCGACAACAACGGACGCAAGGCGGATTTCCGCAACATCATCATCATCATGACGACCAATGCGGGCGCCGAGACGATGAACAAGTCAACGATCGGCTTCACCACCGTGCGTCAGCAGGGTGACGAGATGGTCGACATCAAGCGCCTGTTCTCGCCCGAGTTCCGCAATCGCCTCGACGCGATCGTGTCCTTCCGTCCGCTGGATGAGGAAATCATTCTGCGTGTGGTCGACAAGTTCTTGCTGCAACTCGAGGCCCAGTTGCAGGAGAAGAAGGTCGAAGTCACCTTCAGCGATGAGTTGCGACACCACCTGGGCAAGAAGGGCTTCGACCCCTTGATGGGCGCCCGGCCGATGCAGCGTCTGATTCAGGACACCATCAGGCGCGCGCTTGCCGATGAGTTGCTATTCGGCCGCCTGGTCGATGGCGGGCGCCTGCGTGTCGACGTCGATGCCCAGGGCGCAGTGCTGCTCGACATCCAGCCCTTGAAGCTGCGCGACAACAAGCCCAAAGCTCAGCCGGCCACCACCAGCTGACCTGTGTTTGGTGCTTGCTGACAGTCGGCCTTCGGGCCGATTTTCATTGGGCCGGATCTTGTTGGAAGAAATCGGCCAGCAAGCGGTAGAGCGCTGGATCTTCGCTGCGCAGCGCAGTCGGTGCCACGAAAAACGCCTCGACCGCGACGGCGAAGAATTCCTCCAGACTCTCGGCGCCATAGGGATCGATCAAGGTCGACTGGCCGGCATCGACTCTTGCGCAAAAATCTTCCCAGGTCGCCGAGATCACGCTGAGCCAATGTTCGCGGCCGTCCTTTGTGGGCAGCGGCGGCATACCTTGCGCCTGACCATCCCGCATGTCGATGACATGGGCGAACTCATGGATCACGAGGTTGAAGATGCTGTCGGTTGATGCTGCGGCTGGATCTGCATCAACGTCGATCGAAGTCCAGGTCAGCATCAAGGGCCCGCCTGACATCGCCTCGCCCGCCAACCTTTCTTCAAAGTTGTGGGTGATGCCGTCTTCGTCTATCTGTTCGCGCTGCGCAAGCACCTCATCGGCATGCATGACGATGCCGATGAAGCCGTCATACCAATGTAGTCCCAGGCGCAGCACCGGCAGACAGGCCTGGGCAGCAACGGCCAGGGCAACTTCGTCGCTGATCTCGAATCCGGCCACGCCGTGAAATTCCTTGGTCGCCAGGAACAGCGAGCACATCCGGCGCAGATCGGCCAGGTCAGCGGCATTGCGTTGTCCCAGAAAAGGGTAGCGAAGCAGGGTCAATTGCCACAGCGGGTCGGGGATCGGATGGCGCCGCAGCGCACGCGCCTCCTGCAGCTGCGTCCAGGCCCGCAGCAGGCGGTTCAGCATCAGCCCAGCTGGATTCGCTGCAGACCGCTGCTCGAGAGCCTCAGCAGGTCGCCGCGCGGCTTCGGGCAGTCAAAATCCCAATCAGACAGTACATGGCGCTGCATGCCTGGGGCCAATGAATGCGTGGCGGGTCGATGGGTATGGCCGTGGATCAGCTGTGTGCTGCCGGCTTGCTCAAGCATCTGTATGCAGCATTGCTCGTCGAGATCGACAAGGACTGGGTTGCTGGCCTGGCTTGCCTGGCTGGCATCGCGCATCTGCCTGGCCAATGTCTGGCGTTGTTCGATCGGCAATGCCAGGAATTCAGCCTGCCATGGCTGGCTGCGTACCTTGCTGCGAAAGGCCTGATAGGGCAGATCAGCCAGGCATTGCGCGTCGCCATGGCTGAGCAACCAGCGATCACCAAAGGCGAACAAGCTGGTGGGATCGGCCAGCCCCTGTATCTGACAGTCGTCGAGGAAGTCGCGGCCGACCAGGAAATCACGGTTGCCCGCCATGAAGAAGATTGCGGCATGCCGGCTGGCATCGCGCAAGATCGACAGGCATTCGGCTTCGAAGGGCTGGGTTCTGGCATCGTCGCCAATCCAGACTTCGAAAATGTCGCCCAGCAAGAAAATGGCCTGGGCCGTTGTGTCGAGCAGGTGGCGACGCAAAGCTGCCAAGGTGGCAGGCGTTTGCGGCCCCAGATGCAGGTCGGACAGGAAGTCGATCTGCAGCCATTGCGGCGGCGCCAGCAGTTCAGCCGGTGCTGCCGCAGCGAAATCAGCTGATTTCAACGGCTCGCTCGATCAGCACATCTTCGACCGGCACATCGCCA
This sequence comes from uncultured Burkholderiales bacterium, assembly GCA_903820745.1. Taxonomy (GTDB): domain Bacteria; phylum Pseudomonadota; class Gammaproteobacteria; order Burkholderiales; family Burkholderiaceae_C; genus Paucibacter_A. Next base: position 11,811 of record CAIJIT010000346.1, read on the forward strand.
TGTCCGCCGGCGTTGCCGGTCCTGACTTTTTCAATTGCGTCAACGACGTCAGTGCCCGCTACGACTTTGCCGAAAACGGCATAGCCCCAGCCCGAAGGCGTCTCGGACTTGAAGTTCAGAAAGCCGTTGTCGGTCGCATTGATGAAGAACTGGCTCGAAGCCGAATGCGGCACATTGGTGCGCGCCATCGCCAGCGTGTAATGCTCGTTCTTCAGGCCGTTGTTGGCTTCGTTCTGGATCTCGCCGGTGGTGGGCTTTTGTTTCATGCCCGGAGCAAAACCGCCGCCCTGGATCATGAAGCCCTTGATGACGCGGTGGAAAACCGTACCGTCGTAATGGCCGCTGCGGACATAGGAGAGGAAGTTCTCGACCGAAATCGGTGCTTTGACATCGTCAAGTTCGACGCGGATCAGGCCATGGTTGGTATGCAGTTCTACGGTCTTGGTCATTTCTTGGGCTCCACAATGGCTTTGGTGATAAGGATGGGGGTGAGCGGCACATTCTGCTGGCCGTTCTTGTTGCCGGTAGGCATGGCGCGAATCTTGTCGACCACGTCCATGCCTTCGAGGACGCGGCCGAACACCGCATAGCCATTGCCGTCGGCAGAATTGGCGGCGTCCAGAAACGCATTGTCGACGGTGTTGATGAAGAACTGTGCCGTGGCCGAGTTGGGGTCGCCGGTCCGCGCCATCGCGATCGACCCGCGGACATTGAGCAGCCCGTTGCGGGATTCCAGTGGAATCGGCGGCTTGGTGGGCCGTTGGTCCATTTTTGGCGTGAAACCGCCGCCCTGGATCATGAACTCGGAGATGACGCGGTGGAAAATCAAACCGTTGTAATGGCCGGCCTTGACATACTGGATGAAGTTGGCCACCGACTTCGGCGCATGTTCAGCATCCAATGCGATGCGGATGTCGCCTTGGCTGGTGCTCAGGCGGACGGTCTGCGCTTGGGCAGCAAAGGCCAGCAGCGCGATGCTGGAGCCGATTGCCAACCAGCGCTTGAGTTTGGATTGTGGCTTGGTGTGCATGTCTTGATGTAGGGGAATAGTGGCCGGATTGATTGTCCCTCAGTCGGGCTCAACGGCCTTTGGGTGTGGTTTCTTGCAACAGGTTCTGGGTGCGGACGAGCTTCAAGTTCAAGGTCTCGGAGGGGGCCAGGGCCGATTGCTTGGCCCTTTGATAGGCGCGCAGGCCGAGTCTCAACAGCACATCGCCGAGGTTTTCCAGAGCTTGTGCATGGTCGGGTTGCAGGCGCAAGGCTTGTTCAAGTTCGCTGCGTGCCTGATCGAGTTCGCCCAGGCTGGCATTGATGACGGCCAGATTGATGTGCGGTTCGGCCAGATCCGGAAAATCCTCGGTCAGGGTGTTGAAGATGCTGCGGGCCGCGCTCACTTGTCCCATTTCCATCCGCATCACTCCGAGGGCAAAGCGCAGTTTCAATTCATCGGGTGTCTTGCTCAGCGCGCCCTCCAGAGTTGCCACCGCCTGGCTGCGCTGACCGGCAAACCATTGTTGTTGCGCCCGGTCCAGCTCGCTGGACCATGCGGTGCCGCCGATCGACAGGAGGATGAGCAGGGCAAGGCGTGAAAACAGGCGGAATTTCATCAGCGAATTTGCTTGATATGGGGTCATTCGTCGATGGAAGTCAGGGTCTTTGCTGAGGTCTGGCGTCGATCATTTGGGCAAGTCGACCGCTATACTTGGATTCATTCTACGGCGCCAAGCCCGATCCTGCGGATGCCTCCAAGCGGGCGAGCAGCGGGCCCCGACCGTAGCCGTCCAGTGAATTCACGGCGGTGGCATCACGCCGAGGCTGGCCTCGTTGCCCCATGTCCCTTCGCATCTACAACTCCCTGTCCCGTTCGGTCCAGCCTTTTGCCCCTCTCGTGCCTGGTCAAGTGCGCATGTATGTCTGCGGCATGACGATTTACGATCTCTGCCATGTCGGCCATGCGCGAATGATGATGGCCTTCGATGTGGTGCAGCGCTGGCTCAAGCAGTGCGGCTACAGCGTCACCTATGTGCGCAATATCACTGACATCGATGACAAGATCATCAGGCGTGCGCTTGAGCGCGGCATCACGATTCGCGCGCTGACCGACGAGATGATCGCGGCGATGCACCGGGACATCGGTGCAATGGGGATTGAGCGGCCGACCCATGAGCCGCGCGCGACCGACTATGTCGGGGAGATGCTCGGCTTGATCGGCAAGCTCGAACGCAAGGGCTTGGCCTATCGGGCCAGCAACGGTGATGTGAATTTTTCGGTGCGCAAGTTTGCGGGTTATGGCAAGTTGTCGGGCAAATCGCTGGACGACCTGCGTGCGGGTGAACGCGTAGCGGTCGATGACGGCAAGCAAGACCCGCTTGATTTCGTGCTTTGGAAGGCTGCCAAGGCGGATGAACCCGCAGATGCCAAGTACCCGAGCGAATTCGGCACTGGCCGGCCGGGTTGGCATATCGAATGCTCGGCCATGAGTTGCGCGCTGCTGGGTGAGCATTTTGATATTCATGGCGGCGGACTTGACT
>CAIJIT010000347.1 GCA_903820745.1 uncultured Burkholderiales bacterium
CACGCGCGCCGAGATATGGTTGGCCATCATGTCGGACATGCCGTAGATCGCCACCAAGCGGTAGCAAGCTGCCAGATCCACCCTGGCCTGCCATTCGGCCGCCGAGCAGCGGCCGCGCATCGATTCGATCTTCAGATAACCCGATTCTTCATGCATGGAGCTTCTCCAGGGGCGAGCCCAATTCAGTCAGCCGTCACACCGGCTTCAGTGACCAGACGGGTCCAGAACTTGCCGTCTTCGGCCAGAAATGCGGCGAACTGCTCGGGCGAGGCCGAAATCGCCACATCGGTGCCTTCACGCGCCAGTGCTGCTTTGACGGAGGGGTTCTGCATTGCAGTGATGGTGGCGTCGAAGATTTTCTTGACAATCGGCGCTGGCGTGCCGGCAGGCACGAAGATGCCGTACCAGAACTCGATCGCATAGTCAGGCACACCAGCTTCGACCATGCCGGGCAGGTCGGGAAACAAGGGTGAACGCTCTTTCGAGCTGACGGCCAATGCCTTCAAACGGCCGGCCTTGACCATCGGCAGGACCGATGGCGGCGTGCCGAAAGTCAGCTGGGTGTCGCCGGCAATCAGCGAATGAATCGCCGGCGCACCACCCTTGAACGGGATATGCGTCATCTGCACCCCGGCGACGCGACTGAACAAGGCCGCACCCAGATGCGGGGCCGAGCCAACGCCCGAGGTCGCATAGTTCAGTGCGCCTGGTGACTGCTTGGCCTTGGCCACCAGTTCAACGACGCTGGTGATGCCCAGGCCCGGATTGACTGCGATGACCAAGGGCGAACTGCTGACCTTGGTGACCGGCAGCAGATCCTTGCTGGTGTAACCGAGCTTGGCCTTGAGCGCCGGATTGACCGAAATGCTGCTCGGGCTGGCGATCAAGATTGTGTAACCATCGGGTGCTGACTTGGCTGTCGCCTCCGCGGCCAGGCTGGAACCAGCCCCGGCGCGGTTTTCCACCACGATCGACTGACCCATTGCGCGGCCCAGTGATTCACCGAGGCTGCGGGCCACATAGTCGGCGGCACCGCCGGGCGCAAACCCGACCAGCAACTTGATCGGCCGGTTCGGATAAGGCCCGGTCTGGGCCTGGGCTGAAACCGCCAGCAAGGCCGTCAAACTGGCAACAATCAAGGTACGCATAGGGTGGGCTCCCGGCAAGGATTGCATTGGGCAAAAGGCCTGGACTCAGGGCAGATCAATGCGGCGCCGCCAGCACAATCTTGCCCAGATGCTGATTGGCTTCCATCAAGGCTTTGGCCTCGGCCAATTGTTCGAAGGGGAACAGGCTGTCGATCACCGGTTTGAGCTTGCCCGAAGCAAACAAGGGCAGCAGATCGGCCTTGAAGCCGGTCAGGCCCGAAGAGCGCTGCTCGGGAGTGCGCAGCTTGTTCGAAACGCCGAACAGTTTCAAGCGCTTGGCATGCAGCGCCTCGATGTCCATGTCGCCATGCAGCACGCCGTCGACATAGCCGACCATCGCCAGGCGACCTTCGAAAGCCATGCAGCGGATGCATTCGGCAAAGAGCGAACCGCCAACGGTGTTGATCACCAGGTTCACGCCTTTGCCCTCGGTGGCCTGCATCACCGCAGCATGAAAATCGGGGCCCCGCGTACACAAACCCAGGTCCAGCCCCAGCGGCTGCAGACGATCGAGTTTTTCCTGCGAGCCCGAAGTGCCGATGACGCGGGCGCCGATCGCCTTGGCGGTCAGCATCGCGGCAACGCCGACACCCGATGACACTCCCGGCACCAGCATCCATTCGCCAGCGCGTAACTGCCCTTGCGAAAACAACATGTCGTGGACTACCAGGAAGGTCAAGGGCACGCTGGCTGCCTCGACCCAGCTCAGGGCCTCGGGCTTGGGCATCAGCTCGCGTTCATCGAACACCACATATTCGGCAAAAGCACCGGCACAGCGGCCCATTACCGCGTCGCCAGGTTTGAAGGCGCTGATCTCGGCGCCGCATTGGATCACCTCACCCGAGGCTTCGGTACCGACCCGCTTGGCCTCGCTGCCGCTGCCATGCAAGCCATGTCCGGCGATGAATTCACCCCGGTTCAGCGACGCTGCCTGCATCCGCACCAGCACCTGTTTCGGCCCCGGTTCGGGCATTGCAATCTCGCGCAGCTCGAGTTGGCCAACGCCCTCCACCATCTTCATCCAATAGGATTTCATCTTTTTCTGACTCTTTATTTTTAAAAAATATGCTGTAGCGGCATCAATGCCCGGTGAAAACCGGCTTGCGTTTGGCCATGAAGGCTTGCCGGCCTTCAGTGTAATCAGCGCTCTCGAAGCAGCCGCGAATCAGGCGCTGGCACAACTCCAGATCCAGCTCGGGCGAAGGCTTGAGGATCTCGCCCATGATCGCCTTGGCCGCGCGCACCGTCAGCGGCGCATTGGCCGCCAGCGCCGCACAATATTCTTCCAGCAAGGCCGGCAACTCGGCCACGCCGCAGCGGCGCGAAATCAGCCCCAGCGACAGCGCTTCTGTGGCGTCGATCCGGCGCGCGGTGAAAAACAGATCCTTCGCAGCACCCGGGCCGACCAGGTCAACCAGGTTTTTCATCGCCGAATAGCGGTAGCCGAGCCCCAGCTTGGCGGCCGGGATCGAAAACTGCGCGTTGTCCGCAGCAATCCGGATGTCGCAGCTGATCGCCACATTGACCCCGCCGCCAATGCAATAGCCTTGGATACAGGCCAAGGTCGGCTTGCTGAATTCGGCGATGCCGGTCAGCGCGGCTTCGGCCATCGCTTCGTAGCGCGTCACGGCTTCGCGCGCGGCCCGCATGTCCTCGAACTGCGAAATATCGGCACCCGAGACGAAGGCCTTCTCACCAGCCCCCGAAAACACCACCAGACGGATGCGATCATCAGCTTCAGCCTGGGCCAGCAAGGGCGGCACCGCTTCCCACATATCGACCGACAAGGCGTTATGCCTGACCGGATTGTTGAAGCGGATATGCAGCGTCGAGACGTCGAGCCAGACCTGCACCCGCTCGGTACTGCTGACGTAGACAGGTTCAGTCATCAAAAAACTCCAGTTGCTTTCAAACGGGCCACATCCTGGGCGCTGTAGCCCAGTTCGGCGAGGATTTCTTCACTATGTTCGCCGCGCCGCGGTGCCGCGCGTGCGATCTTGCTGGGCGTGCGCTCGAGCTGCACCGGCTGGCCGACCAGGCGCTGCGGGCCCTGATGCTTGGAGACCACGTCCTGGACGATGCCGAGATGGACGACCTGCGGTTCGGCAAACACCTCTTGCAGATTGTTGATCAGGCCGCAAGCCACGCCACCGGCATTGAGCCTTTCGATCCAGTAAGCGCGGTCCTGCAAGGCCAGTCGACGATTGATCTCGTCGTTGAGCGAATCGCGGTTCACCGAGCGACCCGCTTTGGCCATATAGCGCTCATCGGTGACCCATTCAGGGGCGCCGAGGATGTCGCAGAAGCGCTCCCAGATCTTCGAGCCGAACACGGCGATATTCATATAGCCGTCGCGCGCCTTGTAGACCCCAGTCGGGATGCTGGTCGGATGGAAGTTGCCCGCCTGGGTGGCGACCTCCCCGTCGATCAGCCAGCGCGAGGTCTGAAAATCCATCATGTAGATCATCGACTCGAGCAAAGAGGTATGCAGCCATTGGCCCTTGCCCGAAGCTTCGCGTTCAAGCAGGGCGACCAGGATGCCCTGCGCGGCAAAAATGCCGGCGCAGAGGTCGGCGATCGGAATGCCGACACGGGTCGGGCCCTGCTCAGCCAGACCGGTGACCGACATCAGGCCGCCCATGCCCTGGGCGATCTGGTCGAAACCGGGTCGGCTCGCCAGCGGGCCGGTCTGGCCGAAACCGGAGATGCTGGCGTAAACCAGGCCGGGATGGTCAGCACTGAGGGTTTCGTAATCGATCCCGAGCCGGAACTTCACATCGGGGCGGAAGTTCTCCACCACCACATCGGCGCCGGCAATCAACTGCTTGAGCACGCTGATGCCTTCGGCCTCCTTCAGATTGATCGTGACCGACCGCTTGTTGCGATGGGTGTACTGGTAGTCCGAGCCGTCCTGTCCGCCAAGGGTGTCATCGCCGCGCATATGTTCGGGCATCTGCACCTGGATCACATCGGCGCCCCAGTCGGCCAGTTGCCGGCAAGCGGTCGGACCGGCGCGAACCTGGGTGAGATCGATGACGCGAAACCGCGCCAGGGCGGCTGAAGCAGGCAGATGGGACATGAGCAGGACCGATGAAAAAACGCAACAAAGATTTGCCAAACTCCGTGCCAACATCGTCCACGCATCAGCGCAAGGGTCGAAAGAAGGCCGGCTCAGGCAAGTTCTGATAACTCAAACAATGCTGGAAAGTGTCATCGATGCAGTGTAAAGTGTCAACACTTTTGCGAGTATTGAGAACAGTTCCTCGGTGTCCAAACGCAGCAAAACCGGTACCCCAACAGATGAGCAGATTGCAGACAAGCCCCGATCAAGGCCTGCCGCTGGGCATTGCCGATGAGCTGAAACGGCTGATCCATGCGGGGGAAATCGCCCCGGGGGAACGCCTGAACGAGGCCGCCCTGGCCTTGCGCATCGGCACCAGCCGCGGTCCGATCCGCGAGGCAATTCGCATCCTCACCGGTCTGGGGCTGGTGACAGCGGTGCGCAACCGAGGCGTCTTCGTGCGGCAGATCTCGGTGCGTGAAATGATCGAAATCTACGAGTTGCGCGCGCTGGTGTTCGGCTATGCCGCCGGCCTTGCGACCGAAAATATCCAGGAGCAGGACAAACAGGAGTTTGAGCGCCTTCTCACCGGCATGGACAGCGCCTGCGACAGCGGCGATGGCGATCTGTACTACACCTTGAACCTGCAATTCCACCTCCTGATCCTGCAGCTCAGCAACAACCAGCGCGCCCGGCAGACCTATGAGGATTACGTCAAGGAACTGCATTTATTCAGGCGCAGGTACTTCAATGCACCGGGCAATATGCGGCGCTCGAATGCTGAACACCGGCAGATCTACGAGGCCATTCTGAAAGGCAATGCAGGCCGTGCGAAGTCGCTGGCCGAGCGCCATGTGCTGACCGGAAGGCAGCGCCTGCTCGGCAGTCTGGAGCAGAACCTGCAGGCATCCGATCAAGCATGAATCGGCGGGCCATGGTTTGTCAATCGACCCCTTTTTATTTGATCGACAATCATTCACCCACCCAGAAGCGCAGGCCGGACATGAACAATTCAATGAAAAATTTACTCAAAAATGTGGCTGCCTTTGGCGCCTTGCTGATACTCAGCGCCTGCGGCAACTTCATGGACGGCCGCGGACAAAAGCAGGTCGGCAGCGTGGTGGACTATCTGTACCCAGATGCCAAGGAAGCACCGCGGATGCAGGCTGGCCTGACCTATTTGCGACCACCGGTACGAGTCGGGCTGGCTTTTGCGCCGGGCGCTAACCGTACGGCCGGGATTGGAGAAATTGAAAAACTGGCCCTGCTCGAGCGCGTCAAGTCATCCTTTGCCCAGCATGACTTCATCGCTTCGATCGAGGTCATTCCAACCAGTTACCTGCGCCCGGGCGGCGGCTTTGCGAATCTGAATCAGGTGGCAAAGATGTTCAATGTCGAAGTCGTGGCCTTGGTGTCTTATGACCAGGTGCAGTTCACCGAAAGCAATATGTTGTCGGTGCTTTACTGGACCATCGTCGGCGCCTATGTGATCCACGGCAACCAGTACGACATCCAGACCCTGGTCGACGCCTCGGTGTTCGATGTGCGCAGCCAGAAGCTGCTGTTCCGCGCGCCGGGCATGAGTCAGGTCAAAGGCAGCGCCAGCGCCATCGGCCTCGGCGCCAGCGCCCGCGCCGGTCGCAATGACGGTTACGGCCAAGCCGTGGATGACCTGATTCCGAAGCTGCAGAGCGAACTCGAAAACTTCAAGGCCAAGCTCAAGTCCGACAGTTCGATCCGGGTCGAAAACAAGGCCGGTTACAAGGGCGGCGGCAGCCTGGGCTGGCTTGACCTGGCCATGCTCGGCCTACTGGCAGCACTGTTCGCGCTCAGGCGCGCCCGCCCCTGAGGCTTGATCCCAGCGGCCGGCGGATTCAATGCAATTTGATCGCGGACGCCAGTGACAAGCGCTGCAGATGCCAGGCCGGCAAAGTGGCCAGCAACAGGCCGACTCCGAGAATTGCCAAGGCCATCAGCAATTCATGCGCGCCGAGCGCCGGCTGCAGGCTGACGCCGGTCTGCCGGGACAGCCAGGCACTGATGCCGAATGACAGCGCATAGCCGCCCGCCAGCCCGATCAGCACACCCAGCGCCACCAGCAGCGAAGTAAAACCCCAGGCAAACGCGAACAGATAAGACCGGGGTGCACCGATGGCGCGCAGCGTGACGAATTGCGGCAGCAGCAGACGGAACAGGATCAAGACGCTGGCCATGATCGAAAGCAGCAGCAGCGCTTGCGTGACCAGGGCGAGCAAGCTCATCAGCTGGCGCATGTCGCCGACGAGCTGATACAACTGCAGCAGCGCCTCGGCCGGAAAAAAGGCCATCGATTCCTTGTTGTTGTAAGCGCTGCGCAGCTTGTAAGCCGCAGCCAGATCGCTGACCTGCAGCACCGCCATCGGAATCCCCGGCGTATAGGCCGCGTCGAACGGCGGGCCCAGATGCCGCGCCGCGGGATCATGGCCAGTGGGCAACTGGTGCAGCGACCAGACCCGCTCGACCGGCATGGTCACCGCGCGATCCCAGGGCGAGCCGGTCGGTTTCATTCGACCCACCACGGTGATCGTCACGGCATGAGCGTCGGGCCGGTCGCTGCCGCCGGCCCTCGCGCCGCCATGATGGACGCCATGACTGGGCTGGAACTTGTCGCCCAGTTGCAAACCATTGGCAGCACCGACCACGGCTTCATCCGGCCCAACAAACAGCCGACCTGCGTCCAGCCCGCCCGACAAATGTTCGACCAACGCGGCGGTGACGCCAACGACCGGCGCGCCACCAACGCTGTCGCCAAAAGCCAGCGGCGAAACGCTGACGGCCCGGCTGTCATTGAGCAGGGCCGCGCTCAGCGCCGGGCTGAGCAACTGGCTTGAGCCGGGGCGCAGAAAAACTCCGCTCAGCAAGGCATCGGTGCGGCTGCCGGGCGGCGCCACGATCAGATCGAAGCGCTCAGCCGCCAGCGCGCTGCCTTGGCGCAAGGCCCGCTCCTGCGAAACGACCGCCACCGACAGCGACACACCCGCAGCGACCAGCAGCACGAAAGCCAGCGCGCTGAAGCGGTGGCGCCGCAGCGCGGCGCGGATCAGCGGTAGCGGGTTCATGTGGGCGAACCCGCAATCGACGGCAGGACCTGCCCCGCTTGCATGCGCAGCAAGCTGTCAGCCCGCGCCACCAGCTTGTCGTCATGGGTGACCGTGATCACCGTCTTGCCCGACTGCGCCAGCGCCTTGAGCGCCGCAGCGATCCGCTGCCCGTTGTCCGCATCCAGGCTGGCGGTCGGCTCATCGGCCAGGATCAGTGGCGGGTCGAGCAGCAGCGCACGTGCCAGCGCCACTCGTTGCTGCTCACCACGCGACATCTTCGCCACCGGCCCAGCGCGCTGCGGCACGTCAAAGCGTTCCAGCAGTTCGAGCGCACGCGCGCGCAGCAAGGCTGGAATTCGGGCTTGCTGGAACTGCGCCGGCAACAGCACATTGCCCAGCGCATCGAGCTCGTCGATCAGGCGGAATTCCTGGAACACCAGACCGCAATGCGCCAGACGCCAGGCATCGCGCCGGCTTTCGTCGAGTTGATTCACGACCGTTGCACCGAAGCTGATCAGGCCATGCTGCGGCACCACGATGCCCGCCAGCGCATGCAGCAAGGTGCTCTTGCCCGACCCCGACGGACCGACGATAACGCTCAGCTGCCCGGGCAAAAACTCTGCGCTAACCTGCTGCAGCGCATGGATGCTGGCGCCGCCGGCATCGGCAAAAACCGCGTCGACTGCCTGCACCAACAGGCTGGCGTGGCCCCGCGTCATAGACGCTGAAAACTGGCGTCGACCAGCCGGACGCGACTGATGAAACCGGTCGCCGAGTCCTTTTGCGGCCCCAGTTCGAGCCGGCCCTGAACCTGCAGCAAATCACCCGGGCTGACCGCTTCCTGGCGCTTTTTCATGCGGACGAACACGATCGTGTTGATCCATTCATCCTCGGAGGCACAAAAAGGGCAGGTCTCCACCGGGCTGTTCGAGAGCACGAAAAAATCAGATTCGACCTTCAGATGCGGAGCCATGAAACCCTGCATGCTGATCACGCTGCCATTGAGCTTTTTCGCCGCAGCAGAAAAACTCAGGTCGTCCTGGTAGAGCTCGAACATCCGGATGCGCGGCGGCGCAGCCAAGGCCAGCGCCGGTGCCGCAAAGGCCAACAGCGCAGCGAACTGGCGGCGTCTCACCGCCGGCCGCCGGCTGTGTCTACGATCAGCTCGATCATTCGAGTCCGGCGGTTGCCAGGATGATGCTCAAGCTGGTCGCGATCGCCTTGACCATCGGCTCTTTTTCGACATCCATCCATTCGTCGAGCGAATGCGAACGCCCGGCCTTGTCTGGCGCATTGCGGCCGATCGTGATGGCCGGAATCTCGAGATTCATCGGCATGTTCGAATCGGTCGAGCTCCACTGGTAGCCAACCTTGTAGCCACCCGCCTCGATCGCTGCCTTGGTGGTCTGCACCAGTTCGGATTTGGCATCGGTATTGCCGGCCGGGCGATCGCCGATCAGCTTGATTTCAACGCTGATTTTTCCTTCCTTGGTCGACCGCGCAAAGTTCTCACCATCAGCGGCGTCCTGCATGATCTTCAACATCCGGTCCTCGACCCGCTTGAGCTCGGCCACCGATTCCGATCGCATATCGACTTCCATCCAGCCGCTGATGGGAATCGAATTGACCGAAGTTCCGCCGCCGATCACGCCGATGCCATAAGTCGTCTTCGGTGTCGCCGGCACTTGCAGGCGCGAAAACTCGGCTGCCGCTTGCCCCAATGCAAACATCGGATTGACCAGACCAAAAGCGCCGAAGCTGTGACCGCCCGGGCCGTTGAATGTCACCCGGTAACGCCTCGAACCCACACCGCCATTGGTGATCAGGTTGACGCCGCCTGACTCGATCGAGAAGAAGGTCTTGATCTTGTCCTTGAACTGGCCCTTGTTGAAGAGGTGGCGCACGCCGCGCAGATCGCCCGGACCCTCCTCGCCGACGGTGCCAACGAACAGGATGTCGTCGCGTGTCTTGATGCCGCCGGCCTGCATGGCGCGCACAAAACCCAGCAGCACCGACAAGCTCATCGTGTCGTCCCCGATGCCCGGGGCATAGAGCTTGGTGCCCTGGCGTTTGACCTTCACATCGGTCCCGGCGGGGAACACCGTGTCGAGATGTGCCGATACGACGACGAATTTGCCGTCACCACGGCTGCCCTTGCGGACACCGAGCACATTGCCTTCCTCGTCGATCTTGACTTCGCCCAAGCCGACCGCCTTGAACATCTTTTCGTATTCGCGCGCCCGCGCCTCTTCCTTGAACGGTGGCGCAGGGATCTCGGTCAACTTGATGCCGTCCTCGACGATCCTGCCATGCTCTTTGTCAATCGTCGCGACAGCGGCCTTGAATGCCGGGCTGGCGAGGATGCGCTCAACATCGGCCACAGGATTGGCGGTCTGAGCGCCTGCGTGAGAGCCGATCAGCGCCACGCTCAGGGCGAGCAGCGAGGTTGAAAAACACTTTGAGTTCCGCATGAATTGACGTCTACCTACTTTTGAGTGAATTGAACAATCATATGGATGATAAGCCTTCGATGGATCTGCAGCCAATGCCGCGCCGGCAGCGTATAAAAAACAGTTGACCACCCAAATGAAAGCAGCACAACCGGCCGGCATAATCGCCGCCGCGATCTTGTTCAGGGCGGTAAACTTGGCCGAGCCTGGGTTCAAGCGCTGTATTGACAAGCTCAGACTCCGGGAGACCGACGATGAAGATGAACTGGCGAACCTTGCCGGCGGCCTTGCTGGTCTGCCTGGCAATTTCCAGGCCTGCCTTGGCCGGGCAGACAACCGAAACCCACCGCGTGGCCGGCCTCGCCAAGCCGGCCGAAATTCTGGTTGATCAATGGGGTGTGCCGCATATTTACGCCCGCAGCCAGAGCGACGCGATCTTCGTGCAAGGCTTCAATGCCGCGCGCGACCGCCTGTTCCAGATCGACTTGTGGCGACGGCGCGGACTTGGCCAACTCGCCGAAGTGCTCGGGCCATCCTATGTGGCACAGGACGAGGCGACCCGACTCTTCCTTTACCGTGGCGACATGCGGCGTGAATGGCTCTCGTACGGCAAAGACGCCGAGCGTTTTTCCAGCGCATTCACCGCCGGCATCAATGCCTACGTCGACTTCCTGCAAACCCATCCAGACCGACTGCCTTTCGAATTCAGGACGCTGGGCTATGGCCCGGCAAAATGGCAGCCCGAGGACGTGGTTCGAATACGCAGTCACGGTCTCACCCGCAACCTCAGCAGCGAGGTGGCACGCGCCGCAGTCGCCTGCAAGGCCGACCTGAAGTCCGACGAAATCCGCTCCGGCTTGATGCCGCCTTGGCAGACAAGCATGCCGGACGGGCTGGATCCATGCCTGCCGGCCGACCTGCTGGCGGTCTTCCAGTTAGCTACACAGAACGTGCGTATCACCCGCGAAGCGATTCGCAGCGCCGCCCGTGCCGAGTCCCTGAATATCGCCCTGGAAGACCAGGCAGAAGCCACCGAAGGGAGCAACAACTGGGTGGTGGCTCCGGCAAAGTCAGCCACCGGTCGAGCCATCATGGCCAACGACCCGCATCGCGCTTACTCGACACCCTCTTTGCGCTATGTCGTCCACCTGAACGCCCCCGGAATGGATGTGATCGGCGCCGGGGAGCCAGCGCTGCCTGGCATCTCGATCGGTCACAACGGCACCATCGCCTTCGGTCTGACCATCTTCAACATCGACCAGGAAGACCTCTACGTCTATGAGCTCAACCCGGACAACCCTGAGCAGTACCGATACCGTGGCCAGTGGGAGTCGTTCCGCCTGGTGCAGGAACAGGTCGCGGTGCGTGGTGGTCAGCCCGCCACCGTCAATCTGCGCTTCACCCGTCATGGGCCGGTGATCTTTGTCGAGAAGGAAAAGAACCGCGCCTTTGCCGTTCGCTCCGGCTGGCTAGAGCCGGGTATGGCGCCTTATTTCGGCAGCATCGGCTACATGCTGGCCAAGAATTTTCGGGATTTCAAGAAGGCCATGCTGAACTGGGGCGCGCCGACCGAAAACCAGGTCTATGCCGACGCGAAGGGCAATATCGGCTGGGTGCCGGGTGGCTTGGCGCCGAAGCGGCCGAACTGGGACGGCCTGCTGCCGGTGCCGGGCGACGGCCGTTATGAATGGAACGGGTTCTGGTCGGGCAATGAACTGCCGTCCAGTTACAACCCGGTCAAGGGCTGGTTTTCGTCTTCCAATGAAATGAACCTGCCGGCCGACTACCCGTATCGAGAACGCAAGCTGGGCTTCGAATGGACCAACGGCTCGCGCCATGCGCGCATCGAGGAAGTGCTCGCGGCAACGCCCAAGGTCTCGATCGAGGATTCGATGCGCTTGCAAAATGACGACCTGGCGATTCCCGCAAGGCGGTTGGTGGCGCTGGTTCAGCCGCTGGCAGACCCCAGGGCCAAAACGGCGCAACAGGTCTTCGCAGGCTGGGACTATGTCGAGCGCAGCGATTCTGCGGCGGCAGCGCTGTATGAAGTCTGGCTATCGCGCCACTTGGGCAATGCGTTCAAGAAGGCCTTGCTGTCGCCGGCGGCCGCGGCGGCGATTGGCGCGCCCGATGTAGCCGTCATGCTCGACGCCATCGAAAAACCGACCGCTCTTTTCGGCACCAATGGTCTTGCGCGCCGCGACGCGGTGCTGCTGGACAGCCTGCTTGCCGCCTATGCCGAACTGGAAAAACTCCAGGGCACCGATGCCTCGCAATGGCAATGGGGCCGCATGCACCATACGTTGATGGAGCATCCGCTGGCTGCGGCCATGGATGAAGCCAACCGGGCACGCCTGAATGTCGGACCGATGCCCAAGCGTGGTGGCGCTTACACGCCCAACCAGTCAAGTTACCGCAACAGCGACTTCCGGCAAACCAACGGCCCGTCCTTCCGGGTGGTCGTGGACGTAGGCAACTGGGACAACTCGCGCGCTGTCAACGCACCCGGTCAGTCGGGTGACCCTGACAGCCCCCATTACCGCGACTTGGCCGGCATGTGGCTCACCGGAGATTATTTTCCGCTGCTCTATTCCCGCAGCAAGGTGCTGGAAGCCACGCGCCAAAGGATCGTTCTGCAGCCGCTGAAATAGGCCTCGTTGCCCTCTCCACCGGCCGTGAAACTCCGGTGCAGGGCAAGTCATGGAGTAGCGCCGAGGCTGGCGATTCTCGGGCCCACCGAGCCATGGCTCTTGCCGCCAGAAACATAAAACGCCGCTCGAACATCGGCCCCAAAACCGCGCGGCTGCGCCCATTTGGCGCGGCCCATTTTCTGCACAAAAACTGCCGCTACTTTGCGCACCTGCTCGGGACGCAGAAAAGGGGCTCAGCAGTTCCACCGTGTCGCAAAAGAAAACCGGTGCAACCTGTCCGATGTAACGAATCTGGGCTTTAGGGCCGGAGTACCGGCCAAGTACGATTTATAGGGATTGACTCAGCAGTGTCCCAACGTTTTTCATAGGAGAGAGAGCTGTTGATGCTCGATTTCCGATAGCTGATCAGGGTCCGGTGGCGTAAGTAGTTGATTTATAGGGGGTTGTTTCAAACATGGTCAGGCTCAGGATTTGTAGGATTTCATGAAGACTGCTATTCAAGTGCAAGCGTTTTTTTGCGATGGCGATCAGCACGTACGTGCAGACTGCAGTCCAGATTTGCGTCTTGACCGCGTTTTCGGTGGTTCCAAAAAACGTCTTGATTCGCAGATGCTGCTTGATCCACTTGAAAAATAACTCCACCTGCCAGCGCTGCCGGTACAGGTCCGCGATCAACTCGGGTTTGAGCGCGAAGTTGTTGGTCAAAAACGTAATGCGCTTGCCGTTTTCGTCTTTGGCCACCACGCGTCGCAGAGTGGCGGGGTAGTCTTTGCTCGAATAGAAAACTGTCAACACACCGGTTTGGTCGCACACGATATTCGAGTTGACTCTGTCCACCGGATGGGAGTAGCGGCGTTTGAATTTCGTGTTGGACTTGGCTCGTGTAACAAAGAAGGCGTTGGCTTGGTGAATCGCAAACAAGCGCTGGAAGTCCAGGTATCCCCGATCCAGCAGGTAGTAGGCACCCGGCTCGAGATCCAACAGGTCCAAGGTGTTGACCTCGTGCGTCTTGCCATCGGTGGTGTGAATGAACGTGGGTATCGAGCCGCGCAGATCCAACAACGTGTGCAGCTTTATAGCCGCCTTGTGCGTGCGAAACGGCGCCCATGGATACACGGACAGGCACAAGTCGATTGTGGTGGCATCGAAGGCATAGACCGTGGCATCCAAGTCGATAGCAAGAGGCTCTTGCGCATACAAAGGCCGCGCCATTGCGATCAAATGTTGGGCGAAATCGGCATAGATCTGCCAGGGCCGAGTAGCGTTTGCATTGGCCAACGTGTTTGGGGAAACGGTCTTGCAACGCAATCCCATGTGATAGAGCCGCTTGGCTTGAGCCCGAAGATTGACCTCGATGTCGCGCAAGGACTCGCGGTACGTCAATTGAGCAAAAGCCATGGTCAAAAACTGATCCATGCACGTGAAGTCCTGGACCTTGTGGTCGCCGCGGTGCCGGGCCACACAGCGGCGGAAAGTGCTCAGCGGCAGAAAGGCCATGAGCTGAGAAAAAACAAGCTTGCCTTGGTTCATCGTGGTCCTTTGCGTGCAGTCGCAAAAGACCATAAGTCATGGACTCGACGTTCAAATCGAGACCAGACCGAAATGCCGAAAAACCAAAGTGAATCATTTACTTATGAGATCCACGCAGGACAACGTTGGGACACTACTGTCTTGATATAGAAAAGAAAGCCCTCGCGGGCTGATTTTTCGCTCAGACCGGTCCACCAAGCCAGTTGATCGATGCCATCGATCGGCCGGTCAGTGGGGATCTGGCCACCCCCGGCGCTGGCCAGGGTCGAGTACAGGTCGGTGACGTGAATGATGTCGTCGCTGACCCGGCCAGACGCCACCTTGCCAGGCCAACGGACGATCAAAAATCGAGATTCAGCTGCCGGTCGCGCACCAGATTCTTCATCTTCGTGAACTCGGCTTCGATCTCTGCCTTGGCCTGTGCCCCAGCCCTGAAGTCGGGCTCATTGCCGGCAGAGCGGAACTTCTCGCGGACCAGCGGATCATTCATCGCGTCTTCCAGTGCATGGCGCAGTTTGTCGACGACCGCCTGAGGGGTTGCGGCCGGGGCGAACACACCGCCCCAATTGTCGAACTCAAAGCCGGGCAGCCCGGCTTCTGCTGAGGTCGGAAACTCCGGAGCAAAGCCCGAACGCTTCTTCGACGCCACCGCCAGTACGGTGAATTTATCGCTGGCACTCTTCCAGGTCGGCAGGGTCGCGAAGTAGAGGTCGAGGCGGTCGCCGATCATGTCGGTGAGGATCGGGCTGGTGCCCTTGTAGGGCACATGCAGCAGGTTGATCCCCGCGAGCGACGAGAACAATTCACCGACGATGTGATTGATCGAACCGACCCCGGTCGAGCCATAGGTCAGGCTGCCCGGATTCAGTTTCGCGAAATCGATCAGCTCACGCAGGGTCTTGAAGCGGCTGTTCTTCTTGATGATGACGACCATCGGCACCGAGTAAAGCAGGGCAACGGGGACGAATGCCTTGACTGGGTCGATCGTCTTGAGCACCGACTGGCGTTGCGGCAGGATCGTGATGGGCCCAGCAGTTCCGAACAGCAGGTTGTAGCCGTCCGCTTTGGAGCGCGCCACATCGGTCATGCCGATCAAGCCGCCAGCGCCCGGCCGGTTATCGACAAAGAAGGTCTGGCCGAGCCTGGATCCCATTGCCTCAGCCGCCGTACGTCCGGCGACGTCGATCGCGCCGCCCGCCTGGATCGCCACGACCATCTGCACCGGTCTGGACGGATAGGCCGCCTCCTGCGCCCAACTGAATTGCGCCGGCCAGCTGCCGGAAAGTAGCGCGAAGCCACCGCTCCCAAGGATTGCTCTCCTGCGCATATTGCCTCCTCCCGTTGATGCGGATTTTTGTGGTCCTGCCGAAAATCGATACTAGGTGCAGACCAGTCCGGAACCAAGAAATTCGGAGTTGCCGGTTCCGCGATGTGGACGCGCGCTCAGGTGGGCTCGGCGTCCAATGCGATCAACCCTGACATCTTGGCGGCACAACTGCGCAGCACTTCGACAATCGTATTCACCCGCTGCGGGGGGATGCGGCGTGCGATGGCGGTCACCGTCAGCGTCGCGTAGGCGGGCCCGTCCAATGACCGGATGGCGATCGACAAGGCTCGGGTGCCGCGCACCAGGCCGCGCTCTCGAAAGGCATATCCACAGGCCCTCGCCCGCTCAACAATGGCCATGATCTCGGCCAGGGTGACACCGTCATCGGCGAATCGGCTTTCGTTTTCAGCCAGGATCTGCATCGCTTCACGCTCCGGCATGGTCGACAGAATCGCGATGCTCGACGACGAGGTACCAATCGGCCGGCGCACACCGATGCCCAGCGACAACACCTGGATCGGGTAACTGCCAAGGCGCCGTGCAACGCAAACGGTTTCCAAGCCGCTGCGCACAGTCAGGGACACGTTGTCGCCGATCTCTTCGGCCGCTTCGTCAAGCAAGAGATTCGCCTGGCGCATGAACGGCACGTTCTGCGGCAGCAACTCGAGGATCTGCAAATAGCCCGGCGCCCGATAGCGCATGGTGCGCCGACTTTGCTCGACCGCGCCTTCTGCCATCAAGGCCATCAGGATGCGCCGCACTGTGGGTCGGGCCAAGCCACAAGCATCCGACACCTCGCTCAAGCCACAGCCATTTTCCCGGCCCAATGCGACGACCCGAAGCACCAGAAACGCCCGGCGGATTGCCTGAGTGCCACGCGACGGTTGGCCCGGCTCCAGCAGGGCACGGCTCCACAATTCCATCGGTTCGGCTGTACTCATTGCAAATTTCGAGGTCTTGGGGTCCACATTGCAGAATTCGCCAGCTCCGGGCGCTTGCGCTAGGGGAAGGAGTCGCGAGAATAACTGCAATACAAGAACACCCACAGGTGAAATTGACGATGGGCACATTACCCTTGGCGAGCGTGGATGCAGCGGTCATCGAAAGCCTGAAAAAAAGCAACACCGCGACCGTCTGCTCGGTGTTGTTGCGCGCAGGATTTCGCAACGTGCTGATGAAGGACGTGCGGCCACTTGGCCCATATGCCAAGCCGATGGTGGGGCCGGCCTACACCTTGCGCTTCATCCCTGCGCGTGAAGACCTCGAAGACCCGGCATGGCGGTCGAGCGAGATCCATCGCGAAGCATTCGAAGCCACGCCTTCGGGTCATGTCCTGGTGATGGACTGCCGGTCCGACACAAGCGCGGCCTGTTGCGGCGACATCCTGGTGTCGCGCCTGATGGTGCGGGGTGGTGCCGGGCTCGTCTCCGACGGCGGCATCCGCGACAGCGGGATGATCGCCACCATGGACCTGCCGGTCTTCGCCCAGGCAGCGAGCCCGCCGGTGATGCGCGTTGCGCATTGCGCGCTTGAACATGGGCGACCGATCGGATGCGGCGGCGTCGCCGTCATCCCTGGCGACCTCATCATGGGCGATGCCGACGGCGTGATCGTGATCCCGGCCCAAGTCGCCGCACAGGTCGCCGCCGAAGCGTTCAAAAAAGATGCACAGGATGCTTTCGTGGCCCGGCGCATCTTGGGCGGAGCCTCGCTCAGCGGGAACTTCCCGCCCAATGCCCAGACCTTGCGGGAGTTCGAGGCTTACCTGGCCACCCAGGCCAAATCCATTTGAAGGAACAAGACTTTGGCACTCAAAAACGAAGAAATCCAGGCAATGGCAAGGCGCATCGCGGCCGCCGATGTGGCACACGAGATCCTGCGGCCCTTGACCATCACCAATCCCGGCATCACGCTGGAGGACGGCTATGCCGTGCAGTCCGCATGGGCAGACATCAAGATCGCACAGGGTGCGACGATCGTCGGCCACAAGATCGGTCTCACCTCTAAAGCGATGCAATCGCAATCGGTGGTCGATGAGCCCGACTATGGCGTGATCCTCGACGACACCCTCTACCCGAATGGCGGCCATATACCGCTGGGCACTTTTCATGCGCCGCGCGTCGAAATCGAGCTGACGTTCATGCTCAAACGCGATCTGACCGGCCCCAGATGCACGCTTTTCGATGTCTTGCGCGCGACCGAATTCATCTGTCCGGCGATCGAAATCCTCAACTCGCGGCTCGAGAAGATCGACTCCGTCACCAAGCAAAAACGGACCATCATCGATAGCATCTGCGGTAACGCCGGCTATGGCGGCCTGATCATGGGCGACCGGCCGTTTCTGCCGACAGACGACATCAACCTGGCCTGGATCGGCGGCGCCTGCCTGCGCAATGGCGAGGTCGAGGAGACGGGGCTGTCGGCCGGCGTACTCGGGCATCCCGCCAACGCCATCGCCTGGCTGGCCAACAAATTGGCCGCCCATGGCGAGACGCTCAAGGCGGGCGAGATCCTGCTCAGCGGCTCGTTCATCCGCCCTGTGCCGGCCCGGCCGGGCGATACGTTTCAGGCTGACTTTGGTCCCTACGGATCGGTCAACTGTCATTTTTCCTTGAACTGACCCGAAGAAAGCGTCACCCGCATGGGAACCGAAAAAGCCCGCTACCTGCCGTTTGATCCCGACCCGCGAGCACCGAACGAAGCGCCGCCGTCCAATAGCTGCGACAGCCAGTTCCACATCAGCGGCCATGGCTACAAGAAGCGCGAGGGTGCGACCTACAGTTCAGAAGGCGCCACCTTCCAGGCCGCGCAGAGCATGCACCAGAAGCTGGGCATAGCCCGTGGCGTCATCGTGCAATCGACCGTCTATGCCACTGACCACACGATCGTGCTGGACGCGCTCAAGCAACTCGGGCCGAACTACCGCGCGATTGGCGTCATCGACGATTCGCTCAGCGACAAGGACCTGGAGCAGCTGAAGGTCGCCGGCGTCTGCGGCATCCGGTTCTCGTTTCGCGAACAGCTCAACCTGGTGCCGAGCTGGGACCTGTTCGAGCGTTCAGCGGCGCGCTGCAAAGAGATTGGCTGGATCCTCAAGATCAATGCGCCTTGGGACGGATTCAACCCCGAACTCGTCGCCCAGATCAAAAAGCTCAAGGATCAGCCAGTCGCGATCGATCACATGGGCCGCGTGCGCGGGCTGCAAGATCCGAACCTCGACACCGTTTGTGGCTTGCTGACGGAAGGCAACACCTGGCTGATGATCTCGAACGGCCATCGCTATTCAACCTATCCGCATTTCAACGAAGCGGTCGATGTCGCCCGGGAATTCATCAAGGCCAATCCCGAGCGCCTGATCTGGGGCACCGACTGGCCCCATCCGCTGCATGAAGATTTCATGCCCAACGACGCCGACCTGCTCGAGTTGCTCTATCGCTACAGCGACGATCCGGTCATACGCAAGAAGATCTTGGTCGACAACCCAGCCAGGCTGTTTGGATTTCCAGCATGAGACGCAGCATCGAGGTCGGTGGCTTCAAGCATGGCAACCCGGTCCCGGCTGCGTCCCGCATCGGCAATATCGTCATGTCCGGCGTCATCAGCGCCAAGGACGCCCCCACCGGCCATATCCCCGACTCGCTCGAGGACCAATGCAAGGCGATGTTCGTCAACCTGCGGGCCATCATGGCGGCGGCCGGCGCCAAGCCCGGGGACGTGATCAAGATGAATGTCTGGCTCAAGGACCTGGCTGACCGCGAGGCGCTCAACGCCGAATGGACGGCCATGTTCCCCGACCCGGCCTCACGTCCGGCCCGTCACGCGCACCTCTTGGTGGGCAAAGAAGGCAAGTCAGTCGTGGTCTGCGACTTCACGGCCGTGATCCAGGACTGATGATGAGGGAACAAACATGAAGAATCCTCTGGTCAATCCACTCAAAACCGCAGCGGCCGGCACCGACAAACTGATCGGCTACTGGCTGACCACCGCCAGCCCGATGGTGACCGAGATCGCGGCGGGGGCCGGTTTCGACTGGCTGCTGATCGACATGGAGCATTCGCCCAACGAACTCGGCGATGTCGTCCATCACCTGCGAGCCGCAGCCGCCGGTGGAGACGCCGAACCGGTCGTTCGCATGCCCGTCAACGACGCCATCATGGTCAAACGCTTGCTCGACGCGGGCGCCCGATCCTTGATGTTTCCCAATGTGCAGAACGCTGCCGAAGCGCGCGCCGCGGTTGCTGCCACGCGCTATCCGCCCGAGGGCATTCGCGGTTTTGCCAGCGTTTCCCGGGCGAGCCGCTTCGGGCGCTTGAAGGACTACGCGCAGCAGGCGCACCAGGCGATCTACGTGATCATCCAGGTCGAAACACCCGAAGCCGTGGCCAACGCAGCCGAAATCGCGGCGGTCGACGGCGTTGATTGCGTTTTCGTCGGCCCGAACGACCTGGCGGCGAACATGGGTTTTCTCGGCAACTCAGCAGCGCCCGAAGTGCAGCAAAAAATCATGGAAGCGCTCGCGGCCATCCGCTCGAAGGGCAAGCGCGCGGGCTTGCTCAACTACAACATCGCCAGCGCGCAGCAGATGTTCGATGCCGGCTTTGGGCTGATTGCCGTGGGCGGCGACAGTGGCTCAATCGCACGCGCCATGGACGACCTCGTCACCAATTTCCGGCCGGCTTGAGCTTGTTGCCCGCATGAGACCACAGGCCGGAATGCGGGGACAGGCAAGGGTGAAAATTTCCCCCTACCCACCCTTCACGCGCCGCCTGCGCCACTGAATTGAGGTTTTCCGTCATCGGTGCAGCACCAAGATAACCAAAGGCACCGGGCTAACTTAGCTCCCTCCAGCTTACTTTTTTACATGCTTGGATTTATACTTCGCTTTACTTTTTAAAAGTAAAGCATAAAAAATGTCTGAAATACTGGAAGTACAAGCCATCGTCTCGAGCAAGGGCCAAGTCACATTGCCTGCGGCCATGCGCGCCAAACTGGGCATCACGGCAGGGTCCCACATCCACTTTGAGCTGCGCGGCAACGAACTGGTCATCAAGCCCGAATTGCCCATGAGCGCCTACCGCGGCATCCTGAAGGGCTACGACCTGGGCAATATCGAGCCCGAAAAAGAGCCGGACCGGGAGTTTTGAATGAACGTCGTCGATTCGTCAGGCTGGATTGAATACTTGCAGGACACAGACCGGGCCGATCTGTTTGCCGCAGCCATCGAAAACCGCAAACAACTGCTGGTACCTACCATCGCCCTGTTCGAAGTGCACAAAGTGCTCAGCCGCAGCCTGCCTGCCGACTTGGTGAAACGCTGCCTGGACGTCATGCGCCTGGGTCAGGTGCTGGACCTGACCGCCCCGCGTGCCATTGCGGCATCCGAAGCGGCCGTCAAACATAAATTGGCTATGGCCGACGCGGCGATGTACAGCATGGCACGGGAGTTCGGTGCCACCTTCTGGACCCAGGATGCCGATTACCGGGAACTGGATGGGGTGCAGTACTGTGCCAAGCCGGGACTGGAGCCATAACCACTATTAACTGGCTTGAAGTCCCCGCAATCCGCTGCGCTGCTTGGCGGGCTACGCGAGTGGATGACAAGCGGGCGGGCCACTTGTCCGTCATGACTTGGCCCCGCCCCACAATCACCGCACACAATACGGCGAATAGCTTGCGCCTGCGGAGATTGCACCGCATAATCTCCGCATGAAAAGCGGTGATTACGCCTACATCTGGCAGGCCAGCGACTGGCCAAACTGGCGTTTCGACCTGGCTGCCTTGGCTCAACCGTTGGCCAAGGTCAGTCGCGCCAGGGTCTCTTGATGGGACGGCTGGCCGACGTGGGCATGGCCCTGCGGGACCAAGCCAGCCTGTCGGTGTTGACCCAAGACGTCATCAAGACCAGCGAAATCGAGGGCGAGTTGCTCAACGTCGATTCCGTGCGCTCCTCCATCGCGCGCCGGCTGGGCGCCGACATCGGTGCGCTGGCCCCGGTGGATCGTCACGTCGAAGGGGTGGTCGAAATGGTGCTCGACGCCACCGCCAACTGCAAGGCTCCCGTCACCCGCGAGCGCTTGTTCGGCTGGCACGCCGCCTTGTTCCCCACAGGCTATTCGAGCTTGGTCCCGGTCAAGGTGGGCGGCTGGCGCATTGATGCCAACGGTCCGATGCAGGTGGTCTCCGGGCCGATAGGAAATTCAAGGCGCCAACGCGTGCATTTCGAAGCACCGCCAGCCAACCGCTTGGACGCCGAGACCGCCCGCTTTCTGGCCTGGGCCAACGGCGCGTCGGGTGAGCCCGCATTGATCAAGGCGGGCTCGCGCACCTGTGGTTTGTCACCCTGCATCCCTTCGACGACGGCAACGGCCGCATCGCGCGTGCCGTGGGTGACCTGTTCCTGGCCCGTGCGGATGGCAGCCCGGAGCGCTTTTACAGCCTGTCGGCGCAGATTCAACGCGAGCGCAAGGCCTATTACGACATCCTGGAGCGCACGCAAAAACAATCGCTTGATGTCACCGAATGGCTCGTCTGGTTCATCGCAACGCTGCATCGCACCGTCGACCAGGCACAGCACAATCTCGACGCAGTGCTGACAAAAACCAGGGCCTGGCAACGCTGGGCTGCGCCCGGCTCAGCAGATCTGAACGAGCGGCAAGTCAAGTTGATCAACCGTTTGCTCGATGGCTTCGAGGGCAAGCTCACCAGCAGCAAGTGGGGGCGAATCGCCAACTGTTCGCCCGACACAGCCCTGCGCGACATCACCGACCTGATGCAACGTGGCGTCCTGCGCAAATCCGACGCCGGTGGACGCAGCACCAGCTACGAGCTCAACGACCCATTGAAGTAAGGCGACCTGCGCGCAGCTGCCTTGCAGCTCGCCAAAATGCTAGGTTTCTTGTTTTTAAATAACGTCATCTACCCCCTCCTGTACCCCCGCCTTGCCTTGGATACTTTCGACCTGGACAACACCATTCCAACCTGACGCCTGCCCGTGCACCAGACCGTATTCGCGATGACGGTGCACAAGTCGAAAGGCTCAGAATTCGACGAGGTGCTGGCGCAGTTTGGAGCGGCCGCCAGTCCGATTGACGTTCGCCGATCAGCTCGAGAATTCGGCCAGGCAGCGCGATGGTCGCAAGCCCGGTCGTCCTTCGCTATCGATCCCACATAATTGCCAATTCAAGCAGCGATTCAATTCGCCTGCAAAGGAGAATGCTGCTGATCGGCACAGCTTCTGGAACCTTGTTCGCCGTGCTGTTGCGGCGCAAGAATTCATGCCGATGATCGGCAACGGACCGCGCTGGTCCTGCCGGTCGCATATTGGCAGGCGGATGGTTTTCAAAGGGGAAACATGAGACTTCTTCACACCTCGGACTGGCATCTGGGCCAGGCGCTGCACCAGTTCGAGCGAAGCCATGAGCACAAGCTTTTCCTGGCCTGGTTGCTCGACACGCTGGTGACAGAACAAGCGTCAGAGACCAATACGAGAAGTAAAACCGCATGAACAAAGCCAAACTCAAGCCCTTCACACCAATGCACAGGCGACGGTCACATATCCATTTTGGTTGCGATAAGTATCAATAATCAATACATTACGCATTACCAATGGATAAATCTGTACGAAGCCCACTGAGTGCCGTCCTCGATGCAGCGGAAAGTCGCGGCAAGCTGAACCTGCGCACTGCTGATATTGCCCTGGCTTTGCCCGGAGTCAGTGCCGACGCACTGCGCCAAGCCCTGCACCGCCAACAGCGCAAGGGGCGTATCGTCCGCGCCTCCCGTGGCTCTGAACACTGGGTGATTATTCCGTTGCAAGATGCCTCAGCAGGCGCGCCCCCGTTGGAGTCTTGGCTGGATGCCTACCTATCCAAAACACTTGGCTTGCCCTATTACGTCGGGCTGCTCAGCGCCGCTGAAGTTTATGGCGCATCGCCCCAAGCGGTGATGGTCACGCAAATCATGGTTCCGAAGGTTAGGCGCCCGGTGCAGGTCGGCCGACACCGGCTGGTTTTTTTTGCGCGATCCCGCGTGACAGACATGCCAACCGTATGGCACGAAACACCCCAAGGCCGCTTCAAGGTCAGCACACCGGCACTCACCGCCTTGGAGTTGGTCTCCTGGCAACACCCGGCAGGCGGCATATCCCGGGTCATGGAAGTGCTGCAAGGACTGCTACCTGACATCACCGAAGATGGGTTGAGTGCGGCTCTTGATGCGCTGGACGAAATCCCGACAGCACAACGGCTCGCAACTTTATTTATGCGGGTCAATCACCCCGACTTGGCGGACCTCGTGGCCACCTGGCTTGGCACCAAGCGTACGCGCAGAATTCCGCTCAGCCCTGAGGCGACCGAAGCCGACCCCTGCACGCTGGATGCCCGGTTCAAAGTGCGTGTACCTGACACGCTTCAACCCGCCAACACCTGATGCAACAAACCCATTTGACCGCCTGGCAAGTCCACGCACCCTGGCCTAAACGAAGCCAGATTGAACAAGACCTGCGCCTCTCCAGAGGCGTGGCCGCGATATTCACGGACGAGGTGCTGAGCAACCACTTGGCCATGCTCAAGGCTTTGGTGCAGCTCATCAATGTCGATGTCGGGCATAAACACGGATCGCCATGACACAACCCCTTAATCTCCAACCCGGTGCACTGGCCGAATACCAAGAGTGGCTCAGCACTATCAAGCAGCGCATCGTCTCCGTGCGCCTGCGCATGGCGCTGGCAGCCAGCCGTGAGTTGATTCTGTTTTACTGGGATCTGGGTGCGATGATTGCCCAGAAACAGGCGCAAAGCCAATGGGGCGACAAGCTGATTGCCCAACTGTCGGCCGACTTGCAAAAAGCCTTTCCTGACATCAAGGGTCTGTCGGCCTCCAACTTGAAGTATTGCCTGCGGTTTTTTCAGTTCTACACCGGTGCGCAAGGCATTTCCAGACCAGACAGCGAGGACGCGCCAATTGGTCAACAGCCTGTTGACCAATTGCCGTGGGGGCACAACATCCAGATTTTCACCAAGTGCGCCAGCGTAGTCGAAGCCCGGTTTTACATCGAGCAAACCCTGGAGCAGGGCTGGAGCCGCGATGTGCTGGCGATGCAACTCAAGTCCAAGCTGTATGCCCGCGCAGGCAAGGCGGTGACCAACTTTTCCCGCACCTTGCCATTGCCACAGTCGGATCTGGCCCAGCAATCCCTCAAAGACCCTTATACCTTTGATTTCATGGCCATGACGGCGCCGTACAACGAGCTGGACGTGGAGCGCCAACTCACACAGCACATCACCCAGTTTTTGCTGGAGTTGGGCAAGGGCTTTGCCTTCATTGGCCGGCAACGACTACTACATTGATTTGCTGTTCTACCACGTCACGCTGAAATGCTACGTGGTGGTTGAGCTCAAGAACCGCAAGTTCATCCCCGAGTACGCAGGCAAACTAAACTTTTATCTGTCAGCTGTGGACAGCCTGCTCAAACGCAACGACGACCAGCCCACCATTGGCCTGCTGCTGTGCCGCGACAAAAACAACATCGAGGTGGAGTTTGCCCTTCGCGACATGAACAAACCCATGGGCGTAAGCGAATACACCTTGGTGGAAGCCTGCCTGACAACCTGAAGGGTGCGATGCCGACGGTTGAGGAAATTGAGAAAGACTTGCTGAAGTTGAAAGCGCAAGGGGTGGACGGCGAATGATTCAATTCAAGTGGGGGATGACAAGCCCGCCGGAACCCTGAAGGCCAAGAAACGCTATCTGCTTGGCCTTGTCCCCCGTTGCAGGGGAAAACATTGTTTTACCCATGAAAAAGGCCTTCGAGCATCACTGCTTGAAGGCCTTTGTCTTAACTAATGGTCGGGACGGTGGGATTCGAACTCACGACCCCTTGGACCCCATCCAAGTGCGCTACCTGGCTGCGCTACGCCCCGACTGAGCTTTGCATTGTAAGCGAGTTTGCAGCCGGCTCGGCACTCAGGCCAGCAGGGTTTCGCGAATCGAGCGCAGTTCGTCACCGACTTGTTCGATCGACAGTCTGTCGTCGCCAGCCGGGCCTGGGGTGACCGGCTCGCCCGCGTCGGCTTCAGCGTCGAGCAGGCGGGCTTCTTCGAGTTCCTGCATGAACAGCTGTGCGCCATTGCTGCGCAGGCTGCTGCCATCGGTCAGCTGATTGCGTGCGCCGCTGATGGTGAAACCCTGGTCGTAAAGCAGGTCACGGATGCGGCGGATCAGCAGCACTTCATGATGCTGGTAATAGCGCCGGTTGCCGCGCCGCTTCATCGGCCTGAGCTGGGTGAATTCCTGTTCCCAATAGCGCAGCACATAGGCTTTGACGCCACAAAGCTCGCTCACCTCACCGATGGTGAAGTAGCGTTTTGCAGGGATGGCGGGAAGCAGCATGTCCATTCAGATCAGGTCGAGCAGGGAGAGCAGACTCTACTCGATGTCGTCGTCGGAAAGTTCATCGCCTTGCACCAAACTTTTCAATTTCGGGCTGGCATGAAAGGTCACGACGTTGCGGGCCTTGATCGGGATCGATTCGCCCGTCCGTGGATTGCGACCCGGACGCGGGGCCTTGCGCCGGATGTTGAAGTTACCAAAGCCCGATAGCTTGACATCGTCACCACTGACCAGCGTACCGTGCACGATGACGAAAAAGGCGTCGACCATGTCCTTCGATTCGCGCTTGTTCAGCCCGAGCTTGTCGAACAGCATTTCAGCCAGCTCGGCCTTGGTCAGGGTCGGCGTTTCCAGGCTGGCAAGCATCAATCGCCCTGCATTGACTTCGGCACCGTCATCGTTCATGGCTGAGCTCATTTATCCGCGCAAACGCGCACCCAATTGCTGGACCAAGGCTTGTACCACGGTCGCGACAGTTTGCTCGATGCGTTCGTCAGTCAGGGTTGCTTCATCGTCAAGCAGTTCGAGCCGCACCGCCATGCTGCGCTCACCGGGCTGCAGGTCGGTGCTGGCCTGGGTCGGCTTGAAGACGTCAAACAATCGGGCCGAGCGCACCAGCCCGTCATGCGCGGCGGCAATCGTCTGCATCAGCGCCTCATGGGTGACATGGTCAGCGACGATAACGGCAATGTCGCGCAGCGCGGCCTGCTGGCGCGGCAAGGCCACGGCCGCTGGCATTGACTGCGCCAGCAACGCCGGCAAGTCGAGTTCGAACAGCACCGGCGCGCTGGGCAGCTCATAGGCCTGACGCCATTTCGGATGCAACTCGCCCACCATGCCGATGGCGCAACCGTCGAGTTCGATGCGGGCACTGCGGCCCGGATGCAGCGCAGGGAATTCGGCGGCGACAAAGCGCAGCTGGCGCGGCGCGAACAGCGCTTCCAGATCGCCCTTGACGTCGAAGAAATCGACGTTGCGATCGCGCTGGCTCCATTGCTGCTGGTCGACTGGGCCGAAGGCCAGGCCGGCAGCACGCATTGGCTGGGCCACGCCGGCAATGCTGCTGTCGCTTTCCAGCACAGCGGTATCACGCAAGAAGACCCGACCGATCTCGAACAAGCGCACCCTGGTCGCCTTGCGGCTGAGGTTGTAGCGCAGCACATGGATCAGGCTGCCGATCAGGCTCGAGCGCATCACCGCCAGCGGGGCTGCGATCGGGTTCAGCAACTCGATCGGTTGCGGGTTGCCGGCCAGTTCTTTTTCCCAGCGGGCTTCGACGAAGCTGAAGTTGATGGTCTCGAAATAATCGCGCGCGGCGATCTGCTGGCGCAGTGCATGCACCGAGCGGCGCGATTCCGACATCACCTTGCCGACCACCGGGGCCAGCGGCGGCGTTGCCGGCAGCGCGCGGTAGCCGATGACGCGAATGATTTCTTCGATCAGGTCTTCCTCGATCTGAATGTCGAAGCGCGAGCTCGGCGGCGTCACGGTCAGAACGCCGGGCGCCTGGGTGAATTCAAGCCCCAGCCTGGTGAAGACGCCTGCGCAGTCTTCCTGCGACACCGGCATGCCGATGATCTTGCTGGCCCGCGCAACGCGCAACGCGACCGGCCGGCGTTCCGGCAAGCCGGTCACCTGGTCGTCGATCGGCCCGCAAGTCGTCTGGGCATCGCCGCAGATTTCGAGCACCAACGCGCTGATGCGTTCGATATGCTCGACCGTCAAGGCCGGGTCGACGCCGCGCTCGAAGCGATGCCCGGCATCGGTCGAAAAATTGAAGCGGCGCGAACGCCCCATCACTGCCTTGGGCCACCAGAAAGCGGCTTCGACATAGATGTTGCGGGTGTCGTCGGAGACTGCGGAGGCATCGCCGCCCATGATGCCGGCCAGCGATTCGACGCCCTGCGCATCAGCCACCACGCCAACTGTTGCATCGAGTTGCACCGTGTTGCCGTTGAGCAGCTTCAGGCTCTCGCCCGGTTCGGCCCAGCGCACGATCAATTCGTCATGGATCTTGTCCAGATCGAAGATATGCGAGGGGCGGCCGAACTCGAACATCACGTAGTTGGAGATGTCAACCAGCGCCGAGACCGAACGCTGACCGCAACGCGCCAGCGCGCTGACCATCCAGGCCGGAGTCTTGGCCTGGGTGTTGACGCCGCGGATGATGCGGCCCGAAAAGCGCCCGCACAAATCAGCGGCCGCGATGCGCACCGGCAGCAGGTCCGGGTTTGTCACCGGCACCGGCGGGAATGCCGGCGTCAGCAGTGGCGCGCCGGTCAAGGCCGAGACCTCGCGCGCGATGCCGTAGACGCTCAAGCCATGGGCCAGATTGGGCGTCAACTTGAGCGTGAAGAGCATGTCATCGAGCGCCAGATGGGCGCGGATGTCCTGGCCGATCGTCGCCTCAGCGCTGAGCTCGAGCAGGCCGCCATGCTCGTCGCTGAGCTTGAGTTCCTTGGCCGAACAGAGCATGCCGAAACTGTCGACGCCGCGCAGCTTGCCAATCTTGATCTCGAACGGTTTGCCATCGTCACCTGCCGGCAATGCCGCACCGACCAGGGCCAAAGGCACCTTGATACCGACGCGCGCATTCGGCGCGCCGCAGACGATCTGCAGCAGCTCAGTGCCACCGGCGTTGACCTTGCAGACGCGCAAGCGGTCGGCATCGGGATGCTGGACGGCTTCAACGATTTCGGCCACGACGATGCCGTGGAATGGCGGTGCTGCAGGGCGCAGTTCTTCCACCTCGAGGCCCGACATGGTCAGCAGTTCGGCCAGCTCTTGCGTATTCAGCGGCGGGTTGCAAAAGGCCCGCAGCCAGGATTCAGGAAATTGCATTTTGTCTGCTCGTCAATGTTTGCGGATGGCTTACTGGAACTGCGCCAGGAAGCGCAGGTCGCCATCAAAGAACTGGCGCAGATCACTGACGCCGTAGCGCAGCATGGCCAGCCGGTCGATGCCCGAACCGAAAGCGAAACCGATATAGGTTTCAGGATCCAGCCCCATATTGCGGATCACCTGTGGATGCACCTGACCAGCGCCCGAGACTTCCAGCCAGCGGCCTTTCAGCGGGCCGGTTGCGAACATCATGTCGATTTCGGCACTCGGCTCGGTGAACGGAAAATAGCTCGGACGGAAGCGGATCTCCATGTCCGTGGTCTCGAAGAATTGCTGCAGAAAATTCACGTAAACCGACTTCAGATCCTTGAAGCTGATGTTGGTGCCGACCCACAGGCCTTCGACCTGGTGAAACATCGGCGAATGGGTCGCATCGCTGTCGACGCGATAGGTGCGACCAGGCGCGATCACGCGGATCTCAGGCATGGCCTGGCCGGCGGCGTTCAAGCCCGCATGGCGCTTGACATGCTGGACCGCATAGCGGATCTGCATCGGGCTGGTGTGGGTGCGCAGCACATGGCCATTTTCGACATAGAAGGTGTCGTGCATCGAGCGCGCCGGATGGTCGGCGGGCGTGTTCAAGGCGGTGAAATTGAACCAGTCGTTCTCGATTTCGGGGCCATCGGCCACGTCGAAACCCATCGAGCCAAAGATCGCCTCGATGCGTGCCATCGCACGGGTAATCGGGTGCAGTCCACCGCTGCCGCGCTGGCGGCCGGGCAGGCTCACATCGAGCGCTTCGGCCTTCAATTGCAGCGCCAGTTCGGCATCGGCCAGGGCCTGGCGGCGGACGGTCAAGGCGGCTTCGATACCGGCCTTGAGCACATTGATCTCGGCGCCGCGCGTCTTCTTCTGCTCGACCGGCAAGGCGGCCATGCCTTTGAGCAACTCGGTCACCAGACCGGACTTGCCGAGGAATCTGGCCTTGGCGTTCTCGAGGTCGGCGGGCGTTGTGGCGGCGGCAAATTCGGCTTGGGCCGTCTGCAGCATTTGGTCTTGGTCGTTCATCGCGGTGCCGGTTCCATCAAGCAAAAATCATCAAGCAATAAAAAAAGGCCGAGCACCAGGTGTCGGCCTTTGAAGCGCTGACCCCGAACCGGTGAACCGGTCAGGGGTTTGCCGCTATTGCCGCAAGGATGCGGCAACAGGGCATCAAGCGAGAGCGGCCTGCGCCTTGGCGAAGATGCTGGCAAAACCAGCAGGATCACGAACGGCGAGATCAGCCAGGACCTTGCGGTCGATTTCGATCTCGGCCTTTTTCAGGCCAGCCACAAATTTACTGTATGTCATTCCGAGGCCACGGGAAGCCGCATTGATACGGGCAATCCAGAGTGCGCGGAACACACGTTTCTTGGCGCGACGGTCACGGTAGGCGTATTGACCCGCCTTCATCACCGCCTGTTTGGCGATCCGGAAGACGTTTTTACGACGACCACGATAGCCCTTGGCTAATGCCAGGACCTTCTTGTGACGGGCACGTGCGGTAACACCACGTTTAACGCGAGGCATAGTAGTTCTCCTTCAGAAGTCGGTCAGAGGCCAGCAAAAGGCAACATTTGAGCCATATGGCCCATGTTGGTCTCGTGCACGGTCGTAGTGCCACGCAAATGGCGCTTGGTCTTGGTCGACTTCTTAGTCAGGATGTGGCGCTTGAACGCCTGACCGCGCTTGACGGTACCACCCGGGCGAACGCGAAAGCGTTTCTTCGCGCCGCTCTTGGTCTTCATTTTGGGCATGATTGCTCCTTCTTGTGAACGCTCCCAGGGGCGTCTGCATGACTGATGCAGAACTTGGTGGCCTCTGGAGGCTAATAAGCCCGTCGACGACCAAATCGACGGGCTGAATTCAATTCCCGGCGTCAGCGCTTTTTCGGCGCCAGCACCATGATCATCTGCCGGCCTTCCAGCTTGGGCATGTTCTCAACAATCGCCACATCCGCCAATTCATCGCGAATCCGCTCGAGCAAGCGCATTCCGATGTCCTGGTGAGTGATTTCACGACCGCGGTAACGCAAAGTCACCTTGCCTTTGTCACCATCGTCAGCGATGAAGCGACGCAGATTGCGCATCTTGATGATGTAGTCGCCTTCATCCGTACCCGGACGGAATTTGACTTCCTTGATCTCGATGACTTTCTGCTTTGACTTCGCCTCAGCAGCGCGCTTTTGTTCGATGTACTTGAACTTGCCGTAGTCCATCAACCGGCACACAGGCGGCACGGCAGTGGCGGAAATTTCAACGACGTCGACATCCAGTTCGCCTGCCATTCGCAGTGCTTCTTGAATGCTCACAATTCCTAGCGGCTCGTTTTCCTGGCCATTCAGACGGACTTCGGGAGCCAAGATTTCACGGTTCAGCCTGTGCTTGCGCTCAGGAATGGCTCGACGGTCAGCAAATGTAGCGATGGTGCATACCTTTCAGCGAGCCTCAAGGCAAGAGGCCCATACAAAACAAAACGCGCCCTGAATGCAAGTTCAGGTTTTTTGGGTAATGTCGGCGGAAATCTTCTCCAGGAAGTCTTCCAAAGCCATCACACCCAGATCCTGCTTGCCTCGGGCGCGCACCGCAACGGTTCCATTTGCCTTTTCCTTGTCGCCTACGACCAGGATATACGGAACCTTCTGCAAAGAATGCTCACGGATTTTATACGTTATTTTCTCGTTTCGCAAATCAGCCTGAACCCTAAGCCCTTGTTTTTGCAGAGATTTCACTATTTCAGCAACGTAATCCGCCTGCGCGTCGGTGATATTGGCGATCACCACCTGGGTTGGCGCCAGCCAGACCGGCAACGCACCGGCATGCTGTTCGATCAAAATTCCGATGAAACGTTCGAGGCTGCCGACGATCGCGCGGTGCAGCATCACCGGGTGCGCGCGTGCGCTCGAATCCGTGACGTACTCGCCGCCCAGCCGTTCTGCGGTGTTGAAGTCGACCTGCATCGTGCCGCATTGCCATTGGCGGCCGAGCGCGTCTTTCAGCGTGTATTCAATCTTCGGGCCGTAGAAGGCGCCGTCACCCGGCGACACGATGAACTCGCAACCCGATCGGCGCAAGGACTCCATCACCGCGAATTCAGCCTTGTCCCACAGGTCGTCGGAGCCGACGCGCTTGTCCGGCCTGGTTGCCACCTTGTAGATGATGTCGGTGAAGCCGAAATCGGCGTAGACCTTGCGCAGCAACTCGGTATAGGCAATGCACTCGTCGAGGATTTGATCCTCAGTGCAGAAGATATGGCCGTCATCCTGGGTGAAGCCGCGCACGCGCATGATGCCGTGCAGAGAACCGCTGGGCTCGTTGCGATGGCATTGGCCGAATTCACCGTAACGCAGCGGCAGGTCGCGGTAACTCTTGATGCCTTGCTTGAAGATCAGCACATGGCCGGGACAGTTCATCGGCTTGAGCGCGTACTCGCGCTTTTCCGATTCGGTCGTGAACATGTTGTCGCGGTAGTTGTCCCAATGGCCGGTCTTCTCCCACAAATGCTTGTCGAGAATCTGCGGGCCCTTGACTTCCTGGTAGCCGTTGTTGCGATAGACCGCGCGCATGTACTGCTCGACTTCCTGCCAGACCGTCCAGCCCTTGGGATGCCAGAACACCAGGCCAGGCGCGGCTTCTTCCATATGGAACAGATCAAGCTCGCGGCCGAGTTTGCGGTGGTCGCGCTTTTCGGCTTCTTCGAGCATCAGCAGGTATTTCTGCAGATCGTCCTTGGTCGCCCAGGCGGTGCCGTAGATGCGCTGCAACTGCTCGTTGCGATGGTCGCCACGCCAGTAGGCGCCGGCCACCTTCATCAGCTTGAAATGCTTGAGCTTGCCGGTCGACGGCACATGCGGGCCGCGGCATAAGTCGGTGAAAGCCCCTTCGGCATAGAGCGACACCGCCTGATCGGCCGGGATGCTCTCGATGATCTCGGCCTTGTAGGCTTCGCCCAGCGCCTTGAAATAGCTCACCGCCTCGTCGCGCGGCAGCACCTGGCGGGTGACGGGCTCGTCCTTTCTGGCCAGCTCGCCCATCTTCGATTCGATCGCGGCCAGATCCTCAGGCGTGAACGGACGCTTGTAGGCGAAGTCATAGAAGAAGCCATGCTCGATCACCGGCCCGATCGTCACCTGCGCCTCGGGAAACAGCGACTTGACCGCATAGGCCAGCAAATGGGCAGTCGAATGGCGGATCACTTCAAGGCCGTCGGCATCGCGGTCGGTGATGATGGCCAGTTGGGTATCGGCCTCGATCAAGAAGCTGGTGTCGACCAGGCGAGCCTCATCGCCGCTACCGACACGGCCGGCCAGCGCGGCTTTCGCCAAGCCTGCGCCGATCGATGCGGCCACTGCGCCAACGGTGACGGCCTGCGGAAATTCACGCTTGGAGCCGTCTGGCAATTGAATCGAAATCATGAATTGCTCCGGAAAACTGATCTATCTGTCTGGGCAGGAAAAAACAAAAGCGCGGACTGCTGCCGCGCTCGTAGGGCCTGCGAAGAAACTTCTTGCTTCGAATTGTAGTCAAGCCTTCACAGCGGCAAGGCCGCGACCGAATCCTGGCTGCAGGCTTGGGCAAACTCATCCCGCAGGCGCTGGCTCTCGGCGATCGCGCGCAACCAGGCTTTGGCACGTGCCGGCACATCATCGCTGTAATGCTGGAAATCCTGGCGATCCGGCAGCTTGTTGCGGGGCAGACTGCGCACCCATTCGGGGTGCGGCGCGAGCAGCACCACGTTATCGAGAAAGGCGCTCGACTGATGCCGGCGCTTGAGCGCTTTATCGAGCCAGCCGGGGATGACCTGTCGCTGGAAATGGGGATACAACACCAGCCCCTCCCCGGCCATCGAGGCGTAATCGAGATGCAAGTGATAGTCGGTGATGCCGCCGTCCCAGTAAGCACCACGCGGCGCGCCGGGGATGTCTTGCACGGCCTTCAGCCAGAAAGGGATCGAACAACTGGCCAGCAGCGCCGCCTGGAAATTGCCGGCATCGAGCGTGACCTGGCGGCTGCGGAAATCATTCAACGGCACCGGCATGACCGCACCCGGCCCGGAAAAAACCACCCGCTCGATCCAACCCCCAAGCGCGCGGCGCGACAGCAGATTGGCCGCGAAGGCGCCGGCATAGCCCAGAGGTGTGCGCAAGCGCCCTTCCCGGCCCAGGATATGGCGGCCACGCGAGGTGAAGATATGCAGGCGAAAACGCGGATGGCTGAGCAGATGGGCCTCGCGCCCGCCAAAGCATTGAGCCAGCTTGGCGGCAAAGTCGCGGCTGACCAGTTCCGCAGTCGGACTTTTGCCGGGCAGGCTGTCGTAACGCTGATTCACATAGTCATGCGTCAGCCGGGCAAACTCGGCCTCGGTCTGTTGCGCATTGCGCGCCAGACAGGCCGTCGCCATGCGCCAGGCGCCGATCGAAGCGCCGAGTAGATGCACCTGATGACTGCTGTTTGCCAGCCATTCACCGAAGATGAATTGGTCCAGCGGGCCGAGGATCAGCCCTTTCGGCCCCCCGGCAGCGGCCGGGATCAGTTGCATGTCCTCGGGCCGCAGGCCGCGTTCGGCCAGGCGAGCCAGGGCACGCGGGCCGGCGAATATCTGCAAGGCCGGCGGGGTCATCGACTCACAACTTCATTTCCAGATTCGCTCCAAAACCGGTTCTGCCGATACGACTCGACTGGCTGCCGTATCCGCTGCTGAGCAAGGTTTGAGTCTGCGCAGTCAGCGGCGCCAGGTTGTTGGCGGACAAGCGCAGCGACAACTGACGGCTGAACATCCATTGGGCAAAAACGTCGATCGCCCGACTGCGCGAACGCTCCAGCGTCTGCGACATTGTCTGCTGGGTCTGATAGCCCGGCGTGACCGCCAGGCTGGCGCCGGTGGTCAGCGGCAGACCGGCAAAACGATAGTCGAAACCGAGGTTGCCGGACCAGGGCTGCTGCCCGTCGAGGCGATTGTTCGGGCCCGGCAATGCGGCCACTTGCGAGCGGTAAAAGCTCAGCGCGGCGCGCAGGTTCAGCGCCTGCCGCGGCTCGAACAGCGTTGGCAGCAACTCGCTGGCGCGGCCCTTGATTTCAAGCTCGAGCCCGCTGGTCTGAGCGGTCGAAAAATTGCTCGGCTGCGAAACCCAGCGCTGCACGCTCGACCAGGCCACCGGCTCGAGCAAGGTGACATTGCGGACCAGGTCCTTGACCTGACGGTGGAACACGCCAACGCTGATCAGCCCGCCGCCGGCCAGATATTTCTCGAACGCAATGTCGAGTCCGGTCGCCAGTTCGGGCTTCAAACCCGGGTTACCGACGCGGTCAGGCGAGAGCTCGGTATTGCCGCCGGCAGCGTCAGGAAACAGGCTGCTCAGCGAAGGTCGCGCCAGCAGGGATGCCAGATCGGGCGCCTTGTAGCTGCGCGTCAGGCTGGCACGAATCAGGTCGCGGCCTTTCGGGTCGAGCTTGTAATTGAGATGCCATAGCGGCGTGACCACCGTGCTGAGGTTACTGACGGGCAATGCAGCGCCGCTGCTCTCGGTGGCAATACGCTCGGCGCGCAGGCCCAGATAGGTCGACCATTGTTTCGAGATCTCCCATTCATCCTGAACGAACAGCGCCTGGCGCTGGATGCTGGCGGCAAACTGGCCGTCAAAAGCGGGCAGTTGCAATACGCCGAGGATGTTGACCTGGCGCGTTTCCTCGCGTTTGCGCGCTTCGAGCTCCCAGCCCAAGGTCAGGCTATGGTCCTCCCCCAGAGCCTGGGCATATTTGCCCGACTGCGTCACGCTGCGGTCATGGTTGTCGGAATCGGTCCGTTGCTGAGCCAGATTGCCGCGATAAGTCTGGCCATGCAAGTTGCCTTGAGCATCCTGCAGGCCGGCCTTCAATTCGACCTGCTGGGTGTCGCTGAAGCGGTTCACCCATTGCAGATTGCCGCGCAGCATCTGCCAACGTCCATGGGTCTCACCGTCGTCTTCGAGGCTGGGCTGACCGGCCAGCACCTGGTTCTGGTAATGGACCCGGTTGTTCCAGTCACCGCGTTGCATGAACGTCTGCAAGGCCAGCGTTTCGATATCACTGATCTTCCAGTTCAGCCGCGGGCTGGCGTTGATGCCATGCCCCCACACCGGCTGTTCGGCCTGCTGGATCGAGCTCGAAACCTTGCCGTCAAAGCCCGGCATATTGCGCTGGTTGGTGAACTGGTTCAGGCTGCGCCACTCGAAAGCCGAGAAAGGCAGCGACATTGACAGCGCACCGATACGCTCGCCAAAAGTGAAGGTCGTCGAAGGCACTGGGCGCTGCGCGCTGTAGTTGATCCCGAGACGCAGATCGCGCTGCGAAACCCGCGGCGCTTCTTTCAAGATGATGTTGATCGCCCCCGCTACCGCCTGTGCGCTCTGGTCTGCCGTCGGGCCCTTGGTGACCTCGATGCGTTCGACTTGCGCCGGATCGAGTTGGTCGAGCGCGAAGCCCGGCGGCGCCGGATCGCCATTCAGCAGGATCAGCGTGTAGCCGGCGCCAAGTCCGCGCATCCGCGGCGCACCATCCTGCACGCTGACACCGGGCAGGCGCTTGAGCACATCAGCCACGTTGGTGTCGCCGAACTTGTCGAGCTCCTCGCGTCCGTAGAGCTGTTTGGCCACCGGCGACTTGCGGCGCAGATCAACATCGGACTGCGGCCGCGAGCTGATCTCGACCCGTTCGAGTCGATTGCCAGGCGGGTTGACCTGCGGCTCGCCGATGCCTGTAGGCAGGCCCTGGGCAAGGGCACAAGTTTGGCAAAACAGCGCAGCGGCACAGGCCAGAGCGGTCAGATTTCGGTTCAATGCAAACTCCGGAAATTCGAGCAAAGGATTCGCAGCGTAGCGGCTCCGGCAAAACTTGTCCTGGACAAGGCGATGAAACGTCACGACTTGCCCTGCAATTTGGCAAATGCCGCCGCCATCGCATTGCCGCCTGCTGCCGGCTGGGCTGGCGGCGCCGGTCGACCCGCACGTTCGTTGCGCGCGACCGGGCGGAAATTATTGTCCTCGTTCGCCTTGCCACGCTGCAGCGGGGCGTCGAGTTTCATCGTCAGCGAGATACGCTTACGCGCCAGGTCGACTTCAAGCACCCGCACCTTGACGCTGTCGCCGGTCTTGACCACCTCGCGCGCATCGCTGACGAACTTGTTGGCCAACTGGCTGACATGCACCAGGCCATCCTGATGCACACCCAGGTCGATGAAAGCGCCGAACTGCGCCACATTGGACACGGTGCCTTCGAGCACCATGCCTTCAACCAGATCCTTGATGTCGTCGACGCCTTCGTTGAAGCGGGCCACCTTGAAGTCGGGGCGCGGATCGCGGCCAGGCTTCTCCATCTCGGTGAGGATGTCCTTGATCGTGATCGCGCCGAACTTCTCGTCAGCAAAGGCTTCGGGCCTGAGGCTGCGGATCACATCGCTGCGCCCCATCACTTCGGCGGCCGGTTTGTCCAGCGCTTTGAGAATCCGCTGCACCAGCGGATAGGTTTCAGGATGCACACCAGTCAGGTCGAGCGGATTGTCGCCATCGCGAATGCGCAAAAAACCGGCTGCCTGCTCGAAGGTCTTGGCGCCCAAGCCAGTGACGTCAAGCAGTTGCCGGCGATTCTTGAAGGCCCCGTTGGCATCGCGCCAGCGCACGATGCTGGCCGCGACCGTTCCCGAAAGTCCGGACACGCGTGACAGCAAGGGTGCCGAGGCGGTGTTCAGATCGACGCCGATCGAGTTCACGCAGTCTTCGACCACCGTGTCGAGCATCCTGGCCAGCTCGCTCTGGTTGACATCATGCTGGTATTGACCAACGCCGATGCTTTTGGGATCGATCTTCACCAACTCGGCCAGCGGATCCTGCAAGCGGCGTGCGATCGAGACGGCGCCGCGCAGAGTCACATCCATGTCGGGCAACTCTTTTGAGGCGAACTCGGAGGCCGAATAGATCGACGCACCGGCTTCGCTGACG
The DNA here is from genome assembly GCA_903820745.1 of uncultured Burkholderiales bacterium. Taxonomy (GTDB): domain Bacteria; phylum Pseudomonadota; class Gammaproteobacteria; order Burkholderiales; family Burkholderiaceae_C; genus Paucibacter_A. The sequence continues at coordinate 37,487 of CAIJIT010000347.1, forward strand.
ACCATTTTTTCGATTTGCACATCAGGTGCGAGTTGCTGCAAGCGCTTGATCAGGTCACCCGCCAGCTTGTCGGTTTCGCGGCTCGCCGTGCCGTTGCCGATCGCGATCAGATTGACCCCGTGGGCCGCGCAAAGTCGTGCCAGCGCATGGATCGAACCATCCCAATCGCAGCGCGGCTCATGCGGGTAGACGACCGCCGTATCGAGCACGCGGCCGGTATCGCTGACCACAGCGACCTTGACCCCGCTGCGGATGCCGGGATCGAGCCCCATCACGACGCGCTTGCCGGCCGGTGCGGCCAGCAGCAGGTCGCGCAGGTTCTCGGCAAAGACCTTGATCGCGACGTTCTCGGCGCCTTCGCGCAGACGCCCGAACAGATCGCGCTCCAGGCTCAAGGCCAGCTTGACCTTCCAGGTCCAGGCCACCGTCTTGCGCATCAGCGCGTCACCGGCGCGCGCCGCGTGGCGCCAGCCCAGATGGCCGGCGATGCGGCCTTCAGCCAGACCCGGCTGGCCGCTGATCACCTCCTCATCGAGCGCGAGTTTGGCGTCGAGAAACTCCAGGCTGCGGCCGCGAAACACTGCCAGCGCACGGTGCGATGGCACCGTGCGGATGGTTTCCGAGTAATCGAAATAGTCGCGAAACTTGGCAATGTCGGGGTTGTTTTCGTTGCGCCCGGCCATCAAGCTGGACTGGAAACGCCCTTCAGCCCAGAGCCATTCACGCAATTTCCCGACCAGCAAGGCATCCTCGGCCCAGCGCTCGGAAAGCAGATCGCGCACACCGTCAAGCACCGCCGCCACGTCGGCAAAGCCGCCCTCGGCATTGATGAAGGCCGGCGCTTCAACCGTCGGATCGAGCGAAAAATCGGCGAACAAACGATCGGCCAATGGCTCGAGCCCAGCTTCGCGGGCGATCATCCCCTTGGTCCGGCGACGCGGCTTGAAGGGCAGGTAAAGGTCTTCAAGCTCCTGCTTGGTCGGCGCACCTTCGATTGCAGCGCGCAACTCCGGCGTCAACTTGCCCTGTTCTTCAATGCTCTTGAGCACCGCCGCCCGGCGCAGCTCGAGCTCACGCAAATAGCCCAGGCGGATCTCCAGTTCGCGCAACTGGATGTCGTCGAGCCCATCGGTGACTTCCTTGCGATAGCGGGCGATGAAGGGCACGGTGGCCCCGCCATCGAGCAGTTCCACGGCAGCGTGGATCTGCGCCGGCCGAACCTTCAGCTCGGCGGCAATTTGAAGCAGGATCTTGTCCAACAGTCTGGCGTCCGGGTAAAACCAGTGAGTTTCCCACATGAGCACGGCCACGGCGCCGCGACGATCCCGCCGCGTTGTCAGGGGGGTATCGAGCGCTGGCGCAAGGCCACAATCTCTAGATGGCCGCCGTCGACGAAGACTTCGATCCGAATCAGCTGATGCAGCAGTTCAGCGAACGTCTGCGCGCGCTCGAACAACCGCTGGATTTGTCGATTTCATTGCAGCGCTTGCGCCCCGCTGGGATTGCCGCTGGCCCGCAGCGCTGGGACATGCAGGACATCAGCGACGTCGAGGACATCAGTGAAATCCGGCGCAAGCGCGAACTCAAGGCCAAGGCAGAACTGGAGGCGGCGAGCCTGGCCAAGGCCAGAACTAAGCTCGTGCGTTCCTTGGCCAGCTTGGCTTCCATCGAGGCTGATCGGCAAGCCGCCGCCAGGCAGGCCGCCGCCGAAGCCCGCGCCAGCCGCGAGGCCGCCGCCAGGGCCGAAAGGGATCAATTCCTCCGCAGCGCTATGCCGCGCATCATGCCGATGCCTTTGTCGGCAAGGCCCGATGTGCAAATCCCCTTGCCGGCCGCGCCAGCAGCGGTCAACCTGCCCGATCTGGCGATGCTGGTCAAGCAGATCACCAAGCCCGCAGCACCGCTGCCGATCGTCCTGTTCCTGCGCGAAGCTAAGCCCTGAGTCAACCGTTGCGCATCGACTGCTTTTACCTTCAGGACTGCGCCGCGATCAAAGCTGCCGCCGTCAGCGGATTCATCACCTCGATACCGCCTTTTATCGGGAAGGCATCCCCCACCGGCGCAACCAGAATCTTCCTGCTGGCGCCCACATCATCGGCCGCCAGGTAGAAGCCTTTGGACACCGTGGGTGCCGAGGAGCGCTTGATTTCAACCACCCAGGTTTGCCCGTTGCGGAACTCCAGCACCAGATCGACTTCGGCGCCATGACTGGTGCGATAGAAACTGGCCTGGGCCTGGGGTGCTGCGCTGATCAACTGCTCAACGACAAACCCTTCCCAGCTATTTCCCGCCACGGGGTGGCTCAAAACGGCATCCAGGTCTTGCAAGCCCAGCAAAGCATGAACGATGCCGCTGTCGCGCACGTACACCTTGGGTGCACGGATCAGACGTTTACCGACATTTCCACTCCATGCGGGCAGGCGGCGCACCAGCATCAGGTCGCAGAGCAAATCGATATACCGACCGACGGTTTGTCCGCTGATGGCCAGGGCAGCTGCCAGTTTCGATTGGTCAAGCAACTCCCCCTGGTTATGGGCCAACATGGTCCACAAGCGCCTCAATGTGGTTGCGGGAATCCGCGGGCCCAGCATCGGAATATCTTTTTCCAGATAGGTGGTGATGAACGCTTCTCGCCAACTCAGACTTTGAGCGTCACTGACCGCCATCCATGACAGCGGAAACCCACCCCGAACCCACAGGGCATTGACGCCGTTGGTGCCCTCGTCGGCAAGCAATACTTCTCTGGCCTGAAACGGTGTGAGTTCCAACTGTGCGACCCGCCCGGCCAGACTTTCACTGCTTTGCTTGAGCAATATGCCTGAGGCCGAGCCCAGCAGCAGAAACTGGCAACTTGCTTCGCCGTCTCGGCGGCGTTGATCGATGACTCCGCGCAAGACGGAAAAAAGCTCCGGCAAACGTTGAACTTCGTCGAGGATGACCAGTTGCTTGGGGTGCGCCAAAAAAAAGGCTTCCGGGTCATCCAGTTGTCGCTGCGCTGACGGGAGTTCCAGGTCCAGATAGAGGGCGCCGGGATTTTTGTCCCTCAGCGCAAATGCCAGCGTCGTCTTGCCCGCCTGGCGCGGCCCCAAGAGCACGACAGCGGGAAACTGCGCGAGCAATTCGCCCAGAATGGATTGCGACAGTCGATCGTACATTAGTGCATTCTATCCATGGCATGGAAAAATTACACTGTTACTTGTATCCAACTTGCATCAAGTATGGCGGAACCCGGATGCGCGTGGCGCTGCAGATTTATGGGAAAACATCCAGGGATGGCGCGAAGTCGGCCGCATTTCCACCGGCAAGATCGATGGACGTCCAAGGCGAAGTCCTCGCCTCTTGGCGTCGCATTGCCCAACAAACTAAGCGTTGAACCTGCTTGGCCGCAACCCCCGAATCACAATCTTTCGCCAGGTTCCCGACCGCAGCGCTCCACCGACCGGTTCTGACCCCGGTTCATTACATGCTTTACGGCGCGAGTAATCACAGTGCCTCCACGCTCCATTACACCCGTCCGGCCAATCTCAGCGAGGCACGCAACATATCGTTGATACGGGTCTGCCAGCCCTCCCCGCTCTCACGTAATGCGGCCAACAAGTCCGCATCTATTCGCAGTTTGACAGGCTCTTTTGTCACCAGGGCTTTGGGGCGACCACGCGCCTTAAGTTGTGTGCCCTGATACAGATCGGCGGTCTTGAAAAAAGATTCGCTCAACTCAGGCACGTCATCCGCATCATTCCAGATAGCGGTCGTAGTGGGCTTTTTCGCGGTCATTTGCTTTCCTCATGCTGATAATTCGACGCACCTCGTCGCGCGGAGTCCAAACGATTACAACCAAGCGGTCCTCCAGGTAGCCTACTGTGATGAATCGGTCTTCGGCGTACTCTTGTCTGTGTCCTGCCCAGACAAGTGAACGCCATCAAATACCTTTCCAGCATCAGCAAAGTCCAAACCCCGCTCGGCGAGCGTTTTGTCTCGTTTTGCTCCGTCGAAGTCGACTTCCATTGCAATAATGTACACCCATTAAATGTAATTTCAATGGATGTTCACTGACTTACTGGGTGGCAAACTTCTTGCTGATGGCGCTTCATTGGGGCAACCACTCCAGCTCACCGCGACCAAAACCGCCGGAACACATGACCCTCGTTGGAAGAAGAGTCGCACCGGATGAACGTCGCCCTTCACCCGACCAAGCCACGACCCAAGGCCTGTGCTTGCATGGCTGATTGCCGGCGCGCAATCAGGCCATGGCGCCGCGACAACAAACTGGGTCCAGGACGCAGGAATGGACAGGATGACGCTAGCCATACACAGGGTCGAGGGTCGGGGCAGTTGGCGCGTGCGGGCGTTCAACCAGCTGCTGCGCTTGCTGGTGCGCAAACCGCTGCGCCACAACGTCGATCTGACGGCCTTGCGGCAGCATTATGAAAAGCTCGACGCACGCCATTTCCAGCTTGACCGCGACGTGCAGCGCGAGCAAGTCGACTGCAACGGCGTGGCAGCGCAATGGATCACGGTGCCACAAACCCGCCCGGGCCGGACCCTGTTTTATCTGCATGGTGGCTCATTTGCATTCCGATTCCCGAATGCCCACGCCGCATTTGCTGCCCGCTTGTGCCGCCGGCTCGGCGCCCGTGCCTTGATTCCCGATTACCGCTTGTCACCCGAGCATCATTTCCCCGCAGCGCCCAACGATTGCCATACCGCCTATCGCTGGCTGCTCGCCAGTGGCTGCGATCCGGCCGGGATCGTCTTCGTCGGCGACTCGGCCGGCGGCAATCTCGTGCTGGTCACCTTGAACCGCGCCATGCAGGCTGCCGAAGCATTGCCCGCCTGTGCGGTGCTGCTATCTCCGGCGGTCGACTGCACGCTCAACGGCCTCAGCATGGTCGACAACGCCCATCTCGACCCGATGTTGCGCCTGCATGATCTGCTGGTCTTGCGGCGCCATTACGTGCCTTCGCCGCAGCTTTACACCCATCCCGATGTGTCGCCGCTGTTCGCTGAATTCAAAGGCTTCCCGCCCTTGCTGGTGCAGGCTGGCAGCAATGAAATACTTTGCGACGATGCGCGCCGTATTGCCGGCAAAGCGTATGCGGCGGGCGTCGATGTCAAGCTCGAGTTATGGCCCGAAACGCCCCATGTCTTTCAGATCGCGGGTTTCTTGCCCGAGTCAGCCCACGCGATCGACCGCATCGAGCAATTCGTTAGCGCTCGTGCAGGCTGGGACCGCGCGCTGCTGCCGGTCAGCCCGGACCGGACTGCGCTGAGCCTGGCATCGCGCTGATCGACTGCGGGTTGAGCAAATAGCGCGCCGCGCCCTCGCCCGCGACCCAACCACTGGCCATGCTGGCCGTCAGCAGATAACCGCCCGTCGGGGCCTCCCAATCGAGCATTTCACCGGCGCAAAAGCATCCCGGCAGCGCTTTGAGCATCAGCCCTGCGTCGAGATCCTCCAAACGCAGGCCGCCGGCCGTGCTGATCGCTTCCGCCACCGGGCGCGCGGCCGTCAGCAGCAAGGGCAAACGCTTCAAGGTGCGCGCCAGGACCGCCACATCGCCATAAGCCTCGCGGCTCAGCACCTCGTGCAGCAGCCCGGCTTTCAGGCCCTCGATGCCCAGGCGGCTCTTCAAATGGGTGGACATCGAGCGCGGGCCACGCGGCCTGGCGACCTCGGCGCTGACGAACTCCTCGCTGCGTTCGGGCAGCAGGTCGAGATGCACCATTGCCTCGCCGAACTCGGCGATCTCCTCGCGCAGCAAGGCCGAGGCCGCATAAATCAACGAGCCTTCGACCCCAGTGGCGGTGACAACGAACTCGCCCTTGCGCTGAAAGCGCCTGCCGCTGCGGCCTTCAAAATGCAGCGCCACCGGCTTCACCGGCAAGCCGGCAAAGCGCGAGGCAAAAAACTCGCTCCAACCGGCAACAGCATTGCCCGGCTTCGCCGCACCGAGATCAAAACCGCAGTTGGCGGCTTTCAGCGGCGCCACCTCGATGCCCCGCGCAGCCAGCAAGGGCACCCAGGCAGCGTCGGAACCGAGTTGCGGCCAGGACGCGCCGCCCAACGCCAGCACCAGCGCATCGGCCCGCACGGTTTGTTCCAGTTGGCCATGGGCAAAGCGCAAGGCGCCGGTTTCGTCCCAGCCCAACCAGCGCTGGCGCATGTGAAAGCGCACGCCGCTGGCGCGCAAGCGATGCAGCCAGGCGCGCAGCAAGGGCGCCGCCTTCAGGCTGCTCGGAAAAACCCGTCCCGAACTGCCGATGAAGGTGTCAACGCCGAGCTCAGCGGCCCAGGCGCGCAGCCCAGGACCATCCAGATGCGTCAACCAGGCGCCGACCTCGGCGCTGCGTTCGGCAAAGCGGCCGAGAAAAGCCGGCAAGGCTTCCGAATGGGTCAGGTTCAGCCCGCCCTTGCCTGCGAGCAAGAACTTGCGGCCGACCGAGGCCATCGCGTCATAGACATCGACTTCATAGCCCTGCGCGCGCAGCCGCTCGGCGGCCATCAGGCCGGCAGGTCCGCCGCCAATGACAACAACATTTTTCAGGCCAGGATTCAAGGTCAGCATGCTCGTAAAACTGCTGACGGTAACAGATCAACCCTTCAGCGCCGCGCGCAGTTTCGCGCCGAGTTCGGGCTTGTCCTTGAACGGGTCGGTCGGGTTGCGCAACTGCATCACGTCCTCCATCCGGGTCTGCACCGAGGCCAAGGCCTGCGGATGGCTGAAGATGTAGAAGCGCTCCTCGTCCATCGCTTCGAACAACATCGCCGCGACCTGCGCCGCGCTGACACGCCCGGACGAAACCGCCTTGTCGCTCATCGCCTGCGAAATCATCTGGCTGCGCGTCACGCGCCCGCTGCTCAATTCACCCGGCCGGTTGCGGTGGCTCTGCGAAATGCCGGTCGGCACGAAGAAAGGGCACAAGACCGAGCAATGCAGTTGCTCGGTGACCAGCGCGAGGTCCTGAAAGAGCGTCTCCGACAAAGCCACGACCGCATGTTTGGAAACGTTGTAGACGCCCATATTCGGCGCATTGAGCAGGCCGGCCATCGACGCGGTGTTGACAATATGGCCTTCGAAATCGGGGTCCGCCGCAGCGGCTTCAAGCATCATCGGCGTGAACAACCGGATGCCGTGCACCACGCCCATCAGGTTGACGCCGAGCACCCATTCCCAATCGGCGAGGCTGTTCTCCCAGATCAAGCCGCCCGAGCCAACGCCGGCATTGTTGAAGACGAAGTTCGGCGCGCCAAAGCGTGACTTGACTGCCGCGGCCAGCGCGTCCATCTGCTCGGCCTTGGACACATCGACCAACTGCGTCAGCAAAGGATAGGCAGCAAACTCCGCAGCCGCTTGGTCGAGCGCATCGGCCTGCACATCGCAGAGCACCAGGTTCATGCCCCGCGCTGCGGCGATGCGCGCGACCTCGCGGCCGAAACCCGAAGCTGCGCCGGTGATGACGGCGGTCTTGCCTTGATATTGCTTCATTCAGTGAGCCCTTTGCATGTCGATATGGTCGATGCCGTCTTCAGAATAAACGCCGGAGACCGGTAAAAAACCGAAGCTGGCGTAGAACTGCTGCAGATGCGCTTGCGCGCTCAAGGCGATGTCCTGCCCAGGCCACAGCCTGGCGCATTCCGACATGGCCTGCCGCATCAGCGCCCGCCCTTGGCCCTGGCTGCGCGCCTGCACGGCCACCACCACCCGCCCGATCACCGGACAAGCCTGGTCTGGCCCCTTGCTATGGGGCGGCAGCAGCCTGGCGCAGGCCTGCAACTCGCCGGCAGCGTCAAAGCCGAGCAGATGCCAGGCCACAAGGTCAAGGCCGTCCGGATCCAGATAGACACATTGCTGCTCGACCACGAAAACCTTCGAACGCAGCGCCAGCGCCTGATATAGCGCTAGCGGCGCCAGCGTCTGCAAGCGCTGACAGGTCCAGTCCATCAGCTCAGCTTGACCAGTTGTTTGCCGAAATTCTTGCCTTTGAGCAGACCGAGGAAAGCCTCCGGCGCCGCAGCCAGACCTTGCGCCACCGACTCGCGGTATTTCAGCTTGCCGGAGGCCACCATGCCACCGAGTTCCTGCAGGGCTTCGGGCCAGACTTCCATATGTTCGCTGACGATGAAGCCTTCGATCTTCATGCGGTTGGTCAGGATCAGCTGCGGCAAAGCCATCGGGATCGGCTCCCCGCTGTAGCCGGAAATCATGCCGCAAATGGCGATGCGGCTGAAGGCATTGGCGCGCAGCATCACCGCATCCAGAATCATGCCGCCGACATTCTCGAAACAGCCGTCAATGCCCGCCGGGCAAGCTTCCTTGAGCGCCGCCGAGAGCGAGCGCAGATCAGGATGCTGCTTGTAATCGATGCAGGCATCAAAGCCGAGTTCCTCGACCACATAGCGGCATTTGTCGGCGCCGCCGGCCAGACCGACCGCCCGCGCACCGCGCGCCTTGGCGAGCTGCCCGACAACCGATCCGACTGCGCCGCTGGCAGCGCTGACGACGACCGTCTCGCCCGCTTTCGGCTTGATGATCTGGTTCAGCCCGTACCAGCCGGTGACGCCCGGCATGCCGACCAGCCCGAGATAGGCTGACAGCGGCACATGGGTCGTGTCGACCTTCTGCAGCACACCACGCTCTTCGGCACCGACGAGCTGATATTCCTGCCAGCCGGCCATGCCGACCACCTGGTCGCCGACGCTGAAGCGCTTGTTCCTCGACTGCACCACCTCGCCCGCGGTGCCGCCGATCATCACCTGGCCCAGCGGCTGCGGTTGGGCATAGCTCTTGCCATCGTTCATCCGGCCGCGCATATAGGGGTCGAGGCTGAGGAAATGGTTGCGCACCAGCACCTGACCATCTTCGAGCGCAGGGATATTCAATTCCACCAGCTTGAAGTTGTCGAGCGTGGGTTCGCCCTGGGGGCGCGAGACGAGCTGGATCTGATGGTTGAGCATGCGGATTTCCTGTGGACTGAATTGGATCACTGGATTGAAACATGCCTGCAACCGGTTTCAGCGTCCCTTCGGTGACAGAAAAAGAACGACCGTGCTTTTTCATCAGAATCAACAACGAGGCCTTGCAGGACTTATCCTCGGGACAGCAATAGAACCGGCAAGCCAGCCTCCCAACGTCAATCCCCGAGAGACCTCATGCTTCCATTGAAACAAGCGCGGCTGATCCTGGCCGCAATGGCAATCAGCCTTTTACCCGCCGCAGTGATGGCCGACAGCTATCCAAGCCGACCGATCAAGCTGATCGTGACTTTCGTGCCCGGCGGCGGGGCCGACATCATCGGCCGCTACATCGCGCAGGCCTTGACGCTGTCGATGGGCCAACCCGTCGTGGTCGAAAACAAGCCGGGTGCGGGCGGACTGCTCGGTGTCGAGGCCGGTATGGCAGCGCCCGCCGATGGCTATACCTTCACGCTGATTTCATCGAGCTACACGGTCAATCCGAGCTTGTACAAGATCAAGTTCGATCCGATCAACGACGTCACGCCGATCGTGCAGGTTTCCAAGGGCCCATTGCTGGTGGTGGTCAATCCGTCGCTGCCGGTCAAGACCTTGCAGGACCTCGCCAACCTGGGCAAATCAAGGCCGGGTCAACTCAGCTATGCCTCGTCGGGCCAGGGCAGCGCCCTGCATCTGGGTGCTGCGCTGTTTGCCGACATGGCGGGCTTCCAGATGAACCATATTCCCTACAAGGGTGGCGGCGCAGCATTGAACGACCTGCTCGGCGCTCAAGTCGACCTGTATTTCGCCGCCACGGCCAGCGCCTTGCCGCTGGTCAAAGCTGGCAAGTTGCGTGCGCTTGCGGTCACCAGCGCCAAGCGCATCCCGGCTTTACCCGAGATCCCGACGATCGCTGAGTCAGGCTACAAGAGCTATGACGTAACGCTCTGGTACGGCTTGATCGGCCCCAAAGGGCTGCCGCCAGAGATCGTCAATCGCGTCAACCTGGAAGTCAACAAGGTCCTGGCGCTGAAGGAAACGCCGGCGAAGCTGGAAGTTGACGGCGCGTCGGCCGCCGGCGGCAGTGCCGCAGCTTTTGCGACGATCGTGAGCCATGAGATCGATCAATGGAACAAGATCGTCACCCGGCTCGGCGTCAAGCTCGATTGAGCGGCCAGCATCAGCCCTGCGGTAATATTTTCACGCTGCGGTCGCGGCCGGGCACGGCTCTCATGTACTTGAAGGTGCCGGTGGCATGGGCGCAGAGCTTGCCATCGCCGCCAAAGATCGAGCCTTCACAAAAAGCCAGCGTCGCGGTCCGGTGCAGCAATTTGCCGGCCGCGCGCAACTTGCCTTCCCCCGGCCGCATGAAGGAAGTCTTCATCTCGATGGTGACCACGCCGGGCCCGAAATCGGGCTGATCGCGGTGAATGCTGCGCGCGGCATGGGCCATCGCAGCGTCGAGCAAGGTCATGATGACGCCGCCATGGGCGACTGACCAGGCGTTCATATGGGCGTCGGTCAGATCGACGCGCAGGTCTGACTCGCCGTCGCCGAGGCTGTGCAGTTCAAGGCCCAGTTGCTCGATGAAGGGGATATGCACCGGGAACTGCATTGGCCCGCGTTTTGGTTTCATCTCAGGCACCATGGATCGCGCTGACGCCGCCGTCAACGGCCAGGATCTGGCCAGTGATGTGCTTGCCGGCCCGCGAAGCGAACAGCAGCGCTGCGCCCTTCAGATCCTCATCGTCACCGATACGGCGCAGCGGCGCTGCGGCCGCCAGCTTGTCTTCGCCGAGCGCAGCGAGTAGCCCCTTGGTCATCTTGCTGGGAAAAAATCCGGGCGCCAGGGCATTCACCGTGATGCCGTATTCACCCCATTCGCCGGCCAGCGCACGGGTGAAATTGACCACCGCACCTTTGCTGGTGTTGTAAGCGATCGTCTTCATCTTGGTGGCATTGCCGGAGAGGCCGGCAATCGATGCGATGTTAATGATGCGGCCATGGCGGCGCGGAATCATGCTGGCCTTGGCCACCGCCTGTGCGAACACAAAAAGGCTGCGGATGTTCAGGTTCATCACCTTGTCCCAGGCTTCCAGCGGATGATCCTCGGCCGGAGCGCCCCATGAAGCGCCGGCATTGTTGACCAAGATGTCAATTTGGCCGAGGCGCTGCATGGTCTGCCCGACAACGCCGCGGGCCTGGTCCTCATCGGCGGCATCGGCCGCGATCCAGCTGGCGTCGATGCCGCGCGCCTGCAAATGTGCAACGGCCTGTTCAAGGTCAGCGGCCTTGCGCGAGCTCAGCATGATTCTGGCACCAGCGTCCCCCAGACTCTCGGCAATCTGCAGACCCAGGCCACGCGACCCACCGGTCACCAGGGCCACCTGGCCGGTCAAATCAAACAATTCATGTACAGATTTTTTCATCTCAATCCCCATCAAGGTCATCAATTCAAGGCCAGCGCGAACGCAGCCAGATCAGCAAAATACCCAGCACCACGGCAATACCGCCGGCCACCAACAAGGCAAGCCCACCGCTGCCGTGGAGCATGAACAAACCCAGCGTGCCGCTCAGCATGCCGCCATAAATCAAGACCCAGACCAGGGCTTCGATCCGGCCCAGCCAGCGTTTGTCCATCGGCACCTAGAACCAGCGGTCCTGCATCTCGCGGCACAAAGGCTCGCGATTTACCACCACGGCCAGCCAGGCGTCGATCTTGGGCAACTCATAGGCGAAGAAATAGCGGGCTGCGGCACGCTTGCCCTGCGCAAAGTCGCTGCGGGTTCCGGCCAGCAGCGTCACGTCAAGCCAGACCCAGGCCAGCACCAGATGGCCGAAAGCCTGCAGATAGGGCGTGGCATTGGCCAGCGCTTCTTCAGGTTTGCCGCTGGCCCAGGCGCCGCGGGTTGCGGCTATAACGCTGGCCAAGGCCTGGCTCAAGGCCTGCGCCGCTTCTGCCAGTTCAGCATCCTGGCCCGCGGCCGCAATCGTCTTGCCGATCCGGTCGGCCAGCATCACCAGCGCCGAGCCGCCATTCATCACCACTTTTCGGCCGAGCAGATCCATCGCCTGGATGCCATGCGTGCCTTCGTGGATCATGTTCAGCCGGTTGTCGCGCCAATACTGTTCGACCGGAAAGTCGCGCGTGTAGCCATAGCCACCGAGCACCTGGATCGCCAGGCTGTTGGCCTCCAGGCACCATTCGCTGGGCCAGCTCTTGGCGATCGGAATCAGCACTTCCAGCAAAATCCCGGCCTGCTTGGCCTGCTCGGGCTGCCCGGTGTGCAACTCGTCGATCAAGCGCGCACAGAACAACTCCAGCGCCAAGCCGCCCTCGACATAACTCTTCTGCGCCAGCAGCATGCGCTTGACATCGGCATGTTCGATGATCGGCAGTTGCGGCTGCGTGGCGTCCTTGCCGCCCACACCCATCGGCCGGCCCTGCAGGCGCTGCCGCGCATAAGCCAGGCTCGCCTCGTAGCCGGCATAACCGAGCATGACCGCGCCCATGCCGACGCCAACCCGCGCCTCGTTCATCATGTGGAACATGCATTTCAGGCCTTCGCCTGGCTGCCCCACCAGATAGCCGATGGCTCCCGACTGGCCGCCCGGTTGAAATTTACCTTCGCCGAAATTCAGCAGACAGTTGGTGGTGCCGCGATAACCGAGCTTGTGATTGAGCCCCGCCAGCGCCACATCGTTGCGCTCACCGGTCAGCAAGCCCTGCGCATCGACCATTTTCTTGGGCACGATGAACAGCGAGATGCCGCGCGTGCCAGGCAGCAATTTGCCGTCGCCGCCCGGAATTTTTGCCAGCACCAGATGAATGATGTTGTCGCTCAGCTCATGTTCGCCGGCTGAAATCCACATCTTGTTGCCGCGCAGCCGAAAGCGCGGTCCCAGCGGGTCGGTGGCAAAGTCAGCGCCATCGGCCTCGGCGCGGGTCGCCACATCGGACAAGGAACTGCCCGCCTGCGGCTCGCTCAAGCACATCGTGCCAAACCAGCGTCCGGCGAATTCATTCCGGGCAAAGACCTCGCGCTGCAAGGGTGTGCCATGGGCCATCAGCAGGTTCGCATTGCCGTTGGTCAGCATCGCGTAGCCGCCGATCGAAACACTGGCCTTGCTGAAGAAGGCATTGGCTGCCATCTCAATCACGCAGGGCAATTGCATGCCGCCCTGCTCGTAATCCTGGCTGGCGGCGAGCATGCCCGATTCGACATAGGCGGCCACTGCATGGTGGGTCGCAGCGGGCAGATGGACGCGTTCACCGTCGAAGCGCGGCTCTTCAGTATCGAGCAGGCGATTGATCGGCGCGAATTTCTCGCGGGCGATTTTTTCGCAGGTATCGAGCACGGCGGCGAAGGTCTCGGCCGAATGGTCGGCAAAGCGCTCACGATCGGTCAACTGCTGGACCATGAGCCAGTCGTCGAGCAGAAAATCAAGGGTCTGGCGCAAGGCAACTCCCGCAATCAATCGATCAAATCCGGGAATTCAGAGAACCTCGAAAATGCCTGCCGCCCCCATGCCACCGCCGATGCACATCGTCACGCAGACCTTCTTGGCACCACGGCGCCGGCCTTCGATCAGGGCATGGCCGGTCAGGCGCTGGCCCGAGACACCATAAGGATGGCCGACCGCGATCGCGCCGCCATTGACGTTCAAACGATCCATCGGAATGCCGAGCTTGTCGGCGCAGTACAGCACTTGCACGGCAAATGCCTCGTTCAACTCCCACAGGTCGATGTCGGCAACGGTCAAGCCAAGGCGCTTGAGAACTTTCGGGATCGCATAGACCGGGCCAATGCCCATCTCGTCGGGCTCGCAACCAGCCACCGCGAAGCCGAGGAAACGACCCAGCGGCTGCAAGCCATGGGCCGAGGCATAGCTTTCGCTGGTCAGCACGCAGGCGCCAGCACCGTCGGAAAACTGGCTGGCATTGCCGGCTGAAATCACGCCACCGGGCAAAGCCGGTCGCAGGTCCTTGATGCCCTCATAAGTCGTGCCTTCGCGCAGGCCTTCGTCGACGCTGACCGTGACTTCCTTGGTCGTCATGCCGCGGACCTTGTCGATCACGCCCATCGTCACCGTGATCGGCGCGATTTCGGCCGTGAACAAACCGGCGGCCTGCGCTGCGCAAGCCTTTTGCTGGCTGGCTGCGCCGTATTGGTCCATCCGCTCACGCGCGATGTTGTAGCGCTTGGCGACGGTCTCAGCCGTCTGCAGCATCGACCAATAGACCTCGGGCTTGTGCTGGACCAGCCAGGGGTCGGCCGCCATATGGCGATTGGTTTCGTTCTGGACGCAGGAGATGCTCTCGACACCGCCCGCAACATAGACATCACCCTCGCCGGCGATGATGCGTTGTGCCGCCAATGCGATCGTCTGCAGGCCGCTCGAGCAGAACCGATTGACGGTCATGCCTGAGACCGAAATCGGCATGCCGGCGCGCAACGCAATCTGGCGTGCGATGTTGTTGCCGGTGGCCCCGTCCGGGAAGGCGCAACCCATCAGCACATCTTCGACATCGCTGTCGGCAATGCCGGCGCGGTCGACTGCGGCGCGCACCGCATGGCCGCCCAGCGTGGCGCCGTGGCTCAGGTTGAATGCACCCTTCCAGCTCTTGGACAAGGGCGTGCGTGCGGTAGAAACAATGACTGCTTTGCTCATGATGGGTTCTCGCCTGAATCGCTTTAGGAAAAAGTCTTGCTCGCGGCAGCCAGACGGGCCAGCAAGGGTGCGGGCTGCCAGAACTTGGCATCGTCGAGCGGGTTCGTGGCGAAGCGCTTCATGCTGTGAACAACATTGAACAGACCGACCTGATCGGCATAGCGCATCGGCCCGCCGCGCCACATCGGGAAACCATAGCCGGCGAGGTAGACCATGTCGATGTCCGAAGCGCGCTGTGCGATGCCTTCTTCGAGCAGATGCGCGCCTTCGTTGACCAGCGCATAAACCAGACGCTGGACGATTTCTTCATCGCTGATCTTGCGCGGCGTGATGCCCAGCGCAGCGCGGTGCTTGTCGAGCAAGTCAGCCACCACGGTTGACGGGATCGCATCGCGCTTGCCCACCTGGTAGTCGTACCAACCGGCACCGGTCTTCTGGCCATAGCGGCCCAGTTCGCACAGGCGGTCGGCGCTCTTCGAATAATGCAAATTGGGTTTTTCCAGATAGCGGCGCTTGCGGATCGCCCAGCCAATGTCGTTGCCGGCCAGGTCACCCATGCGGAACGGGCCCATGGCGAAACCGAACTTCTCGGCTGCGCGGTCCACCTGGGCCGGCGAGCAACCTTCGTCGAGCAAGAAGCCCGCCTGACGGCTGTACTGCTCGATCATGCGGTTGCCAATGAAACCATCGCAGACACCCGAAACGACCGCTGTCTTCTTGATCTTTTTGGCCAACGCCATCACGGTGGCCAGCACATCCTTGGCCGTGGCCGCGCCGCGCACCACCTCAAGCAGCTTCATCACATTGGCCGGGCTGAAGAAATGCATGCCGACGACATCTTGCGGGCGCTGGGTGAAATTGGCGATCGCGTTGACGTCGAGGGTCGAGGTATTGCTGGCCAGGATCGCGCCAGGCTTCATCACCGCGTCGAGTTGCTTGAAGACGGTTTGCTTGACGCCGATTTCCTCGAACACCGCTTCGATCACCAGGTCGGCCTGGCCAATGTCGGCGTAGTCGAGCGTGGTGCTCAACAAGCTCATTCGCTGTTCGTACTTGTCGGCCTTGAGCTTGCCGCGCTTGACCTGCGATTCGTAGTTCTTGCGGATCGTCGCCACCCCGCGGTCGAGTGCTTCCTGCTTGGTTTCCAACATCGTCACCGGGATGCCGGCATTGAGGAAATTCATGCTGATGCCGCCGCCCATCGTGCCGGCACCGATCACCGCAACCTTGTTGATCGGGCGCAGCGGCGTATCGGCAGGCACATCGGCGATCTTGCTGGCAGCGCGTTCGGCAAAGAAAGCATGGCGTAGCGCGCCGCATTCTGGCGTCTGCATCAGGGCGACAAAGGCCTCGCGCTCGGCCTTCATGCCGGCATCGAAAGACATCGTCGTCGCTGCCGCCACCGCGTCAACGCAGCGCAGCGGTGCCGGGAAGTTCTTGCTCATGCCGCCGACCATATTGCGCGCGAACTGCAGGAAAGCTTCCGCGTTCTCATGCCTGGCCTTCAGGTCACGCACACGCGGCAGCGGCCTCTTTTCGGCGACCTCGGCGGCCAGCGCCAGCGCAGCATCCAGCAGTTGATCGGCATCGACGATGCGGTCGAAAAGTTTCTGCCCGGGGATTTGCGCAAGCATCTCGCTAGGCACCGGCTCGCCGCTGACGATCATGTTCAAGGCCGGCTCCAGGCCCAGCGCACGCGGCAGGCGTTGCGTGCCCCCGGCACCCGGCAGCAGCCCGAGTTTGACTTCGGGCAGCGCAACGCTGGTGCCCTTGGCCGCAATACGGTAATGGCAGCCCAGCGCCAGTTCGAGCCCGCCGCCCATGCAGACGGAATGAATCGCCGCAATGACCGGCTTGGTGCAGCCCTCAATGACGCCAATCAAGCTCAGCAGGTTCGGTTCAGCAAGTGCCAGCGGGCTGCCGAATTCCTTGATGTCCGCGCCGCCCGAGAAGGCCTTGCCAGCGCCAGTGATGACCACCGCGACTACGGCGGCATCAGCCTCGGCCTGCTCGATGCCTGCGGCGGCCGCCTTGCGGGTCTCGTAGCCCAGGCCGTTGACCGGCGGGTTGTTCAAGGTGATCACGGCGACATTGCCGCGCAATTCGTAACTGGCTGTCATGCTGACCCCTGCGAAAGACCGGTAAAAAGACAGGCGGCCATTGCCGCCCGACTCCAAAAAAATGCGTCCTCGATTCTAGGCATCAATTGACCGGAGTCCATGTCTCAGCGGCGACAAAGCCCTGATGCCCCCTTGAACCCCGGGGCGTCGGCAGGCTGACATCTGTCTGCCACCAAATTGCGCTAAGGTACCGGGCTTGCGGCACAGGCCGGGCCAACACAAAGCCATGACGAACCATTACCGCGAACCCTTTGCCTTGCGCTACCGCGACATTCGAGCCCGCTCGCTCGCGCTGGCTGAACCGCTCTCGGCCGAGGATCAATCGATGCAATCGATGCCTGATGCAAGCCCGAGCAAATGGCATCAAGCCCACCAGACCTGGTTTTTCGAAACCATGCTGCTGACGCCCCTGGCAAGCGGCTACCAGCCGTTCGACCCGCGTTTTCGCACTTTGTTCAACTCCTATTACGACGCCATCGAAGCGCGCCATCCGCGGCCACAGCGGGGTCTGCTGAGCCGGCCCGGGCTCGAAACAATCCTCGCTTACCGCCGCCATGTCGATAACGCAATGCTGGAATTCATCGCCAATGCCGAGCCTGAGCGCTGGGACTCCGGCTTGCCCTTGCTCGAACTCGGGCTGCAGCATGAACAGCAGCATCAGGAGTTGCTGCTGACCGACATCCTGCATGCTTTTTCCTGCAATCCGCTGCTGCCAGCCTACCAGCAGCAGCGGCGGGAAAAATTCCCGCAGCGCGAGTTGCAATGGCTGGGTCATCCGGCCGGTTTGATCGAAGTCGGCCATCAAGGCGCTGGCTTTGCTTTCGACAACGAAGCACCGCGACACCGCGTCTGGCTGCCGGCTTTCGAGATCGCGCAGCGGCTGGTCACCTGCAGCGACTTTGCGCTTTTCATCGCCGATGGCGGCTACAAGCGCCCGGCCCTTTGGTCGTCCGAAGGCTGGGCAATGGCGCAAGCGCGGGGTTGGCAGCATCCCGCCTATTGGCTGGCGTCCGGTGACCAACCGAGCGCTTCAGACCAATGGCAGGTTTTCAGCCTTGAAGGCGTGCAGCTGATGGATCCTGACGCACCCGTCATGCAGCTGAGTTTTCACGAAGCAGCGGCCTATGCGGAATGGGCTGGCGCGCGCCTTCCGACCGAGTTCGAATGGGAGGCCGCCAGCGCCCTGCCCGGCATCACCCAGCTCTACGACCAAGCCTGGCAATGGACCCGCTCGGCCTATCACCCTTATCCCGGCTTCAAGCCATTGGCCGGCGCGGTGGGCGAATACAACGGTAAATTCATGATCAACCAAATGGTGCTGCGCGGCGGCAGTCTGGCCACGCCAGATGGCCATAGCCGGCCGAGCTACCGCAACTTCTTCCCGGCTCACGCTCGCTGGCAATTCAGCGGTCTGCGACTGGCTCGCGATGGAGCGCAGGCATGAGCAGCAGCTTCGCTGAAGACCTGCAACTGGCCCTCGGCCAAAGGCCGCGAAGCATTTCGCCGAAATATTTTTACGATGAGATCGGCTCGGCGCTGTTCGAGCAGATCTGCGATCTGCCCGAGTACTACCCAACCCGCACCGAACTTGGTCTGCTGCAAGCGCATGCGGCCGAGATGGCCGAATGCATCGGCCCGCAGGCGCAACTGCTTGAATATGGCGCGGGGGCCCTGCAAAAGGTGCGTTGCTTGCTGGACCGACTCGAGGCGCCTCATTCTTTCGTGCCGATCGATATTTCTGGCGCCCATTTGCTGTCCGCTTGCGGGCAATTGCAGGCCGCCTATCCAACGCTGCAGATCAACCCGCTGGTGGCGGACTTCAGTCGCCCGCACAGCCTGCCGCAAGGTTCAGGCAAAGGGCCCAGGGTCGGCTTCTTTCCGGGCTCCAGCATCGGCAACTTCACACCCTTGGAAGCGCTGGCGTTCTTGAAGATGGCAGCGTTTGAACTCCGTGGCGGCGGTTTGCTGATCGGTATTGACCTGATCAAGGACCCGGCGATTCTGCACGCGGCCTACAACGACAGCGCAGGTGTCACTGCGGCCTTCAATCTGAACCTGCTTGCGCGGGCGCGGCGCGAACTGGGCGCCGACATTGCCCGCGATGGCTTTGTCCACAGCGCTTTCTACAACTCAGCGTTGCAGCGCATTGAAATGCACCTGATGAGTTTGAAGCGGCAAACATTGCGGATCGCCGAGCGGGTTTACGAAATCGACGCGGGCGAAACGCTGCATACCGAAAACTCGCACAAATACAGCGTTGTCGGCTTTCAAAGCCTGGCCGCGCAAGCTGGTTTCAGCCCCGGGGCAAGCTGGACCGATCCGCGCGAATGGTTCAGCTTGCTGTGGCTGCAAGCGCCGGCCTGAAAGGCGCTCGCCAACAACAGCTCAGGACGTCGCGCCGTGTTTGGCTGCCAGACGGCTCATATTGCCCATCGACACGCGGTGCATTTCCAGCAACGACAGCAGGCCGCTGCGGTGCAGTTTCAGCACCTCGTCGTCAGGCAGTTCGGCGAGCTTTTTCTCATCGACGGCGAGGAAGCCATCGACATCGAGCTTGTCGCCGCTGGCCAGCGTCGCTTCGAAGCGCATCTCGCGGAACAGGTCGAGCTCGTTGAGTTGCTGGCAGATCAACCGAGTGCGTTCAGCCTCCTGCTCAAAACTTTCCAAAAAGTTCTGCACATTCTTCAAGAACTCGCTCGGCTCGTTGTCCGTGCCGAACAGCATCGTGCCTTCGGTCTGGGAAAACCCGGCCCATTCGCTGTCATAGCAGACCGCCATCGAATCGCTTTCCTGATCGATGCGCGCCATCGAGAACGGATAGCGGCGCAGATAAGCCGGCACATAGTTGCCGGTCCAGCTGTTGTCTTTGACAAACAGGTTGCTGCCAGCCTTCAGGCCCAGCACCGCCAGCGGCGCTACCGCTTGCTTGCCATCGGCGGGGACATCGCCGACGCGAACGAAAACGATCGGGTATTCCTTGCAAGCCTCGGCGAACTCGACCACAGCCAGGAACAGCGAGTTCAATCCGGCGACCCGGCTGACCACGGGAATTTCCGTATTCAGGCGCAAATTCTGGTGCAAACGACGGTCCAGCGGGACCAGATTGCCATACATCGGGGGCGTACTCATTTCAAATCTCCATCAACGGCCAATTGACTGACCAACACTTTATCGACACGCTTGCCATCCAGGTCAACGACCTCGAATCGCCAGCCACTCCACTCCACCACATCGGCCGTGCGCGGCAAACGCCCCAGCAACAGCATGATCATGCCGGCCAGGGTGTTGTAACGACCACGGTCCTCTTCCGGCAGTTCTTTCAAGCCCAGGCGGTCCTTCAACTCGGGCACCGGGATCAGGCCTTCAATCAGCCAGCTCCCGTCCTCGCGTTGCACCGCCCAGGCTTCCCCATCGCTGGGGGCATTGAATTCTCCGGCAATCGCTTCCAGCACGTCGCGGACCGAAATCACGCCCTGGACTTCGCCATATTCATCGACGACAAAAACCAGTTGCGCGTCCGAGGCGCGGAAATGCTCAAGCAGTTCCAGACCCGACAGCGTTTCAGGCACGAACACCGCCGCCTCGAGGTCTTCGGCCAAGGATAGCGGCTGGCCGCTGAGCGAGCGCTGCAGCAAGCTCTGCGCCGACACCACGCCCATGACGTCGCCAAGCCCGCCACGGCAAACCGGATAGCGGCTGTAGCCATGGGCGCGCAGCATCTCCAGCACCTGAGCCGGTGTGTCGGCCACGTCGAGCCAGGCAATCTCGCCACGCGGGATCATCATCGAGCCAATCTGCCGCTCGTCGAGCCTGAAGACATTGCGCACCATCTGATGCTCATGCTCTTCGATCACGCCGGCCTCGCGCCCCTCTTCCAGGCTGGCGGCGATTTCCTCTTCGGTCACGCCGCGTTGCACCCGTCCGCGCAGACCGATCAAGCCCAGCGTCGTCTCGGTCAGGAAAGTCAGCAGCCTGACCAGCGGCCGCACCGCCATCGACAGAAAATTCATCGGTGGCGCCACCAGGCGCGCCACCATTTCCGGGTAAATCTGCCCGACCCGCTTGGGCACCAGTTCGCCGAACACGATCGTCAGCATGGTCAGGATCACCACCACCATCGCGGTTGCCGTGAAGTCGGCCACCTTGTCATGGAGTTGAAAGTTGTGCATCAGCCATTGCGCCAGCGGCCCCGAAAAAGCCGACTCGCCGACGATGCCGTTGAGCACGCCGATCGAAGTGATGCCGATCTGCACGGTCGAGAGGAACTTGGTCGGGTTCTCGTGCAGGTCCATCGCGGCCTGCGCGCCGGCCTCTTCGCTTTCAACCATGACCTGCAACCTGGCCTTGCGGCTGGCGGTCAAGGCCATTTCCGACATTGCGAACAAGCCGTTGATGAAGATCAGAAAGAGAACGAGCGCCGTATCCATTGAGACGCGCCTCGCCGGCAAACCGGTGCAAGACGCATGCTGTGACAAGAGGCGAGTAGCGTAGCAGATGGTCTGCCATGAAACAGCCCGCACAATCCCGCCATGAACTACCTGATCGGTGACATCCAGGGCTGCTGCAACGAATTGACCCGCTTGCTGGCAAAAATCGACTTCTCGCCGTCGCGCGACCGGATCTACCTGCTGGGCGATCTGGTCAACCGCGGCCCGGCTTCGCTCGCCACATTGCGGCTGCTCGCCGGGCTGGGCGAGGCCGCCACCTGCTTGCTCGGCAACCATGACCTGCACCTGCTGGCCATCAACGAAGGCGTGCGGCCGCCGCACCGCAACGACACCGTGAACGACATCCTCACCGCCCCCGACCGCGAAGACTTGCTGGCCTGGCTGCGCCAACAGCGGATGGCCTGCCACGAGCATGGCTGGCTGATGGTGCATGCCGGGGTTGTGCCGCAATGGGACTTGGCCCAAACCTTGCGCCTGGCCGGTGAAGTCGAGGCTCTATTGCGCGGCCCGGACCTGCCGGACTTTCTGCATGAGATGTATGGCAACCAGCCCGGCGCCTGGGATGAGCAACTGCAAGGCGTCCAACGCCTGCGCTTCATCGTCAATGTGCTGACGCGCCTGCGCTTTTGCGATGCCCAGGGCCAACTCGACTTCAAGACCAAGGAAGGTGCAGCCAGCGCACCCGAAGGCTTCACCCCCTGGTACGACGCGCCCGGCCGCCGCACGGCAGGAATCCCGATCGCCTTCGGCCATTGGTCGACCCTGGGTCCACTCGACCGCCCCGACCTGCTCGCACTCGACACCGGCTGCGTCTGGGGCGGAAAGCTCAGCGCCGCCCGCGTCGAGCAAGGCCGCAAACTCGACTTGATCCAGGTCGACTGCGCCCAAGCCCAACAGCCTGGCAGGTGACGCGGCCAGAACCGATCTGAATAGCGGCTAGAATTCGCACTGCGGATCACAGCGCTTGACTTCACCCGTTCAGCGACGTAAACCTAGGAAAAACCGGCGATTCGTCACCGGCGTCACTTTGATTTTTCAGGAAGCTTGGCCGAGCGGTTTAAGGCACCGGTCTTGAAAACCGGCGAGGGTTTATCCCCTCCGTGAGTTCGAATCTCACAGCTTCCGCCAGTTTGTCAATGGGATAGTGTCTGAAAAGTACTCTACTCCCCACACAACCCCACCAAGATATTGCGCTTGCATGAGGTGGCGTCCCCCGCCACGGGTCTTTTTTGCTTGTTTGCCGAAGTCGGCTGACGCAATTGAACCGGGTGTTGCACTTGGGGCTTGAAACTGCCAACCAAAATCCATGACCTGTTCACAGGCTATGTCGTCGGCGTGTCTCAGTCACCCAGAATTGGGTTGATATCGCATCATAATTAAGGCATAGTCAACTCATGAAAGCCAACTTCAAACGGCCCTTTGCGCAGTACGTCAAAAAAGCGCACAAGCCCTTGCAGTTGGCAATTGAGGATGAGGTGGAGGTCGTCTGCGAGACCCCTGACATCGGAGAGGCCAAGGTCGGGGACCTGACTGGAATTCGAGTGCATAAGTTCCGATTCAGTCGTCAAGAATATTTGCTTGCCTACAGGGCACCCAAGAAAGACGCGCCTCTGGAGTTTTTGATCATCGACTTCTACCAAGTGGGCGTTCATGAGAATTTTTACGCCGAGTTGAAACAGTACCTGCGACAGGAAAAAGCCCGAGGAGCCGCAAAATGAATCATGCACTGACTGCACAAGACCTTTTTTCTGAACTGAAGCGCATGCCTGCGACTGAGCGTGTTAAATTTTTCTCACTGCTGAGCCTCAACGCATTTCGTGACGATGATTTCAGCCACGAACAGGTATTTGGACATTTGGAGCGGGAGCCTCTGTCGGCTTGGGAGGCCGCTGAGTATTTGGAGGTATCGCTGCCAACTTTGCGTCGCCATGTCCAAGCGGGAAAACTGCAACCCAGCCACACCGTTGGCCGCAACCAAATGTTTTCGGCAAGTGACCTGCGCGCTTACAAACGCACCCGTAAGTGAATCGATATTTTGTCTCACCCTACCCGCACCACGCGGGGCTTTTTGCTTTGGGCTCCTGACTGCGATCTGCGGCAAGTGACCCGCCATCCTGTGCGCTCTTCGTATCGTCAAATACGCATCACGCCTTTGCACACGCATCCATCAAAGCCAGCATCTCGCTAAACCAGGGGCCTTCGTGTTCGACGGCGGTCTGGACTATGACGGTTTGGGTGGGCATGTCAATCAGCACGCGTTGGGCATGGTGGCCGTTGAAGTACAGGCGGGTGCCGTTGGCGCGGGCGTGCCACATGTGCGCTTTGTAGCCAGCATTGGGCATGGCGATCCCGTGGCGGCCAGCTTGGTCGTTTTCGCCCCAGAGAGTGCACTCGTTGATCCACGTCTCTGACACGATCTGCCGGCCATTGGCGTGGCCGCGCTGCGCCACTAGGCGGCCCAGTCGGGCCCAGTCGCGCAGGCGCGCCGCAAAACCGATGCAGTTGAACTCCTGGTCCTCGCGGTCACAAGTCCAGGTGGCGTCTGCCTCGGCTCCCAGCGGTTGCCACAGCACCTTCTCGGCAAAGGTAGACAGGCTCACCCCAGTCACCGCGCGGATCACCAACCCGATCGTCAGCGGGCACAGTTCGTTGTAGTTGTAGCGTGTGCCCGGCGCCTCTCGGCGCGAGTTCCACTCGGCTACCGTGCGCCGCACGCTAGCGCCGCTGCCCATGAAGGCCTTGGGGTAGATCGTGGGATTGTCGCGGTCGTGGTTGACGTTGGCGCCGCTGCACATATTGCTCAGGTGCCGCAACGAGACCTGGCCGTGCAGGGTGTCACGCAGCACAGGCACATAGCGCGCCGGCACATCGTCGTAGCTCTCGATCAGGCGCTGGTCCAGGCAAATGCCCAGCAGCAGCGAGGTCACGCTCTTGGCCATCGACCAACTGGTCATGCGCATTTCGGGCGTCCGGTCAAAGCGCTGTGCCTCAAACCAGATCTGGTCGCCCCGGCTGATCAGAAGGCCGGTGATGGGCCAGGCCTGCAGATAGTCCTGCGGCGTGCGCTCGGACAATCGAAACCGGTAGACAAGATCGTTGCGCGGCGCCGACACCCAAGGCATGGGCATGCCTGCAGAACGGATGGTGTGAAACGGAAAGAGCTTTTCGTAGCCGCCGCTGTAATTGCCAACGCGCCAGTAGCGTTCGCGGTTGAGTCCACCGGCCAGCCCGATCGGGTAGCCCTGACCGGCACCCCAGACATCGAGGTTGGTCTCTGCCCGCAACGATGCCGGGGGTAGGGTGAGGGTAAAAGCCGAGGCGGCAAGTAGCTGGCGTCGATCGATCATGCGGAATTATGGTCTGATTCATTGAGTGGTCTCGATGTCAGCCGCCGCGTCACCCAGATGTAGTTTTCAGGTTGTTTCGAATCCCCGGCCCCACCAAAAACAGGGGCTGGAAACTCACACAACAAGTGGCCAAGGACTAGATTCCTGTGCCCGTTGGAAACTTGGACGGTTGGTGATGAGGAATGCTCTGCCACGTCAATACAAAGACCGCAAACCTGCTCAGCAGACACTGATGTAGCCGCCGGCCCCGCACCTCGCGGGGCCTTTTTCTATGGGCTCCTGACTTCGACCTGTACAACCGCTCGGGAACCAGGCCCCGCGATTACACGGCCAGCTTGGCTGACACCAATCGGTTGATGCTGACACCTTGTTCGGCTGCCTCGGTGGCAAGACTGCGGTGCACCGAGGAGGGAATGCGAACCATAAACCGGCCGCTGTATTTCTTTTCCGCAAGCGCTTCAGGGACTGGCTCACCTGAGGCTGTCAACTCGTCAACCACATCCGCAACCACCTGGCGGATGCCGGAGAGGGCTTTTTCAGGTGAAGGGGCCAGCCACGAGAGCGACGGGAATTCTGTGCAAAGACCGACATGCTCCTTGTCTTCGGCCGACCAGGTGACCCGATAGGTGTAGTGATTGACGTTCATGGTCTGGTTCCTAGCCGTTCAATTGCGGTCAAAACTTGCCGGACTTGATAGGCCTTCGCTTTGCCTTTGTCGTTCTGAATATTCACTCTTGGATTTCCTGGCCATGGCGTCTGGTAAATCGCGTGACTACTGCCGGCCTGCCTGGGTTTTCCAAAAAAGGATTCGCACACACGCTGCAAATCAGCAAAGCGCACATTGGCAGGCTCTGTCCTCATTTGCTCAAGGACTTTGCCAACAGCGATCATGACTCAAAGATATCAATAGTGATACTGAATGTCAACTCTCAGGCGGAGGCAACTTCCCCGCAATCCGCTGCGCTGCTTGTCGGGCTACGGGATCGGTGGGTAGCCCGCATGGTTGGCCCGAAGGGCCGAATGCGGGGATTTTTCGCGCTTGCAAAACCCCGCAATCCGCTGTGCTGCTTGTCGGGCTACAAGCAGACTTCTGCAACTGGCATTGCTGCTGCCGGTCGCCGTTTGGCCGATGAGGTCGTCATGACGACGGCCTGGCCTTCAATGACCACCAGGTCGCCGACGCGGCAGGTGGTGTCTAGCGTGACGCGGCGCCTTGCCAGATCGATCGAGTGGACGACGACGCTGGCATGGACGGTCTGACCCGGGCGCACCGGGGCCAGGAAGTTGAGTTGCTGGCTGAGATAGATCGTGCCTGGCCCGGGCAATCGGTTGGCCACTGCCGCGGAGATCACGCTGGCGGTCAGGAAGCCATGGGCGATGCGCCCGCCGAAGCGGGTCGTCGCAGCAAACTCTTCGTTGATGTGCAAGGCGTTGTTGTCACCCGAGACACCGGCAAACAGCACGATGTCGGCCTCGGTGATGGTTTTGGAGAAGGTGGCCCGCATGCCCAGATGCAGGTCTTCGATGTCGTAACCGTTCATGTCGTTCATTGCTGCATCCTTGTACGGCTCGACCGTCCGTTTGTCTTCATCAGCCATCACCCAGAGGGTGACGGCCCTCGCAGGCGCAAGGCCCTGCGCAGGCAGGCCCTTGGTCCCGCTTAGCCAGTCGGCTTGTATCGCCGCCAGTCCTTCGTCAGCCATAAGGTCCTGCCGGACCTTATGCGCGGTCTTAGAACTGTGCGTCGGTGAGGGCCAGGGTGGTGGCGGCGCCGTGGAGGATGGCGTCGCGCAGCGCACCGGCTTCGGGCAACACATGCAGGGCGTAATGATGGGCGGTGATGCGCTTGGCGGACAGGAACTCGGCATCGGTGCCTGAGCTTGCCAATTGCGCGCTGGCAGCGTCGGCTGCGCGAGCCATCAGCCAGCCGCCAATCACGGTGCCGCAGAGTTTCAGATAGGGCACCGCGCTGGCTGCGGCCGCATGCGGCGTGGCGCCCAGCAGGCCCTCGGTGGCTTGGCCCAAGGCCCGCAAGCCACGGTCCAGCGCGGCTGCAACTTCGCTCAGCAGGCCATCGCCCTGCCCGGCGATCAGGGCCGCGTCGGCATTCATCGTTGCAATCAATTGTTGCATCGCTGCGGCGCCATCGCGGGCCAGTTTGCGGCCGATCAGGTCGTTGGCCTGGATCGCCGTCGTGCCTTCGTAGATGGTGGTGATGCGCGCATCGCGCAGATGCTGCGAGGCGCCGGTTTCTTCGATGAAGCCCATGCCGCCATGGATCTGCACGCCGTTCGAGGTGATGTCCAGCGCGTTTTCGGTGCACCAGCCTTTGACGATCGGGATCAGCAGGTCGACCCGTGTTTGGGCGCTGCTGCGCAGCAGCGGATCTTCATGCCCCTGCGCGCGATCCATCTGGCCGGCGGTGTAATAGGCCAGCGCGCGCATCGCTTCGATGCGGGTCTTCATGCTCATCAACATACGCCGCACATCGGGGTGGCCGATGATGGTCTTGCTCGGTGCAGCGCCTGGCTCGGCGCTGCGGCCCATCGTCCGACCCTGCACCCGGTCGAGCGCGAAGCTGCGGGCCTGCTGGTAGGCGCGCTCCGATATGGCCACGCCTTCAAGGCCGACGTTCAGCCGTGCATGGTTCATCATCGTGAACATGCAAGCCAGGCCCTGATGCGGCTCGCCGACCATCCAGCCGATGGCGCCCTGCCCTTCACCAAAGCTCATCGATGCGGTGGCGCTGCCGTGGATCCCCAGCTTGTGTTCAATCGAGGTGCACAGCAGGTCGTTGCGCTCGCCCAGCGAACCATCGGCGTTGACGAGGAACTTCGGACACAGGAACAGCGAGATGCCTTTGACTCCGGCAGGCGCATCGGGCAAGCGCGCCAGCACCAGATGAATGATGTTTTCGGCCATGTCATGCTCACCCCAGGTGATGAAGATCTTGCTGCCGCTGACGCGGTAGTGATCCCCCTCGGGGCTGGCTTTGCTGGCGATGGCGGCCAGATCGGAGCCGGCCTGCGGTTCGGTGATATTCATGGTGCCGGTCCAGCGGCCTTCAACCATCGCCGGCAGATAGATTTGTTGGAGCTCAGCGCTGCCATGGTGGGCAATCGCCTCGACCGCGCCGAGCGTCAGCATCTGGCAGAGCGAAAAAGCCATGTTCGATGACTTCCACATTTCCAGCACCGCTGTCGACAGCAGCGTCGGCAGGCCCTGGCCGCCGAACTCGGCACGCGCGGGCATGCCGTTCCAGCCGGTTTCGCAAAAGCCGCTATAGGCTTGCTTGAAGCCGTCGGCCGTGGTCACGACGCCGTCTTTCCAGCTGCAACCCTGCTGGTCGCCCTGCTGATTGATCGGCGCCAGCACATTGGCGGCAAACTTCGACGCTTCATCCAGGATCGCTTCGACCAGGTCGGCGCTGAGTTCCTGATTGGCTTGCTGGGCCAGCACGGCATCAAGCCCGCCGATTTCCTGCATCGTGAACAGCATGTCGCGCAAAGGGGCGGCGTATGGGCTCATGGGGATTCTCCGGTAAATTTTTTAATGACCTTGCTGCGGCGCCTTGTGGCCGCGCAAGGCCAGCAACTCACCGACCAGGCCGCGCCTGAAAGCCAGCACGCAGACAACAAAGATCGCGCCCATGATCACGGTGACCCAGGGGCCGACCTTGTCGGCCAATTCGTTCTCGAGCACGACGATGGTGAAGGCGCCGACCGCCGGGCCGAACAAGGTACCCAGCCCGCCGAGCAGCGTCATCAGCACGACCTCGCCCGACATATGCCAATGGGCATCGGTCAGCGAGGCCAGCTGGAACACCAAAGACTTCATGCCGCCCGCCACACCGGCGAGAAAGGCCGACAGCACGAAGGCCAGCAGCTTGTAACGCGCCACGTCATAGCCGAGCGAGATCGCGCGCGGCTCGTTTTCGCGGATCGCCTTGAGCACCTGGCCGAAGGGCGAACTGACGGTGCGCTGGATCAGCCAGAAACCGGCCAGGAAGACCGCGAAGACGAAGAAGTACATCGCCAGGTTGTCGGTGAGGTCAATCAGGCCGAACAGCTTGCCACGCGGCACGCCCTGCAGGCCGTCCTCACCGCCGGTGAAAGGCAATTGCACAGCGAAGAAAAACACCAGTTGCGCCAACGCCAGCGTGATCATCGTCAGGTAGATGCCGGTGCGGCGGATCGACAGCGCGCCGAACAGCAACCCCAAGGCGGCGGCCGACAAACCACCCGCCAGGATCGACAGTTCGGGCGACAGGCCGAGCGCCTTGCTGAGCCAGGCGCAGACATAGGCCGCCGCGCCGAAAAACGCCGCATGGCCGAAGGACAGCAGGCCGGCAAAGCCGAGCAGCACGTTGAAAGCGCAGGCGAACAGTGCGAAACACAGCACCTTCATCAAAAAGGTCGGGTAGACGACGAAGGGCGCGATCAGGCCGATGACGATCAGCAGCCCATAGCCCCAGATCTGGCTCGAGGCTTGCTGGGTGCGAGAAATGTTGTTGCTCATGGGGGATTCCTTCAAGCCTGTTTGCCGAACAAGCCGGCAGGACGCACCAGCAGCACGGCGATCATCACGATGAAAATCACCACGCCCGAAGCTTCCGGATAAACGACCTTGGTCAGACCTTCGATCAAACCCAGGCCGAGGCCGGTGACGATGGCGCCGAGGATCGAACCCATGCCACCGATCACGACGACGGCGAAGACGACGATGATCAGGTTCGAGCCCATCAAGGGGTTGACCTGCACCACCGGTGCGGCTAGCACGCCGGCAAAACCGGCCAAGGCGACGCCGCCGGCATAGGTGGCGGTGATCAGCACCGGCACATTGATGCCCAGCGCCTGCACCAGTTGCGGCCGCTCGGTTGCAGCGCGCAGCGTGGCGCCGAGCGAAGTGCGTTCGATCACGTACCAAGTGCCGAAACAAACCGTCAGCGCCGCCACCACGACCCAGCCGCGATACAGCGGCATGAACATGAAGCCAAGATTGATGCCGCCGGCCAGCTCTTCAGGCACCGAGTAGCTTTCGCCCGAAATGCCGAAAAAATAGCGCATCGTCCCTTCGGCGATCAGCGCCAGCCCGAAGGTCAGCAGCAGGCCATAGAGATGGTCGAGTTTGTACAGGTGGCGCAACATCAGCCGCTCGATCAGCACGCCCAGCAGAGCCAGCAAGGCCGGCACCGCCAGCAGCGCCACCCAGTAGCTGACGCCGAACTGGGTCAGCCCGATCAAGGCCAGAAAAGCGCCCAGCATGTAGAGCGCGCCATGCGCAAAGTTGATGACGTTGAGCAGCCCGAAGATGACCGCCAGCCCCAGGCTCAGCACGGCGTAGAACGAGCCGTTGATGAGCCCGAGCAGCAGTTGCCCGAACAGTTCCTGAGAGGTGATGCCGAAGATTTGCATGCCTGATACCGATTGCTTGAAACCGCTTGCGTGAAACTGCGGCAATCCCCGCCTCGGGGTTGTGCCGCAGGGCCGGTCCGGCTTATTTCTTGATCAAGGGACAGGTCGATGCCGACAGCGGCTGGAAGGCCTCGGCCGCCGGGATCGTGGCACGCACGTTGTAATAGTCCCAAGGCGTCGTCGACTCTGACGGCTTCTTCACCTGCAGCAGGTACATGTCATGCACCATGCGGCCATCTGCACGGATCACGCCGTTCTTGGCAAAGAAGTCGTTGATCGGCGTCTTCTTCATCTGCGTCATCACGCGGGCGGTGTCGTCGCTGCCGATGGCCTTGACGGCCTTCAGGTAATGCATCACCGAGGAATATTGGCCGGCCTGGATCATCGTCGGCATGCGTTTTTGGAGGTCGAAGAAACGCTTCGACCAGGCGCGCGTGTCGTCGTTCAGGTTCCAGTAGAAACCTTCGGTCAGGTACATCGACTGGGTGGTCTTGAGGCCGAGCGAATGCACATCGGAGATGAACATCAGCAAGCCCGCCAATTGCTGCTTGGGCGTGATGCCGAATTCAGCTGCCTGCTTGATCGAATTGATGGTGTCGCCGCCGGCATTGGCCAGGCCGATGATCTGCGCGCCTGAAGCCTGGGCCTTGAGCAAGAAGGACGAAAAATCAGCGCCCGGAAACGGATGCCGAACCGCGCCGAGCACTTCGCCGCCATTGGCCTTGACGACTGCAGCGGCATCTTTCTCGAGCGAATGACCGAAAGCATAGTCAGCCGTCAGGAAGAACCATTTCTTGCCGCCCGACTGGGTCACGGCCTTGGCCGTGCCATTGGCCACCGCATAGGTGTCGTAGGTCCAGTGCACGGTGACGTCGTTGCAGTCTTCATTGGTGACGCGCGTCGACGCCGCGCCAGAAATCAAGGCGATGCGGTTCTTTTCCTTGGCGATTTTTTGCACCGCCAGGGCCACCGAAGTCGTGACCAGTTCCGACACCACGTCAACGCCGCCGCGCTCGAACCATTCGCGCGCCTTGTTGGCAGCGATGTCGCCCTTATTCTGATGGTCGGCCGAGACCATTTCAATCTTGAACGCCGGCTTTTCCTTGGCCAGGAAATCGTCAATCGCCATTTGCGTGGCGACCACGGTGCCCTTGCCAGCCACGTCCGAATAGACGCCCGACAAGTCGGTCAGCACGCCGATGCGCACGACGCCGTCCGAGACCTGCGCCTGGGCGGCAGAGGCGATGGCTGCGCTGAGCGCGGCGACGAGGGTGAGGGTCTTGAACTTCATGGAAAGTCTCCGGTGCTTTTGAAAAGTGGATGGTGGGTGTTGCGCTGCTTAAACCCCGAGGAGTTGGTGCAGCATCTCGGTCTTGGATTCGAGTTCGTCCTGGGTCACGGTGGCGACGATGCGGCCATGTTCGAGAACATAGTGGCGGTCGGCCAAGGGCGCGGCAAAGCGGAAGTTCTGCTCGACCAGCACGATCGTGTGGCCGCGGGACTTGAGCAGGCGGATCACCTCGCCGAGCTTCTTGACGATCACCGGGGCCAGGCCTTCGGTGATCTCGTCAAGCAGCAGCAGGCGTGCGCCGGTGCGCAGGATGCGCGCCATCGCCAGCATCTGCTGTTCACCGCCAGACAAGCGCATGCCGGGGCTGTCGCGGCGCTCGTAGAGGTTGGGGAACAAGGTGTAGATTTCGTCCAGCGTCATGCCGCCCGAGCGCACGATCGGTGGCAGCAGCAGGTTTTCTTCGGTGCTCAGGCCCGAGAAAATGCCGCGCTCTTCAGGGCAGTAACCGATGCCCAGTCGCACGATATGGTGCGGCGCCAGGGCAGTGATCTCGGTGCCGTTGAGCATCACCGACCCGGTGCGCCGGTCGACCAGACCCATGATGGCTTTCAGCGTGGTCGAACGCCCGGAACCATTGCGACCCAGCAGCGTGACCAACTCACCTTCGTGGACCGTCAGGTCGATGCCGTGCAGGATATGCGACTCGCCGTAGAAGGCATGCAGGTCGTTGATGCGCAGGATTTCATTGCCCCTGGAATATGCGGATTTCATGCTTCCACTCCGACATAAGCTTCCAGAACACGAGGGTCTTGCGACACCACCGAATAAGGCCCTTCGGCCAGGATCTGGCCGCGCTGCAGCACGGTGATGACATCGCTGAGCTTTTCAACCACCGACAGGTTGTGCTCGACCATCAGCACGGTGCGCTGGGCAGCCACCTTGCGGATCAGATCGGCGACGCGGTCGACGTCTTCATGGCCCATGCCCTGGGTCGGCTCGTCGAGCAGCATCAGTTCGGGATCGAGTGCCAGCGTGGTGGCGATCTCGAGTGCGCGTTTGCGGCCGTAAGGCATCTCGACCGCCAGGGTGCTGGCATATTGGCCGAGGTCGACTTGCTCAAGCAAGGCCATCGCCTGGCCGTTCAACTGGTTCAGGCTGGCGCCCGAGCGCCAGAAATGGAATGAAGTGCCAAGTTTTTGCTGCAACGCGACGCGAACGTTTTCAAGCGCGGTCATATGGCCGAAGGTGGCCGAGATCTGGAACGAGCGGATCACGCCGCGCCTGGCGATCTGCGCCGGCTTTTCGGCTGAAATGTCGACGCCGTTGAAGTGGATGCTGCCCCTGGTCGGCTGCAAGAACTTGGTCAGCAGGTTGAAGACAGTGGTCTTGCCAGCGCCATTGGGGCCGATCAGCGCATGGATGGTGCCGCGCTTGACGCTCAGGTTGACGTCTTGAACTGCGCTGAAACCCTTGAATTCCTTGGTCAGGCCGCGGGTCTGCAAAATGATGTCGTCAGACATGTGGTGGGTCCTCATGCGATGGCCGGAGCCGATTGCCTGGCTGGCGCGGGGCGCAGTCGACAGGGTCCGCCCGTTCCCACAGCAGCAGGGCGAGCGCAGCAGGCGCGATTTGCCTCGCGACTGTCCAGGCCGATTGGGTAGGGATTCGAACTCGTCATCTTGTCTCCGCATCAAGAATTCGCTTGCAGCCCGCCTCTTGCCGGGTGGGTCTGCTGCCGATGCGTGAATGATGACGAGGGACTGTTTCAACAGCCGCGCGAGAATGTAACGAATGATTGCAAGGGCGCCGCTGCGGGGCTCCTATGATGGGCAAGCATCCAGCATCTCTCAGCCACAGGCCCACCTTGACCGATTCCATCGCCAATCTTCCCGATTCACGCTTCAAGCGTTACGAATCGCTGCAAGCGGCGCTGAATCTGATCGACCAGGGCTTCACCCTGATCGACAGCAATCTCGGCCTGGTGGCCTGGAATTCGACTTTTCTGCGCTTGCTCGACTTCCCGGCCGAGATGGCTTATGTCGGAGCGCCGTTCGAAAGCTTCATCCGCTTCAATGCCTTGCGCGGCGATTACGGCAGCGGCGATCCGCAGGCCCATATCGACGCCCGCATGGCAGCCGCCCGGGCTTTCACCGAGCACCAGATCGAGCGCACAAGGCCTGACGGAACCGTCTTGCTGGTGCGTGGCCTGCCGGTGCCCGAGCATGGCTTTGTGACCCTGTATTCGGACATCAGCGACCAGCGGCGAGCCCAGGCGCAGATCCTCAAGCAGAACCAGACGCTCGAAACCCATGTGGCCGAGCGCACTGCGGAGTTGCGGCGCAGCGAGGCGCAGATGCGCTTGATCACCGACTCGATCCCGGCCCTGATTGCCTATTCCGACCGCGACCGGATCTACCGCTATATCAACCGCGGTTACCAGGATTGGTTCGGACTCGATCCGGCCGCGCCCGGCAAGGTCAGCGCCAAGGAGTTCCTCGGCGCCGACACCTTTGCCGGCATCAGGCCCTATGTGACGCAAGCCTTCGCCGGCGCGGCCTCCACTTTCGAATATGAAATCCAGCGTATCGACGGCAGCCGGGTGACGGCCCGCACCACGCTGATTCCGGAGATTTCGGCCAACGGCAAGGTGGCCGGCTGTTTCGAGCTGACTTTCGACATCAGTGCTGAAAAGCGGGCCCAGGATCTGCTGATCCAGGCGCGCAAGATGGAAGCGCTGGGCCAGTTGACGGGTGGCCTGGCGCATGATTTCAACAATATCCTGACCGTCATCATCGGCAACCTCAGCGTGCTGGATGAAGCCAGCGGTGGCAAGCAGGCGGTGGCGGATTTCGTCAAACCAGCGCTTGATGCGGCAAGGCGCGGTGCCGGTCTGATCAAGGCCTTGCAGTCGTTTTCGCGCCGGCAACCGCTGCAGGCCCGGGCCGTCGACATCGTGCCGCTGCTGGAGGCTGGCATCGGTTTGTTGCGCAGCAGCCTGCCCGAAAATCTGCAAATCGAGTTGACCGCTGCGGCCACGCCGCTCTGGGCCTGGGTCGATGCGGATCAGTTGCAGCAGGCGCTGCTGAACCTGATTTTCAATGCCCGCGATGCCTCGCCCGCAGCCGGCCGGATCAGCTTGTGCGCGTCAGCATCTTTGCTCGACGGCGCACAGGCTGCAGACCGGCAACTAACGCCCGGGCCCTATATCTGCATCGAAGTCAGCGACCAGGGCAGTGGCATGGACGCGCAGACCTTGGCCCGAGTGTTCGAGCCCTTCTTCACCACCAAGCGGCCGGGTTTGGGCACCGGCCTGGGGCTGGCGATGGTGCATGACTTCATCCAGCAGTCGGGTGGCGCGATCGCCATCAAGAGCCGGCAAGGCCAGGGCACCGAGGTTGCGTTATGGCTGCCGGCCTGTGCGGCCGAGGCCGAGCAACCGCTGCTGGCCGCCGCTGCGGGAACCAGCAGCGCCAGCCGCGGACTGGCCTTGCTGGTCGAGGACGAAGCCGAAGTCCGCAAGGTGGTGCGGCGCATGTTGCGCGAGCTCGGCTTTGCGGTGATCGAAGCCGGCAGCGGCAGCGAAGCGATGCAGATCCTCGAGCAGACCCCGGGTATCGCGCTGCTGCTGTCGGACATGGTGATGCCCGGCGAGGTCGACGGACGGGCGCTGGCTGCCTATGCGAGCGACCCGATCGGACTGCAACAGATCCTGCTGATGAGCGGCTATGCGCCGGAACAGCCGGAGCAGCATGGGCAAGGCAGCCTGGTGCCGATCCTGAGCAAACCCTTCACTCGAGCCCAGCTCGCCGCCAAGCTGGAGGAAATCAGCTCATGAACAAGCCCTTGCCCGCCGCAATGATCTTTGTCGTTGAGGATGACACCGAAGTCGCCAAACTGGTGGTCGGTGCGCTGCAGGAATTCGGCTTTGCCACAGAAGCTTTTCGCAGCGGCGGCAGCTTGCTGCGGCGACTGCAACAGGCGCGCCCTGACCTCTGCGTCGTCGACCTCGGCCTTCCCGACATCGACGGCATCGAACTGGTCAGCCAGATTGCCGCGCTGTCGGGATGCGGGGTGCTGATCCTCACCGGGCGCGGCCATATGGTCGACCGCGTGATGGGGCTCGAGCTTGGCGCCGATGACTATATGGTCAAGCCCTTCGAGCCGCGCGAGTTGGTGGCCCGCGTGCGCAGCATCCTGCGCCGCCGCTCGACCACTGCCGTGCCAGGCAAACAGCGCCGCCATGCGAGCTTTCAGGGCTGGAGCCTCGACTGCGCCGCCAACATCCTGCGCGCCGCCGATGGCAGCGATCACCTGCTCGGAACCGCCGAAACCCAGGTGCTGCGCAACTTCCTCGAGCGCCCGCACCAGATCCTCACCCGCGAACAACTGGTCGGCCAACGCGACCTCTCGCCGCTGGACCGCAGCATCGATGTGCGCATCTCTCGCCTGCGCCGCCGGCTCGAGGAAGATCCCCAGAACCCAAAAATCATCAAGACCGTTTACGGCGCCGGCTATATGTTCTCGGCCACCGTCACCTGGTCCTGACTCGCAAAAAAATGGGGTCAGAGTGTTTTTAACTGAGCCGCCGCAGGCTGCTCCCCGGGATTAAATCGAGTCTGACCCCAGGTACCTGACCCCAGGCACCACCAGGCACCATTCCAGGGTTAATCAGCTTTTCAACCTGTCCGATGCTGATTTGAGATTGCCCTTGGCTTGAACCAGAGTACCTGCCTTACCCAGGCCAAAGGCGGGCATATTCGCATACACGTTCTCATAGGTACCTGGGCTGGCTTTGTAGGTTTCGTGCCAAATGCCGACAGTGCCATCGGTGCCGATGGATTTGTTGAAGGCCTGCCAGGCCGGTAAATGCTCGGAGTCCTTGTTTTTGGCATAGTCCATCAATTGCTCGATGGATCGCCAATATTGAACCAGGATGATGGTGCGTGAAAACCACATCTCATGATGAATGAACCCAAGTTCGGGCTTGGTGTAGAGCTCTTTGAGCATTTTTGGCATCGCGCCAAGGACGGGTATCAACTTGTGAAGCATCAAAGGCTTATTGATTCGCATGCCAATCAGAAACACCACGAAGTCGCCCTCCATCTTCGCGGTCATCCGGTCTTTGTAGATCATTTGCATCCCATTCAGAAATAGAAGATCTTGTGTTTCCGCCCGGCAAATGGCAGTAAAATTGACACCGTCTATTTATTCTAATCGATATCTAGACACCGTCAAGCAAGACTCTTGAAAGTGCCCCACATGAACGCAAAAAGCCTGGGAAGACCCAAAACCGATCCTTCAAGAGACCTCAAACGCGACCTGCTTCTTACCAGTCGACAGTTGTTGGATGAGGGCGGTCCAGCGGCTTTGAGCATGAGGGAAGTGGCAAGGCGTGCCGCTTGCACCCACCAGGCTCCGTATCACTACTTTGAAAACAGAGAGGCAATCCTCGCATCGCTCGTGGCCGATGGTTTTGACGCTCTGGCTGAGCGCTTGAAAGAGGCCAATGACCTAAGCGTCTCCAAGGGATTACGGGCCGCTTTAGTAGCCTCTGGCGCAGCCTATGTCGACTTTGCGCTGGTGCAGCCTGGTGTGTTTCGGATCATGTTCAGGCCTGAAGTTTGCGATCCCTCAAGGTTTCCTGCGGTTCAAGCTTCAGGCGCCCGCGCAAGAGATGAGTTGGATCGGCTCAACACCATCGTTCACGGCAATAAGGCGCAACCCACCATGGCCACCATACTTTGGGCACATGTGCATGGCCTGGCATGCTTGTTACTGGATGGACCCTTGGCTGTTCAATTTGAAACCGAGCTTGAAAGAAAGAAATACCTGCGGAGCGTTGGCGAAAAGTTTGCTGATTTGGTTTTGCCCGAGTCAGTTCCATCGAAAACAAAGCTCATAGCTCGAGCACATTCGTGACCTAGAAAAAATGGGGTCAGATTGCAGAAAAAATGGGGTCAGATTGCATTTAACCCGACAGCCGCAGGCTGAACCAAGGGAATAAACGGAGTCTAAAAAATGGGGGCAGAGTGTATTTAACTGAGCCGCCTCAGGCTGATCCCCGGGAATAAATCGACTCTGACCCCAGCAACTGCCCAGTCACTGACCCCAGTCACGCAGCGTGTACTCAACCGCCTTTCACCCGTTCAGGCGCTTAAGAAATGGCAGGCTGAAAAGCCTGAATTTTGAGTCAAGCCGGTCTATAGCCAACCGGAGCTCGGCAAGACCCGGCGCTTCGAATCTTCGAGCAAGCATGTCAAGCCACGACGATCCTTCGGATTTGACTAGCCGGCCTTAAGAAAATGTGCTTACTTCTTGAGAATTTCACCCATTGCCATCTTTCCATTGGAAGCGTCAGGCCCTGCGGCTTGTGGCGCGTAGCAAAAGCCATTGGAGTTGGCGATAGCCAGTTCCTTGCGTGATATTTCGCCGCTGTAGCAACGCATGGAGGCGTTGTGTTCTTTGACATTCGATGGGAGCACATAGTGGTAGACCCCTTGAGGAAACTCGGGGGTCGGACTGGTGATGCCATTGCAGGCGTCCAGTCGGTGGGGTGCGATGGTCTGGCCATTCATGTCCTTGTCGCCATAGATCGGGAAACCGTCAAGCGCCACACCCATCAGATGCGAGGGGCCGTTACCGTGATCAACCGCGGAAGTTACGCATTCAGACAACCCGTGATAGTGGTAACTGTTGCCCGCGTTGGTCGGGGTTGGATGTCCATTGCAACGATCAATGAAGCTTGCCGTGATGGCTACCCCTTCGCGGGTCTTGAATGAGTAGGAAGTGTTGTCCTTCAGCGTGGTGGCCCGGTGGCCCTCAATCTCTGCGGCGCCGAATAGAACAGAACCAGAAATCATGACGCCAATGGCACCGGCGTTTACTGCAGTGGGCACCGAAGCCTTGCTGGGGCAGATATTGAACTGCATCGGCGCTTGTGCGCCCTGGCCCTGAAAAGGCGTGACCTGCAACGCTATGGAACTGACCTTGGTCAAGCGGGTTCCTATGTCTGCCCCCTGCTTCTTGCCGCTTGAGATTGGCGTCAGGTAATAGGCATCGACCGCGTGGCCGGGTCGAGAGCTGGGCCAGACCGTCATGCTGCATTCGCTGGGAAAGGTGATGGACATGCCGGTTCTCCACGCGGCCTTACGATAACCATCTGCAAGCGAATTGGCAGCATCGGGCTGGGGTGTTACCGAAACAGGGTTCGATTTTTCACTTGTGCCAGCGGCATTGCTCGCACTGACGACGCAGCCATATTCGACGCCATTCGTCAGCCCAGAAACCTTCAAAGGGCTGACCTCGCCCCTTGCACTCCGGGCTTCCCCAGCAGCATTGCAGTCAACGACATAGGTGGATATGGCGGACCGCCCGGCGTGCACCGGGGCGACGAACGCAACGGTAGCACTGGCATTTCCAGGCCTTGCCGAACTGATCGTCGGCGCCCAGGACAGTTTGCCGAATTCAATGCACCCGGCCAGCCCCATCAAAACCAGCGCGGTCAGCCCTCCAAAATGGCGCATTGCAGGCATCGCTTACTGCACCAAGAACTGACCCATCAATCCTGCGTCTTCATGATTAACCATGTGACAGTGGTACATATAGGGATAGGCAGAACCTGCGGCTTCATCGAATTTTGCAACGAAGGTCACTGTCTCGTTGATCGGCACATAGAAGGTGTCCTTCCAGCCACTTTCATACGCTTTGACTGCATTGCTGCTGCCATTGCGAGAACTGATCTTGAACTGAACGCCATGGATGTGAAACGAATGACCAAAAATGTTTCCACCACTGACCGTCCATGACTCCGTCGCGCCCAATGAAACCATCTGATTGATGGTGCTCATGCTGAATCCGACGTTGTTGAATGTGAACGGTGCACCGGGGCCGGTTGCAGTGATGGCAAGCGTACGCGATTGAGAGGCGGCCGCGGCCGCAGGGAAGTTGTTGCTGACCAAGGCCGTTGGCAAGGCAGTCACTGCGTTGACTGTGGCCGCTGCAACCTTGATATGCAAAATGTTGAAAGTCTTGTAGTTCAACAGACTGCCAAACTCGCCGCCAGTCGCATTTTCCAGGCCAGCAAAGCCAAAACTCAAGCCCGCATCAGCGCCGTTATAGGATTTCAGGTCGAGGGTGTTTCCAACGGCATCTCCGCTGAGGTCAAGCAAAATTTCGTAGCGCTCACATGGGGCCATCACCAACCGGGTCACGGCGACTGGGGCACCGAGAAGCCCGCCATCATTGCCAATGACATAGAAGGTTCGTCCATCACCGAATCCGAGGTTGTAATCGCGCTCGATCTCGCCGTTCAGAATACGCAGGCGTACGAACTGCTTGGGCAAGGTGACCTGTGCATCCATGACGCCATTGGTCAACATGTAGTCGCCGTAGGCAGTGAGCGCGTACTGAAACTGGTTTGCTAAGCCATTGTTCGTGGTGAAACGTCGGCTTGTAAGAATGAGCGGAATATCGTCTGTGCCGTAGGTTCTAGGCAAATTCAATGCCGCTTCCGCATCATCCTGAACAATGATGAAACCGCCAGCACCCAGGGTAAGTTGCTTTTGGGTCAGCTGGTGCAGATGCGGGTGGTACCAGTAGGTGGCTGCATTATTCCTGACAGTGAATGCGTCGGTTAGCCAGCTTGTACCTGCCGCCACGATCTGATGTGGGCCACCATCCACTGGGCCAGGGACCAGCATTCCATGCCAGTGGGTCGTGGTGTCTTCAGTTAGAGAATTCTTGACCTGCATACGGGCCTGGGTACCCTTTTTCATGACCAAGGTAGGGCCCCAGAAGCTGTTGCCGTTATATCCGTAGGTCGCTGTCTTGGCTCCTGACTGATATTGAACCGACGAGGCGGCCAACGTGAGTTCATAGGTAGTAACGCCCGCCGATGTAAGCCCTTGCAAAATTGGAGGAATCCACAGCGTGTTGTAAGACGCCGGGTCTGACGCGGTTGAAGTTTCAGAACTGCTAGAACCGCCGCCACAAGCTACAAGAACTGCAGATGTGGAGAGAAATCCCCCCGCAATTAATTTCAGACTACCCCTCTTGCTGATTAAATATGGGTCCTTGCGATGGGAATACATGAGCGCTCCGAAAATCTACTGAAAACAGACGGATCTTGAGCGCTGAATGTGTGGGAATTATGTTGTTTTACGCATCCAAAGCGGATGGGCAAAGCCCTTGATGATTTTTCGAAAAGTTCTCGCATCTCGCCTGATGAAGTCCTGTGGCTCAGCCTGTCTTGGCCGTCAGCCGGTACTGAACAGGCCAAGCCGATGGACAATTCGTTCTCGACGCAATTCGAGGATCCTCTTGTAGGCGGGGGTG
The DNA here is from genome assembly GCA_903820745.1 of uncultured Burkholderiales bacterium. Lineage (GTDB taxonomy): Bacteria > Pseudomonadota > Gammaproteobacteria > Burkholderiales > Burkholderiaceae_C > Paucibacter_A. The sequence continues at coordinate 78,066 of CAIJIT010000347.1, forward strand.
TCAAGCGCCCGAGAGCCGATTGCGGAAATGGTGTCAGCTAGCATCAACCCGGGCCAGCGCTGTGCCATGTCCGGGGAAGCAATCGACTCTGACCACCAGGCTGATCGACTAAGGGGCGGGATCGCTCAGACGCCTTCGATGATGCGCATATCGCGCACCACCGCATTCGGTCCAAGTGCCACCAAGGCCAGCTTGTAGCCCGGGCTGTCATAGGCGGCGAGCGCGGCTTCGACGCTGTCAAATTCAATCAGCACGGTGCGTTGCTGAATGCCCGCCTCCTTCACCGCAGCCGGCAGGCCGCGAGCGAGAAAACGGCCACCGGCGGCGGACAGCGAGGGGCCGGCCAGTTTTGCGTAGGCAGCCAGCGCATCGGTATCGCTGATGGATTGATAAGCGCTGATCCAGTAAGCCTTGGGCATGGTGTTTCCTTCAAAGGTTGATCGAATCGGGATGGGCGAAGTTTCAGCTTTCGGCTTCGACAGGGTAAAGCGGTGCGACCGACAGGCCTTCGACTTGGTGGCGTTGAATCAACTGCGCAACCAGGCCCGACCTTTTGGCTTCTTCCACAAAGGCGCGCAGAAACGCAGCACCGGCTGAATGTGATTTATGCGTGCCGATCGATTGCTGGATGGCGGTGAACTGCCCCGCCAGAATGCGTGAACCCGGCAGCTTCTGCACATCGGCCAGCAAGAGCGGACGAAGGCTCGCCATGGCATCCAGGCCATCGCGAACAAAGACCTCGAAGGTGGCATCAAAGCCTTGCGCATGAACAAGCTTCGCATGCTGGATATTTCGGACCAGCCAGAGGTCATAGGCCGTCCTCTGCGAGACAGCAATTCGAACGCCGGGCCGATCAACGTCCTTGACATCGGTGAGGGGTGAATTTTCCGGGACGAGGTAGGTGGCCTCGATTTCCACATAGGCGGCGCTGAATGATATTTTTTCGGCGCGGGCCGGTTCCGCTCCAATCAAGCCGATGTCCCAGACATTGCTCTCCGCAGCATCAGCCAACACACCGGGCGAGGGAAACGAGACCAAGGCCAAGCCGACCCCCAGGTGATCAGCAATCGCGCGTGCCATGTCAGGCGCCACACCGGTCGGCTCACCAGATGCCGTTCTGCCATTGTTGAGCAGGGAATTGCTCAGATTCAGGCCAGCCCTGAGCACGCCCGTCGGCGCCAGCTCGCGAATGATCTGCGGGTTGACTTGCAAACTGGAATAAGCCTTGTCGGTGGCATGCATCGTCGGAAATCTCCTTGTCCTGGCCGCGCGAAATTCGGTCAATCCGGTCGCGCCTGCCGCATTCTAGGCAATCAGCTTGAAACTGCTTGCCGCATTGACGCGCATTGACGATAACCCCGGCCCGACCTAGAGTGCGCTACCTTCCCTGCCCACATGACTGTCTGCCTATGACCGCCTTGCCCAATGCCTCTCCTTTCCTGACCCTGCATGAGCTGGTTAAAAAGGCCCGTCAAAAGCTCAATCAAGACGACTGGGACTACATCGTCGGCGCTACCGAAACCGAAACCACCCTCAGGCGCAATCGCCTGGCGCTGGATTCGCTTGCCTTTCGACCCAGGGTCTTGCGTGATGTCAGCCGGATTGACTCATCGCTGAGTTTTCTGGGCCGCAAACTGCGGCTGCCGCTGCTGATGGCACCCGTTGGAAGCCTGGAACTGTTCTCGCCCGATGCGGCGGTCAGTTCGGCCAGGGCCTGTGAGCAGTTTGGCATCGCCCATATGCTCAGTTCGGTGTGCGAACCAGGCATGACGGCACTGGCCAAAGCCGTGCCCGATGCGCTGCGGATTTTTCAGCTTTATGTCTATGGCGATGCAGCCTGGATCGACGAGATCATGGCCGAAGCGATCGAGACCGGCAATCAAGCCTTTTGCTTTACGGTCGACATGGCGCTTTACAGCCGGCGCGAACGCGATATTGCCAAACGTAACATCCGCCGCGCGGTAGTACCTGGCCGGGAGTTTCTGGCGCAGTTCAGCTGGAAGGACATTGAGCGGATCCGCGCAAAACACAGCATTCCGCTGATCCTCAAGGGCATTGCCACGGCCGAAGATGCCCTGATGGCTGTTGAGCATGGCATCGACATGGTCTATGTGTCGAATCATGGTGGCCGTCAACTTGACCATGGGCTGGGCTCGATGGAAGTTCTGCCGGAAATCGTTGCTGCGGTTGCAGGCCGGGCCAAGGTCATCGTCGACGGTGGATTCAATCGGGGCAGCGACATCGTCAAGGCGATTGCCCTGGGCGCGGACATCGTCGGACTGGGCCGCATGCAATGCCTGGGCTTGGCCGCCGATGGCGCCGATGGCCTCCTGCGCATGCTGGAACTGCTTGAGCTCGAAGTCAGGATCTGCCTGGGCCTGCTCGGCGTGACCCGCTTGGACGAGCTCAATGGAGCCCACCTGCGTGCTGTCCAGCCCACCGGGCCGGCTGGTGCTTTGAGTGCATTCCCTTTGCTGTCGCTGGACGAGGGTGCGCTTTACTGAAACCCTTTCTAGGAAAATGGGGTCAGAGTAATTTATTCGGCGGAGCCGCTGGAAGCTTGATCGAGAAAAAGCGACTCTGACCCCAGGCTGTTCTTCATGCGATGCTCGCAGCTCACGCGAATCGCCAGAATGACTAGAACTGGCGACCCACAGCCTTACGGAACGCAAAGATGCATGCCTCAAACTTGACCGACCTCGATGCCCACCAGCTTTCGGCCGAGATCCACGCCCGCCGCATTTCCTGCCGCGAGGTGATGCTTGGCTATCTGGCGCGCATCCACCGCCTGAATCCCGCACTCAACGCGATCGTCAATCTCGCTCCCGACGAGCAATTGCTGCGCCAGTCCGATGCTTGTGACGCCGAGTTGGCGCAGGGCCGATCGCGCGGTTGGATGCATGGCCTGCCGCAGGCGATCAAGGACACTGGCCATGCCCTGGGTTTCCCCAGCACCATCGGCAGCCCCTTGCTCAAGGATGTGATGCCCACACAGGACAGCATGAGCGCTGCGCGCATGAAGGCGGCCGGCTGCATCGTGATCGGCAAGACCAATGTGCCGGAACTGGCGCTGGGCTCGCATACCTTCAATCGCTTGTTCGGTGCCACCGCCAATGCCTGGGACCAATCGGTCAGCGCCGGCGGCAGCAGCGGCGGCGCGGCAGTGGCGCTGGCGCACCGGCTGCTGCCGGTGGCGGATGGATCTGACTTCATGGGCTCGCTGCGCAATCCTGCGGCCTGGGGCCATGTCTTCGGCATGCGGCCCAGCCAGGGCCGGGTGCCGGCCTGGCCAGTTGCCGATACCTGGGTCGCGCAACTCGGCACCGAAGGGCCGCTGGCGCGCAACGTGCGCGATCTGGCGCTGCTGCTCGGCACCCAAGCTGGCCGTGATCCGCATGCACCCTTGTCGATTGCCCAGGGACCGCAAAGCTTTCTACCCGAAGGCGAGCAAGGAGCTTTGCGCGGCCTGCGCATCGGCTGGCTGGGCGACCTCGGCGGCCATCTAGCCATGGAAGATGGTTTGATGCCGGTACTGGAAAGCGCGCTGCGGCGCTGCGCCGCCGAGGGCGCGCAGGTCGAGCCGACCCAATTGGGATTCGATGCCGAGCGGCTATGGTCTGCCTGGCTGGTCTGGCGCCGTGCGCTGGTGGCACCCAAGGTCGCCGGGCTGCTGGCGAGACCCGGCGCCACCCGGGCGCAGATCAAGCCGGAGGCGCTGTGGGAATACGACAGCGCACAGGATCTGGGCTTCACCGAATTCATGCAGGCGAGCGAGTTGCGCACTGCTTTTCACGCCCATCTGCTGGGGCTGTTCGAGCGTTTCGACGTACTGGCGCTGCCGGTCACTCAGGTCTGGCCTTTTGCCCTGGACCAACGCTGGCCACAGGCCATCGCCGGCCGCAAGATGGATACCTACCACCGCTGGATGGAATCAACGCTTTACGCCACCTTCGCCGGTCTGCCGGCAATCAGCTTGCCAGCTGGATTCCACGCCAATGGTTGCTGGCCTGCGGGCTTGCAACTGATCGGCCCGCCGCAAGGCGATGCTGCGCTGCTGCGTGTGGCTGCGGCCTATGAAGCCATCTCGGGCGATTTGTTGGCGCGCCGGCCGGTCGAGCCCGTCTGAAACCAGCCTAGGGCAGACCAGGACGGCATTGACTGAGGTGTGAAGGCAACGAGCCTTTGGCCAGCGACGACAATCAGGCATGACCCAACGCTCCCCCACCACCCTATCAGCCGCCGCCTTTGCCACCTTGCTGCTGGTCGCCCTGATGATGGGGGCCAACCATGTGGCCGCGCGGTTGGCCTTCAACCATGGCGTGGATGTGGCCACGGCGGTGAGCTTTCGCAGCAGCGTCACGGCCCTCGTGGTCGGCTTGCTATTGCTGTTGCAGCCGCCAATCCCGCTGAAGCTGACCCTCCGTCACCGGCGCGCCCTGCTGGCCATTGCCGCCTTGCTGGGCGTGCAGAGCTTGTGCCTTTATTCGGCGGTGGCGAGGCTGCCGGTAGCGCTGGCGCTGCTGGCCTTCAACACCTACCCGCTGTGGACGGCGCTATGGGCCCGATTGTTCTATGGCCACAGACCTGCACCCCATTTGCTGCGCGCGATGCCTGTGATGCTGCTGGGCCTGGCGTTGGCGCTGGATGTGCTGGGCGCATCGTCGGGCCTTGGCGCCGCCGGACATTGGGCGCAGATCGGCACTGGCGTGGGCTTTGCGCTGACGGCGGCAGCCACTTTCGGCATGGTGCTGGTGCTCACCCAACATGAGGCCGGCGACCTGGACGGCCGCCTGCGCACCTTCACCACCATGGTCGGCGTGAGCACCATCGCCCTGATCAGCATGGCTTGGCAGGGCGGCCCACAGTTACCCGATGCAGCGGCGGGTTGGTGGGGGCTGGGAGCGCTGACCTTGCTCTATGGCACCGCTTTCACGGTGATGTTCACCATACTGCCACGGCTGGGCGTTGTGGCCAACTCGGCGATCATGAATATCGAGCCGATCTTCGCCCTGGTACTGGCCTGGGCCATCCTGGGCCAGACCATCGCGCCGCTGCAGGTGGTCGGCGGGTTGATGGTGGTCAGCATGGTGATGTGGCTGGGCCTGCGTCGCGCTTGATCCCCTTAAATGGGGTCCTTTAAATCGGGTCAGAGTGGATTTATCGGCTGAGCAGCCGCTTGAAGTCGAAGAAAAAATCGACTCTGACCCCAGTTTGGGTCGACTCTGACCCCAGTTTGGATCTCCCGCATTCCGGCCTGCGGCCTCCATGTCGGGCTACGCAATTCAAACCTCGAGCCATTCCTTGCGGATATAGCTGTTGGCGCGCAGATCGGCGGGCGTGCCTTCGAAGACGATGCGGCCATGGCCCATCACATAGCAGCGTTCGGAGATTTCCAGCGCGATTGCTAGCTTTTGTTCGACCAGCAGCACGGCGATGCCGCGTTGCTTGAGCCGGGTCAGATAGCCGGCAACCAGTTCAACGATCTTCGGCGCCAGGCCTTCGGTTGGTTCGTCAATCATGATCAGGTCCGGGTCGCCCATCAAGGTGCGGCACAAGGTCAGCATCTGCTGCTCGCCGCCCGAGAGCACACCGGCCTCGACATGCTGGCGTTCCTTCAACCGCGGGAAAAGCTCATACATATCGTCAAAACTCCAGCGCGGATTTTTGGCCCCTGATTTCTGCCCCAGCAGCAGGTTCTGCTGCACGGTCAACTGCGGAAAGATGTCGCGGTTCTCGGGCACATAGCCCAGGCCCAGATGGGCGATTTCATAGGCTTTGCGACCCAGCAATTGCTGCTCGCCGAAGGTGATGCTGCCCTGCCCGTCGACCTGCCCCATGATGGTCTTGACGGTGGTCGAGCGGCCCGAGCCATTGCGGCCCAGCAGGCAGACGATTTCGCCCGCCTTGACCTGCATCGTCACACCATGCAGCACATGGCTCTTGCCGTAGAAGGCGTGGACATTGTCGAGTTTGAGATCGCGCGCTGCGTTCATGCCTGGCTTCCTGCAACTTGCGCTTCGGCCAGTACCGAGCCGAGATAGGCTTCCTGTACCCGCGGATCGGCGCGCACCGCCTCGGGCACATCGAAGGCGATGATCTCGCCATAAACCAGCACGGCGATCTTGTCGGCCAGACCGAACACGACGCCCATGTCATGTTCAACGGTCAGCAAGGTCTTGTCCACGGTCACATCGCGGATCAACTGGATGAAGCGCTTGGTTTCACTCTTGCTCATGCCGGCGGTCGGCTCGTCGAGCAGGATCACATCGGCACCGCCGGCGATGGTGATGCCGATTTCAAGCACCCTGGCCTCGGCATGAGTCAGGTTCATGGCTAGCACATCGCGGCGCTTGTCCAACTTGAGCAATTCGAGCAATTCGTCGGTACGGTCGTTGGCGTCGTCAAGCCCGGCCAGGAACTTCCAGAAGGCATAGCGGTAACCCATGCTCCAGAGCAAGGCGCAGCGGATGTTCTCGAACACCGACAAGCGCGTGAACAGGTTCGAGACCTGGAAACTGCGCGACAAGCCCAGGCGGTTGATCTCGTAAGGCTTGCGGCCGTCGATGCGCTTGCCATGCAGGCGGATCTCGCCGCTGCTCGGCGCAAAGCGGCCACTGATCAAATTGAACAAGGTCGATTTGCCGGCGCCATTGGGGCCGATGATCGCCACCCGCTCGCCGCGGCGGACCTGCAGTTGCGTGCCGCGGATGATTTCACTCTTGCCGAAACTCTTGCGCAGGTCGAGCAGTTCGAGTGCAAATTCACTCTGGCTCATAGCAGTTCCCTGCGTTTGATTTCTTTTTCGATTTCTTCCTGCGTCTCGTCCCATTCAAAACTGAACTGCCTTCGGGCAACTTCAAACAAGCCGATGCCAACCAGCAGCAAAAAGCTGGCGCCGAACCAGGCATCGATTCCCTGGCTGTTCAAAGTCACGCCGATGAACTGCAACTCAGGCCCCAGTGCCTCGTTGAGCTGGGTGTGATAGATCATCTCGACCAACGCGCCGCCACCGGCGAGCATGGTCAACGCGGTGCCCGCAAGCGCCAGATAGGAAGCCCAGAGCCGGCGCAATTTCCCGAATGCCGCCACGCGCAGATTCATCATGATCAGACTGGCCAGGCCGCCCGGCGCGTACATCACCATGAAGAGAAAAATCAAGCCCAGATAAAGCAGCCAGGCCTTGGTCAACTCGGAAAAAAGCACCAGGGCGACAACCATCAAGATCGCGCCGAGGATCGGTCCGAAAAAGAACGTGGCCCCGCCGAGAAAGGTGAACAGCAGGTAGGCCCCCGAGCGCGCCGCGCCGACGACTTCCGCCGTGACCATCTCGAAATTCAATGCCGCCAGTCCGCCGGCAATACCTGAGAACAGGCCCGACAGCATGAAGGCCATATAGCGCACCGAATGCGTGTCGTAGCCGATGAATTCGACCCGCTCCGGGTTATCGCGCACAGCGTTGAGCATGCGCCCGAGCGGCGTGCGAGTCAGCGCGAACATCAGCGCGGTGCAGATGAAGCAGTAGATGGCGACGAGGTAATAGACCTGGATCTGCGGGCCGAAAGTGATGCCCATCACGGCTTTTCCGAACACCCGATTGCCCGACACGCCGCCCTCTCCGCCCGAAAACTCGGGCAGCATCAGCGACATCGACCAGATCAGCTCGCCAATACCCAAGGTGATCATCGCGAACGGCGTTCCGGCTTTCTTGGTCGAGACATAGCCGAGCAAAATTGCGAACCCGAGTCCGGCCAGACCACCGGTCAAAGGCACCAGGCTGACCGGAATATTCCAGCTGCCGCTGCTGGCCAGATTCAAGCTATGGATCGCCAGGAAACTGCCCAGACCGCTGTAAGCCGAATGTCCAAAGCTGAGCATGCCACCCTGGCCCAGCAGGATGTTGTAGGCCAGGCAGGCGATGATCGCGATGCCGATCTGGGTCAGCATCGTTTGCGCCAAGCCGCTGGTCCAGATCACGGGTGCGACCAGCAGCGCGAGCGCGAAAAAGCCCCAGATCAGCCAGCGACCGACGTTATAGGGTTTGAAATGAAAATTCGGGCCGGCATGCGGCGTTCGGGTGAAGGACATCTCAGTCCTCCCTCGTGCCAAGCAGACCCTTGGGTCTGAAAATCAGGATCAACACCATCAGCAGATAGGGCAAGGTTGGCGCCACCTCAGGCAGACGCAGGCGCAGGATCGGATACAGCGGGGTTTTCGGCCCGACTGCCCAGCCGAAATCGTTGAGCACCGAGGCCAGCGAGACATCAACCGTCAGCGGCAGCGTTTGCAGCAGGCCGATCAGGATCGACCCGGCAAATGCGCCCGACAGGGAACCGATGCCACCGACGACCACGACGACGAAGATGATGGGACCAACGACGACAGCCATCGAAGGCTCGGTCACAAAGGTGAAACCGCCGATCACGCCAGCCAGCGCCGCCAGCGCGCAACCGCTGCCGAAGACCAGCATCAGCACCGCCGGGACGTTATGCCCCAGGGCTTCGACCATCTCGGGATGAGTCAGCGAGGCCTGGATCACCAAACCGATGCGGGTACGGGTCAGCAGCAACCAGAGTGCCAGCAGCATCAGCAGCGCCACACCCATCATGAACAAACGGGTGATCGGAAAGGTCGAGCAGGCCGCAATGTCGCACAGGCCAGGCGGCTTGCCGCCCCAGGCGAACAGCAGACCTTGCAAGGGATGCTGCATGATCGTGAAGGCGCTGCCCTGCAGCGATGGTGGCGGCACAAATGGGACGGCAATGCGACCCCAGGTCAGTTGTACCAATTCGAGCACCACATAGGAGATGCCGAAGGTGATCAGCAATTCGGGCACATGCCCGAACTTATGGACACGACGCAGGGCGAACCGCTCGAAGCCCGCGCCGAACAAGCCGACCAGCAAGGGCGCAGCGAGCAGCGAAGGCCAGAAGCCGATCACACCGACCAGGCTGTAAGCGACAAACGCCCCCAGCATGTAAAAGCTCGCGTGGGCGAAATTCAGCACACCCATCATGCTGAAAATCAAGGTCAGGCCCGAACTGAGCATGAACAACAGCAAACCCGAGGACAGTCCGTTCAGGACATTGATGAAGATTTGGTCCACTTACGCTCGAAAAAACTACTCAGGTAAAAACCCGGTCAGCGCGGATGCGGCCGTGGCGAATTGCGCCGTCAAACGCTCATATCCACCCACGTCTGCGCCCACGCCAGCCGGTCAGGCCGAACTTGCGTCCGGCTTGCACCGCTGGTGAGGTCAACGCAAGGCTTGCCGGCATTCAGGGACGCTTCATATCGCAGGATGTCGGCGTGCTCGAGATATACGGCTCATAGGTCTTGACCGGAGCCAGGGTATAGCCGGTGTTCTCCGGGCTGTAGGGATACTTCTTGCTGGCCTTTTCCCAGACGGCCATGTACAGCGTTTGCTGCAACTGATGGTCAGCCTTGCGCATCTGCACTTCGCCATTGAAGCTCTTGACTGACAAACCTTCCAGCGCCGCCGCCACCTTGAGCGGGTCGGTCGACTTGGCATTGGCCATCGCCTGGCTCAGCATGGTGTAGATGTGGATGATGCTGTCGGTGTAGAAGTCGTCCTTGAACTTGGCCTTGTACTCATTGCTCCAGACATCCATCTGGCCGCCCATGTTGTAGTGGCCATAGCCGATCTGGTAGACGCGACCGGCCCCACTCGCACCAATCGCCGTTGGCGTGCCCGAGGTGCTGGTGTAGTAGGTGAAGAACTTGCCGTTATAGCCGGCCTCGTTGGCCGCCTTGATCAGCAAGCCCAGATCCGAACCCCAGTTGCCGGTGATCACCGTATCGGCGCCACTGGCCTTGATCTTGGCCACATAGGGTGCGAAATCGCGCACCTGAGCGATCGGGTGCAATTCCTCGCCGACTATCTTGATGTCAGGCCGTTTCTGGCTCAGCAGGTCCTTGGCATATTTGGCTACCTGATGTCCATGGGCGTAATTCTGGTTCAGCAAATAAACCTTCTTGATGTCGGCCTGGTCCTTCATGAAGGTGGTCATCGCCTCCATCTTCATCGAGGTATCGGCATCGAAGCGGAAATGCCAATAGCTGCATTTGCTGTTGGTCAGATCAGGGTCGACAGCCGAATGGTTCAGGTAAACGACTTCCTTGCCGGGGTTGCGCTCGTTGTGCTTGTTGACTGCATCCAGCAAGGCGGCGGCGACGCCTGAACTATCACCCTGGCTCACATAGCGTATGCCTTGGTCGAGGGCGGATTTGAAGGCGTTCAGCGTCTCAGCCGGGCTGAGCTTGTTGTCGAAGACGACCAGTTCAAACTTAACTCCGGCCGGATTGCTCTTGTTGAACTTTTCCTGCATGAACTGGAAGCTCTTCACCTGGTTCTGGCCCACAGGCCCGAGCAGACCCGACAGCGGGTCGATGAGGGCGATTTTGACCGTTTCGCCCTTCTGGGCGAAGGCGGCGCCGGCACACAAGCTCAAGGCTGCGGCCAGGGCCATCAAGGTGGGTTTCTTGTTGCTGTTCATCGTCGTCTCCAACTGGTTTTTGAGGGGAGTAAGGAAAATATCTATGCAATCCGAACGGTAATTCAAACAGGGGCGGCCCGGCTCGGGGACTTACCCGAGGACGGAACCAAAAATTCGCTCAAACTGTGGGCAAGCCAGGCAATCGGTAGGTCCTGAACTGGTCACGCAGCTTGAGCTTCTGGATCTTGCCGGTCGCTGTATGTGGGATTTCCGTCACGAAAACCACATCGTCCGGGATCTGCCACTTCGGGATCTGGCCCTCAAAGAACTCCAGCAACTGTTCGCGGCTGAGTTCAGCGTCGGGCTTTTTGATCACTACCAGCAGCGGACGTTCGTCCCATTTCGGATGCGCGCAGGCGATCACTGCCGCTTCGAACACCGCCGGGTGGGCCATGGCGATATTCTCGAGTTCGATCGAACTGATCCATTCGCCGCCAGACTTGATCACGTCTTTGCTGCGGTCGGTGATCTGCATGAAACCATAACTGTCGATGGTGGCGACATCCCCGGTCGGAAACCAGCCCGGCTGGCCGTTCAGGCTGACCAGCGGCGACCCGGTCTGGCCGAAGTAGCTCTTGATCACCCAGGGGCCGCGCACCAGCAGATTGCCGGAGCTGACGCCGTCCCATGGCAACTCATTGCCCTCGTCGTCGCTGACCGCCATGTCGACGCCGTAGATCACCTTGCCCTGCTTTTCCAGCAGTCGGCGCTGCGCTTCGGTCGGCAGGCTCATTTGCCTTGCGGTCAACTTCGACAAGGTGCCAAGCGGTGACATTTCGGTCATGCCCCAGGCATGAATGACCTCGACGCCGAAGTCATCCTCCAGCGTGCGCATCATCGCCGGCGGGCAGGCCGCGCCGCCGATGACCGTGCGCTTGAAACTGCTGAACTTCAGCTGATTGGCTTTCATATAAGTCAGCAAGCCAAGCCAGACTGTTGGCACGCCGGCACTGAAAGTCACGCCCTCGTTCTCGAACAACTCGAACAGCGATTTGCCGTCCATATGCGGGCCGGGCATCACCAGCTTGCAACCGACCAGCGCACAGCTGTAAGGCAGGCCCCAGGCATTGACATGGAACATCGGCACAACCGGCAGGATCACGTCGAGCGCCGAACAACCCATCGCATCGGGCAAGGCCGAACCATAGGCATGCAGGACGCTGGAACGATGGCTGTAGACAGCACCTTTCGGATGCCCGGTCGTGCCCGAGGTGTAGCAGATGCTCGAGGCAGTGTTCTCGTCGAACTCAGGCCAGTCGTAATCACCGTTTTCCGCTTCAACCAACTCCTCGTAGCAAAGAAGTTCGTTGATGCCGGTCTGCGCTGGCATGTGCGCGCGGTCAGTCATCAACACAAAATGTTTGACCGATGACATCTGGGCCGCGAGTTTCTCGATCAGCGGCAGGAAGTTGAGATCGAAGCACAGCACCAAGTCTTGCGCATCATTGGCAATCCAGGCGATCTGCTCAGGGAACAGGCGCGGGTTGATCGTATGGCAGACCAGTTCGGAGCCGGAGCTGCCGTAATAGATTTCCAGATGCCGGTAACCATTCCAGGCCAAGGTGGCAACGCGGTCGCCCGCCTGGCAGCCAAGCCCGGCCAATGCCTGCGCGACCTTGCGCGAGCGCAGTTCAGCGTCGCGCCAGGTATAACGATGCAGATCCCCTTCGACCCGCTTGCTGACGATTTCCGTCTCTGCCGCATGCCTTGCCGCATGCTTGATCAACGATGAGATCAAGAGCGAACCTGCCATCATTTGGCCCATCAATGCCATCTTCTGTCTCCTTGGAGGGGTACTGCCGAGAATCAACTTGCCCAGTCTAATCGAGTGTTCAAGGTCAAAATAGTCCCCAAAGTTACACCAGGGTATTCACTCCAGCCAGGACTTATGAAACCGCTTTCATGGAAATCTACCAAAGTGACCGGCCTTGCCAAGCCGAAGGGCTGGCCCGAGCCATCACGCAAGCTCGGCTTCTGAACGCTTCACCCCAACGCAGCAGAGGAGACAGGGGCTGACTACACTAGCCGAATGAACGCCCCTGACAGCATCGCTCGACCCATGCCGACTCGCGCCAGCGCCTGGGTGAACCGTTTCGCCGGCCTCGGCGCGCCGTTTTTCACCGCCTTGCCGGCCAGCGGCATGCCCGTCCCTCACTGGGTGGCCCGAAGCCCCGACTGCGCAGCGCTGCTCGGCTGGCCTGCCGACTGGTGGCAACACCAGGATTGGGATTCGCTGAATGTTCTGAGCGGCAATTCCGCCTGGCCCGGCAGCAGCCCGCTGGCCAGCGTCTACAGCGGTCACCAGTTCGGCGTCTGGGCAGGTCAGCTCGGCGATGGCCGCGCCTTGCTGCTGGGCGAGATCGAAACCGCTGCCGGGCCGATGGAATTGCAGCTCAAAGGCGCTGGCCGTACACCCTATTCGCGCCGGGGCGACGGCCGTGCGGTGCTGCGCTCATCGATCCGCGAATTTCTCTGCTCGGAGGCTTTTGCGGCCTTGGGCATCCCGACGACCCGAGCCTTGTGCATCACCGGCTCCAGCCTGCCGGTCTGGCGCGAAACTCCCGAAACTGCGGCGGTCGTGACCCGCGTCGCGCCGAGCTTCATCCGCTTCGGCCATTTCGAGCATTTCGCCCATACCGGCCAGCATCAGGCATTGCGTCAGCTGGCTGATTTCTTCATCAGCCACCATGCGCCTGAATGCCTGGATGCGGCCGACCCCTATGCCGCCCTGCTCGAACGCGTCACACGCCAGACTGCCACGCTGATGGCCGATTGGCAGGCGGTCGGTTTTTGCCATGGCGTAATGAATACCGACAATATGTCGATGCTGGGGCTGACGCTGGACTACGGGCCTTTTGGCTTCATGGACGGATTCGACCCCGGCCATATCTGCAACCATTCCGATGATCAGGGCCGCTATGCCTATGCGCGCCAGCCGAACATTGGCTTCTGGAACCTGCATGCGCTGGCGCAGGCCTTGCTGCCCTTGATCGACAAGCCTGCCGAAGCTGCGGGCGAAGATTTGCTGGCCGTCCTGGAGGGTTACAAGTCGATCTTTGCCGAGGCCATGCTGAAGCGCATGCGCGCCAAACTGGGCCTCGCAACGGTGAGGGAAGGTGACAAAGACCTGGTCGACGACTGGCTCAAGCTGATGGCGAGTTCGCGCGCCGATTTCACCATCAGCTTCAGGCGTCTGGCGGCATTGACCCAGAACGGTGACGCTGAAAGGCTGCTCGACCTGTTCATCGACCGCGAGCTATTCGGTGCCTGGGCGACTCGTTACTTGGTGCGCTGCCAGGCCGAGGACAGCGTCGACGCCGAGCGGGCGCTGCGGATGAACGCAGTCAATCCGGCAGTCGTGCTGCGCAACCATCTGGCTGAAGGAGCGATCCGCATGGCTCAGGCCGGCGACTTCAGCGAGACCGAGCGGCTGCTGAAAGTTCTGCAACATCCTTTCGATCTGCCGGCGCGCGCCAGCGACGCCGAAATCCCGCCCGACTGGGCCCAATCACTCGAAATATCCTGTTCATCATGAGCAACCAAGCCGACAAACATTACCCGGTCGAAAAGACCGATGCCGAATGGCGCGACCAGCTCGACCCGATGCAATACCAGGTGGCACGCCATGCCGCCACAGAGAGAGCCTTCACCGGCAAGTACTGGGACCATTTCGTGCCGGGTCAATACCGCTGCATCGGTTGCGGCACCACGCTGTTCGAGGCCGACACCAAGTTCGATGCCGGTTGTGGCTGGCCGAGCTACTTTGCACCGGTCAACAGCGAAGTGATCGACCGGGTCGTCGATCGCCAGCATGGCATGGTGCGGGTCGAAGTTCGCTGCAACAATTGCGGCTCGCACCTGGGTCATGTATTTCCCGATGGGCCTGAGCCAACCGGCGAGCGTTTCTGCATCAACTCGGCATCGATCGATTTCAATGGGTCCGCCGCATGAAGATTTTTTTCGATTTCCTGCCGCTGATCCTGTTCTTTGCCACCTTCAAATACGCTGAATCGAGCAAGGATTGGGCGGCCGCTTTTGCCTCCGAGCATTTCGGCTTCATGGTCTCGGGCGGCGTGGTCGGTTCGGCCGAGGCGCCGGTATTGCTGGCTACCCTGGTGGTGATGCTGGCGACGCTGACGCAGGCCATGGTCCTGAAACTGCGCGGCAAGAAGATCGACCTGATGCTCTGGATCAGTCTGGCACTGGTCGTGGTGCTGGGCGGCGCCACGGTCTGGTTTCACAACGCGACCTTCATCAAGTGGAAGCCGACCGGCCTTTACTGGGCGATGGCCCTGGTGTTCTGGGTTTCGCGGGCGTTCTTCGGCAAGAACCTGATCCAGAGCATGCTCGGCGCCGAGCTCAAGTTGCCTGCCATCGCCTGGTTGCAGTTGAACCGCGCCTGGGTACTGTTCTTTGCCGCGATGGGTTTGCTCAATCTCTATGTGGCCTTCAATTACTCGACCTCGACCTGGGCCAATTTCAAGGTCTTCGGTGCCACCGGGCTGATCCTGCTGTTCACGCTGGCCCAGGGTTTTTACATGAGCCGCCACATGCCGAACAACGACGTGGCGCCTGATGAGACGTCCAAGCCATGAGCGCGCGCCCGAGCATTGCCACGATCGAAACCCGGCTGCAGCAGACGCTAGTGCCGCAAAGCCTGAGCGTGCAGGACGACAGCCACCAGCATGCCGGCCATGCCGGCGCCAAGGAAGGTGGGCATTACAGCGTGCACATCGTCAGCGATCGCTTTACAGGTCTTAACCGGGTCGCCCGCCACCGGCTCGTATATCATTCCATGGGTGAGTTGATGCAGAACGGCATCCATGCATTGGCGATTGATGCTCGTGCACCCGACGAAACCTGAACAACTCCCGCAATCCAATCCCTTTGCCGGGTGCCGCTGCGGCCCCGCCTTCCAACCTAGCTCCAACATGTCCATGATGAAAAAGTTTGTGCTCCTAGCCACTGTCGCTGCCTTTTCGGCCGCGCTGCTGCCCCTGTCAGCCAACGCGCAGAACATCGCCACCGTCAACGGCAAGGCGGTGCCCAAGGCACGTGCTGACCTGTTGCTCGACCAGGTCACCAAGAGCGGTCAGCAACCACGCACCCCCGAGCTCGAAGCCCAGGTCAAGGATGAAGTAGTGCTGCGCGAGATCTTTCTTCAGGAAGCTGAAAAACGCGGCATTCCAGCCAGCGCCGACTACAAGGCGCAAATGGAACTGGCGCGCCAGAGCATCCTGATTCGCGAATTGTTCACCGATTTCGCGAAGAAGAATCCGGTCACCGATGCCGAAGCCAAGGCCGAGTACGAGAAGTTCAAGGCACAGAGCAGTGGCCAGGAATTCCGCGCTCGCCATATTCTGGTCGAGAAGGAAGACGAGGCCAAGGCCTTGATCGCCAAGCTCAAGGCAGGCGCCAAGTTCGAGGATCTGGCGACCCAGAACTCCAAGGACTCGGGCAGTGCCGCCAAGGGTGGTGACCTTGATTGGGCCAACGGCAACAGCTATGTGCCCGAGTTCAGCCAGGCGCTGGCCAAGCTGAAAAAGGGCGAAATGACTGACGAGCCGGTCAAGTCGCAATTCGGCTTCCACATCATCAAGCTCGATGACCTGCGTGAAGCGACTTTCCCGGGTTTCGACGAGGTGAAGGCGCAGATCGTGCAGCGCCTGGGCCAGCAAAAAACCGGCGCCTTCCAGCAGCAACTCAAGAGCAAGGCCAAGACCGATTACAAGTTCGCAGGCCAGCCGAACTGATCAACCTGGCGGCCGCCGCGCGGTCGCTTGAATCCAACCCGCTCGACCCTTTCGGTTCAGCGGGTTTTTTCATTGTTGAGCGCGTTCAAACCAGGCATCCGGCCTCGATGCGCAACTGGCGCTGGCAGCGCTCGGCAATCGCCTGATCATGGGTGACCAGCACCAACGTCGTGCCGGCTTCCTGGTTCATCTCGAACATCAGCGCCATCACCTGCGCACCGGTAGCGAAGTCGAGACTGCCGGTGGGCTCATCCGCCAGCAGCAAGGCAGGCTTTTGCACAAAGGCGCGAGCCAAAGCCACGCGTTGCTGCTCGCCGCCCGACAGCACACGCGGGTAATGAAACAGCCTCTGCGCCAGTCCGACGCGGCCGAGCATCTGCGTGGCCAGCGCCTTCGCCTCGCGCTCACCACGCAACTCGAGCGGCAGCATGACGTTCTCCAGCGCATTCAGATTGGGCAGCAGCTGAAAGCTCTGGAACACAAAGCCGATCTCGGCGCCGCGCAAGGCAGCGCGCTGATCCTCGTCGAGCGCGAACAAATCCTGACCGCGCAGCCTGACCTTGCCGCTGCTGGGCGTATCGAGCCCGGCCAGGATCGCCAGCAGGGTACTCTTGCCGGAACCCGAGGCTCCGACGATGGCCACCGACTCGCTGGCACCAAGGCTGAAGCTGATGTCGTGGAGAATGGTCAGCTCGCCGCTGGCGTCCTGCACCTGTTTGCTGATGCCTTCGACTTCTACAAGATTTGCTGACATGGACTGATTGTGATGATGAGAAGGCGCGATTGCCTGTTGACTGCCTGCCACTGTAGCTTGTGGGCCTTGCCTGCAATGGCTGCGGCCCCAAAGGCGCCACTGATCCTGGTCGTTGGTGACAGCATTTCGGCCGAATATGGTCTGGCCCGTGGCCAGGGCTGGGTGGCTTTGCTGGCGCAGCGATTGACTGAGAAAAAATTGACGCAGCAGGTCCAGAACGCCAGCATCAGCGGCGACACCACTTCGGGTGGCTTGGCACGACTGCCCGCGCTGCTGCAGCAGTACAGGCCAACGGTCGTCATCATCGAACTCGGCGGCAATGATGCCTTGCGCGGCCTGCCGCTGGCCAACTCGCGTGCCAACTTGAAGGCGATGGTGCAAGCCTCCAAGTCAGCAGGCGCCAAGGTGCTGCTGCTTGGCATGCAGGTGCCACCCAATTACGGCGCCAGCTACCAGCGCGAATTCAGCGCCATGTTCGAACAGGTGGCCCGCGAAGAAAGAACCAGGCTGGTGCCCTTCTTGCTCAAAGGCATTGGCGACCAGGCCGATGCACAGGCCTGGTTCCAGCCCGACCGGATTCACCCGCTGGCGCGGGCGCATCCCCTGATGCTGGAACTGGTCTGGCAAGGGCTCAAGCCCTTGCTCTGAGTCTCAGCGTTCGACTTCCTTGTCACGCTTATCGCCTCTGGCCGGCGCATCCTGTTTGCGTTGCTTGTCCTCGCTCCGCTGCGCTGGCGGCTGCTGCGGCCGCACTTGCGGCTGCTCCAGCGTCCGTGCCCGCTCAGGCTGACGCTCGATTTGACGCTGCTCGATCGGCCGATCCTGAGCCGGAGCACGGATCGGGAAATTCCGCTCAATGCCGCGTTCAGTATTGTTCTGTTCGACAGCCCTGGGCAGGGTTTCGACGCGAGGCTCAGCCGGACGCTGTGGCTGTACTTGCTGCAACTGCGGCTGCTGCGGCTGCTGCACCTGCGGCACCAAGCGCGGCAATTCAGTCGACGGTGCAGCCTGCGGAAAAGCTTGCTGCACCGGGCGCTGGGCGTCACGGTCGCGCCGGTTGTCGCTGCGCCATGGCAATTCTGCTGCACGCGGGGCTTCAACCGCCGACCGCTGTGCGGGCTGCTGCAGGCCTTGCTCGATGCGGGCCGGCCCCGTCTGAGGCTCGGGCCGGTTTTCGGGACGCAAGGCACCCCCCTGCCCGCCCGGACTGCTGATCGCCGCACCGAAGTCACGGTTCAGATGCGGTCGTTGCACCAGTTCGGGCTTATGCCCGATATTGACGCGCTCGACATAGGCCGGGCTATGCCGATAGCTTGGCATATAGACTTCGCGCGGCGCCAGCGGATACCATCCCTGGCGCGGCGGCGTTGAGCGCGAGCCGATGCTGATGCCGATGGTCAAGCCCGATCCGCCACCCCAGGCCACCAGAGCCGGCGCGTAAACCGGCCTGGCCACATAGCTGCCCGGCGACCAGGCCCAGCGCCCTTGCCAATTGACCCAGCGGCCGTAATGAAACGGTGCAAAGCCCCAGGGTGAAGCATCGACCCAGCTCCAGCCCCATTGATTGGTCCAAACCCAGCGACCATCACGATATGGGGCCCAGTCCGATGCGACCTGCGAAGGAATCCAGACAGTGCCATACTCGGGCGACTGGGACCATTGGCCATAGCGGTCCAGGTCCTCGGCACCGGTCATCTCGGGCGATACATAGCGTTGGCTGCTGCCGAGGTTATCGCCCTCCTGGCGGCTTTGTGCCTGCATCCAGTCACCAAAGCTGTCGTTTTGCAAGCGCTGGCGCTCGGTGCGCGGCCCTCCAGCCCACCAGAACTCGGCCTGCTCGCCGGCCGACAACCAGACCGGCGGCACATCGCCAGCACGGCCGGATTCGAAACGCAAGCGCCCTTGATAGACATAAGCCAGGCTACCCCGATCAATTTGCTCGACCCGGTATTGGCCCGGGCTTTCAGCGCTGACCCGGCCCTCACGCATCTGCACCTTGAACTCGTTGACAGCTTCCTGCGAGCGCAAACGCAGCCCCAGATCGCCTTTGTCGAGTTTGAGCAGTACCTGGCTGTCGTCGAGCCGGTTGAACTCGAGATTGCTGCGCTCATCAAGCCACAAACTGGTTGAACCGATACGCAGCGCCACCCGCGCCCGGTCGTCAGTGCGCAAACGGTCACCCTCGGCCACCGTCTGGTTGCGCAAGAGTTTCAACCATTCCTTGGTCTCGGCATCGAACAGCCAAGCGTCTCCGATCACTTCAACAACGCGGCCCGCCCTTGTCGGTGGATCGACGGCATTGCTCGGCTGCGCCAGCGCAGGCTGCAGCCATAGCGCGAACAGCAGAAAAAGCCAACTCAAGGCAACCCGGCCAATGGTTCGATGCAACACAGCAAGATTCATCCGATTTACTCCTGAAGTGCAGATACAACGCTTGGAGCAAGCAGCAGGCTGACTGAGCTGCAAAAATTTCAGCTCAATCGTCCTGCAGCGGATCCTGCGCCGGAAACAGCACCGAGGTAAAACCGAAGCGGGTGAAATCCTTCATCCGCATCGGATAGAGGGTCCCGACCAGATGATCGCATTCATGTTGGACGACGCGGGCATGAAAACCGTCGACCTCGCGCATGATCGGCCGGCCCTCGGCGTCCACGCCGCTGTAACGGACCCGCGCAAAGCGTTCGACAATGCCGCGCAGGCCTGGCACCGACAGGCAGCCTTCCCAGCCTTCGACCTGTTCATCCGACAGCGGCGTGATCTGTGGATTGATCAGCACGGTCAGCGGGACCGGCGGCGCCTCGGGGTAGCGCTCATTGCGCTGGTAGCCAAAGATCACCAGTTGCAGATCAACACCAATTTGCGGCGCCGCCAGTCCTGCGCCATTGGCGGCCTCCATCGTCTCGAACATATCGGCGATCAAGGTCTGCATCGCCGGCGTGCCGAATTCGGTGACTGGCTTGGCTGTGCGAAGCAATCGCGCATCACCCATCTTCAAAATTTCATGTACGGCCATCGGGCCTCCGTTACGCTACGAGGCCTCGATTCTAAGGAAGATCAATGGAAGATTTCATCGAAGCGCTGGGTCAAGGGGTCTATGCGATCGACACCGGGTTTCAAAGACCTCGCTTTGACGCCGCTTATCTGCTGGTCGAAGATGGCCGGGCGGCCTTTATCGACACCGGCACCAACCACGCGGTACCGCGCTTGCTGGCCGCACTCGATGCATTGCAGTTGCCACGATCAGCGGTCGATTGGGTCATCCCGACTCATGTCCACCTCGACCATGCAGGCGGCGCCGGACTGCTGATGCAGTCCCTGCCCGAGGCCAGGCTGCTGGTACATCCACGCGGGCTGCGCCATATGCTCGACCCGAGCGCGCTTTATCAAGGCGCAATGGCCCTCTACGGCGAGGCCGAAATGCAGCGCTCCTATGGTCAGTTGCAAGCGATTCCGGCATCGCGGGCACAGGCCAGTACCGACTCGATGACGGTGATGCTGGCCGACCGGCCGCTGCTGTTGATCGACACCCCAGGACATGCCCGCCACCACCATTGCATCTGGGACGCAAGAAGCCGCGGTTGGTTCAGCGGCGACACCTTCGGCCTCAGCTATGGCGAATTCAAGGGCGAGAACGGCGCCTTGATCATGCCGATCAGCACACCGACCCAGTTCGACCCCGCAGCCCTGCATGCTTCGGTGCGGCGGATGTTGAGCTTTGCGCCCCAAGCCATGTACTTGACCCATTACGGCCAGGTCGACCGTCCTGAGGAATTGGCAATTTCACTGCTGGAACAGGTTGACCAGATGGTCGCGCTGGGCCTGCAATTGCGGCAGTCCGAAGATCGCCTCAATCGCCTCAAGCAAGGCTTGCAGCAACTGACATTGCAACGCGTGCAAGCGCATGGCTGCACGTTGCCGGTCGAGCGTCAACTCGAGTTGCTGACCTTCGACATCGAATTGAATGCCATCGGCCTGGGTATCTGGCTCGATGGGCTTGATGCTCCGAAGGCCTAGGCGTCCAGCCCCAGTTCCTGGATCTTGCGCGTGATCGTATTGCGCCCGATGCCAAGTTTTTGCGCCGCTTCGATGCGGCGGCCGCGGGTGACATCGAGGGCGGTAAGGATCAGGCTGGCTTCAAAGCGGCGCGTCAAGGCATCCCAGACATCGGTCTCTCCCGCGCTGAGCAAACGCCTGGCTTCGCGGGCCATTTCAGCCACCCAGGTCTCGGGGCTCGAACCAAAGCTCGGCAGGATCGGCAAATGCTGAACAGCGGGCGAATGAGTCTCGATTTCGACCGCCGTGGCGACCATGGCCGGAGCCTGCAGTTCAGGCGGTAGGTCCTTGGTCTCTATGACCTGACCCGGCGCCATCACGCTCAACCAATGGCAGATGTTTTCAAGCTGACGCACATTGCCGGGATAGTCGAACCCTGCCAGCCTGGCCAAGGCAGGTTCCGAAATCCGCTTGGCCTCGACGCCGAGTTCGTTGGCGCTGCGTTGCAGAAAAAAGCGCGCCAGCATCGGGACGTCTTCGCGCCGTTCGCGCAAGGCCGGCAGACGCAGACGGATGACGTTCAAGCGGTGGAATAGATCCTCGCGGAATGCACCGGTACGGACCCGCTCTTCAAGGTTCTGGTGCGTGGCGGCGATCACCCGGACATTGCTGCGCATCGGACTGTGGCCGCCGACCCGATAGAACTGCCCATCGGACAGCACGCGCAGCAGCCTTGTCTGCAACTCCAGCGGCATGTCGCCGATTTCGTCGAGGAACAGCGTGCCGCCATCGGCCTGCTCGAAGCGACCGCGCCGAGTGGCCTGTGCGCCGGTGAACGCGCCGCGTTCATGGCCGAACAACTCGGATTCGAGTAAATCCTTAGGGATCGCCGCCGTATTGATCGCAACGAAAGGGCCATCGGCGCGCGGGCTGTGCTTGTGCAAAGCGCGCGCTACCAACTCCTTGCCCGAACCCGATTCGCCGGTGATCATCACCGTTACATGGCTCTGGCTAAGACGCCCGATCGCGCGAAACACATCCTGCATTGCCGGCGCCTGGCCAAGCATCTCGGGCATCTGCCCCGCGCCCTCTTCGGCCACCGCTTCGCGAACACTTTCTTCCTGAGCCCGTCGGATCAACTCGACCGCGCGAGTCAGATCAAACGGCTTGGGCAGATACTCGAACGCGCCGCCCTGGAAGGCCGAGACCGCACTGTCGAGATCAGAATAGGCGGTCATGATGATGACCGGCAAGCCGGGCAACCGGGCCTTGACCTTGGCCAGCAGGTCCAGGCCTGAGCCGCCAGGCATGCGGATGTCCGACACCAGCACCTGCGGGGTGTCGTCATCCAGCGCCGCCAACAGGTCGCGGGCATTGCTGAAGGTGCGCACAGGCAGCCCTTCGCGGCTGAGGGCTTTTTCCAGCACAAAACGGATGGAATGGTCGTCGTCAACAACCCAGATAGATTTCATGCACGGCTCCCCTTTGCCTGAGGTTCAGGGCAAAGGCAGGGTCAATCGGAAATTCGTCCGTCCCGGTTCACTCTCGCAGTCAATCATCCCCTGATGCTGCTGAGCGATTGTCTGTGACAGCGTCAAGCCCAGACCTGATCCACCATCCCGCCCCGACACCAGGGGAAAGAAGATGCGGTCGAGAATTTCCGCCGGCACACCCGGGCCGTTGTCCTCTACATGCAATTCCAATGCCAAGCGCCAGCGCTGCTTGCCGATCGTCACCTGGCGCGCTACGCGGGTGATCAAGGTGATGCGCGCATCACCGGCAGCCATACGACCCTGCAGCGCCTGCGCGGCGTTTTGCACGATGTTCAAGGTCGCCTGGATCAACTGCTCGCGATCGCCTCGGAAGTCGGGCAAGGATGTGTCGTAATCGCGATCAACCTCAAGGCCGCGCGGATACTCGGCCAGGATCACCGAACGCACTCGCTCACAGATTTCATGGATGTTGACATCGCCAATCACCTGCGCGTGGCGATGCGGGGCCAGCAGGCGATCAACCAGTGATTGCAGTCGATCGACTTCGTGGACGATGACCTGCGTGTATTCAGTCAGTTCAGGCCCCAGGTCGGTCGCCTGCAGTTCCATCGCCAGCAACTGCGCCGCACCGCGGATGCCGCCTAGCGGGTTCTTGATCTCATGCGCCAGATTGCGGGTCAGCTCCTTCGTCGTCTGCACCTGATCGAGTGAGCGCTCCTCGCGATCCTGTCGGGTCTGCTGGGCATTCTCGATCAGCTCGACCATCACCAGTCCGGCGTCAAAGCCCGGGCTGTCGATCTGGGAGACGATCACCTGCACGGGCAGCGGTTCTTCATGTGGCCTTCCGCCGCGGCGCAGCAAGGCATCCAGACGGCTGCTCGAATAGGCATTGCTGGCGACCGCCTGAACGGTTTCGCCGAGTTGTCTGGCGTCGACGAACCATTCGAGCAGGTTGCTGCGCTGAACGGCACGGCGCGAGAGCAGCAGCACATCCTCGAAGGCCGCGTTGGCAAAAAGGCATTCGCCGCTCGGCCTGACCACCGCGACCATATTGGTCAGCATGTCAAAGGCTTCCAGACCAACGGCAGTGCCGGGGCTCCCGGCTTGGGTGGAATCGCTCATATCAGCTCGGGTTGTCAGATCAGATTCAAGGCAGCTTGCTGATCTCGCGCTTGAGCGCCTGAAGATCGCTTTCCTGACGCGCGATGCTGGCTTTCAGCTCAGCCATCCGGTCCAGATAGCGCTGGTCGTTGCGCTCGTCGCCGCGCCGCTCGGCATTGCCACCGGCATAGTCGCGTTGGGTCGCAGCCAAGCGGTCTTCGGCCTCGCGCAACTCGGTCTCCAGCACAAAGCGGCGCTCGCCGTCGCGTGTACGTTGCTGCGCTGGGTCGATACGGGTGTCGCCATGACGGGAGAGATCGGCCGCACTGGCGGCGACTGGGCGCTGCCCCTGCACGATGGTGATCGGCCCGCCCTCGATCTTGCGGCAGGATTTATCCTGCGCGTCCTTGAGCGTGATCGAGTCGGTATAGAGCACCGGTGGGCCCGGGCAGCGGTAGACAGTGGAAGCTGTCTGCGCCAAGGCAGTGCCAGCAAAGGCAAGCCAGCAGACAAAGGCGGTACGAACAAGCATGGGTCGATTGTGGCCCGGAAATAAAAAGGGACGACCGAAGCCGTCCCCGTTGCGATTCGAGCCGGCGTCAATTGCACGCCAGCGCCCGAAGCAGTTCAGAGCGTGTAGTACATGTCGAACTCGATCGGATGGGTCGTCATGCGCATGCGCGTGACTTCCTGCATCTTCAGATCGATGTACGCGTCGATGTACGAATCGGTGAACACGCCACCCTTGGTCAGGAAAGCCCGGTCCTTGTCCAGATATTCCAGCGCTTGATCCAGGCTGTGGCAGACCGTCGGCACCAAAGCGTCTTCTTCCGGCGGCAGATGGTACAGATCCTTGGTGGCGGCTTCGCCCGGATGGATCTTGTTTTCCACGCCATCAAGGCCGGCCATCAGCAAGGCTGCGAAGCCGAGGTAAGGGTTCATCAGCGGATCGGGGAAACGTGCCTCGATACGACGGCCTTTCGGATTTGCCACATGCGGAATGCGGATCGATGCCGAGCGGTTTTTCGACGAATAAGCCAGCTTGACCGGCGCCTCGAAGCCAGGCACCAAACGCTTGTACGAGTTCGTCCCCGGGTTGGTGATCGCGTTCAGCGCGCGGGCATGTTTGATGATGCCGCCGATGTAGAACAGCGCGAATTCCGACAGACCGGCATAGCCGTCACCGGCGAACAGGTTCTTGCCGTCTTTCCAGACCGACTGGTGCACATGCATGCCTGAACCGTTGTCGCCAACGATGGGCTTGGGCATGAAAGTCGCGGTCTTGCCATAGGCATGGGCCACGTTCTGGATCACATATTTCTGCAACTGCACCCAGTCGGCGCGCTGCAGCAAGGTGCTGAAACGGGTGCCGATTTCCATCTGGCCGGCGTTGGCCACTTCGTGGTGATGGACTTCGACCGGAATGCCGACCGATTCGAGAATCAGCGACATTTCCGAGCGCATGTCCTGGAACGAGTCGACCGGAGGCGTCGGGAAATAACCGCCCTTGACGGTCGGACGGTAACCTGAATTGCCGTGCTCGTATTCCTTGCCGGTGTTCCATGCGCCTTCTTCCGATTCGATCTTCGAGAAGCTGCCCGACATGTCAGCGCCCCAACGAACGCTGTCGAATACAAAGAATTCAGGCTCAGGACCAAAGAAGGCTGCATCACCCAGACCGGAAGCCTTCAGATAAGCTTCGGCGCGCTTGGCCAGCGAACGCGGATCGCGCTCATAGGCCTTGCCATCGCTGGGCTCGACCACATCGCAAGTCATGATCAAGGTCGGTTCTTCGAAGAACGGATCAATGTTGGCGGTGTTCGGATCAGGCATCAACAGCATGTCGGAGGCTTCGATGCCCTTCCAACCGGCGATCGAGGAGCCGTCAAACGCATGACCGGAGACGAACTTATCGTCGTCAAAATGCGAGACAGGCACGGTCACATGCTGCTCTTTGCCACGGGTATCGGTGAAACGGAAGTCAACAAACTTGACTTCATTTTCTTTCACCATATTCATCACATCGGCGACGGTCTTGGCCATCAATCACTCCTAGCTAGCGGAAAAATAAATTGGGGAAAACTGAAATTCGGCTCGCGCTTTCAGCCGAGCCCGGCAATGCAACCTAAGCAGTATATGTGCCAACAAAGCCTTCAAATCAGGCTTGTCTTTGACTCTGGCAGGGACGGCGAAATTTGTGCGTGAGACAAACCCATCCGCACCATAGCGGTGCAATAAATCGACGCTCAACGCACCATTTCGGCGCTTACACACGCACCAAACTGAAACACACCCGCCTTCAGCGCCTCATAGGCGGGATCCAGAATCTCGGGCGCGCCTTCAGCCTCGAGCTTGACGCCAAGTTCGATATGCCGACCCCATTGCGGATGGTCGACGCTGGGCAGGCTGAATACCTTGATGCCCGGGAACTGCGCTTCGACCTCCTGCATCAGCGGCGTCAGGCTCGCTTCCATCGCGCCCTGGACGATCAATGACTTTTCTTGCAGGTGAACGGCACGATGCAGTTCAGCATGGCGCTCGTCGAGCACCCAGGCGATCATCGGATGGGCCATCACCGGGAATCCCGGCACGAAATAGACGCTGCCGATAGAGAAGCCGGGGATCTTGTTGTATGGGTTCGGAATGATCTCGGCGCCTGCGGGGAAGCGCCCCATCTCGAAACGACGCAGCGCGTCCGGACTGCCGGGATCGATTGTCTGACCCGACTCGGCGGCCATCTCGGAGATGCGCTGCCAGATCAGCTCGCGTGCCTGCGGATGCAGCAGCAATTCGCGGTCGAGCGCAGCCGCAGCGGCCTGTCGGGTATGGTCATCAGGTGTGGCGCCGATGCCGCCACAACTGAAGACCAGGTCACCGCTGGCAAAAGCCTGGCGCAACTGTGCAGTGATGTGATCACGGTCGTCACCCAGGTACTGAACCCAGGACAAACTCATGCCGCGCGCACTCAGCAAGGCGATGAACTTGGACATATGTTTGTCCTGGCGCTTGCCTGAGAGGATCTCGTCGCCAATGATGATCAGACCAATTTTCATGTGAGCTCAAACCGGAGGAAGTTGCGCCAGCAGCAAGTCGGTATCGACTTGATTGACCGATTGATTGTCGCTGGCAGACGGAGCTTGACGCTGGCGCTGCTGCTGCAAGGCAGCCAGAACGTAATGCGTGAACCACAGCGTCGAAATAGCAAAGACCAGCATGTACAGCCAGATCGAGACCAGCACCAGCACCGGCGCCAAAGCGACCGCCATCACACCGAAGGCCCAGATTGCTGCAGGTGCTGCACCGAGGTAACCGGTCACCAGCCCCATGCCCAGCAACTGCACACGATGTTCTCTGAGCAACTGCTGCCGCTCCTGGGCATCGGCATGTTCGGCCAGCGCATCAAATGAAAACACCCGGTAGCCAAGCCAGCCCCAGATCAACGGCGGCACCACCAGCACCAGTGGCGGGATCAACCAGAAGGGGATGCTCACCAGCAGGGCCAGCAAGGCCAGCAAACCATGACCGAGCGACCAGGCCAGGCCCAGCCACCAGGGCGCACCCTGCCTGAGTTCCAGCCCAGAGAAGCGCCGCTTTGCAACCAGCCGCACCAGCACCGGCGTCATCAGGCCCGACACCAGCAGCAAGCTCAGCACCACGATCACCGGCAGCGCAAAAGCCAGCACCAACAGCGGCGCCATGACAGAGCGGAATCCGCCGGCGCCCACGTAATCGAGCCAGCCGAGCAGCGTGTCAACCAGCAGCCAGGACTCCATCATGCTGCGCATGCCGGCCACAGAGGGTTCCCAGAAAAAATAGCCCAGGCCGAAAGCCGTGCTGGCACAAAGCAAGAACGGCAGCAGCGACAGCATGATCACCTGCGGTCGCAGGCAATAGGCGGCTGCACGCCAAAAGGCATCGGCCATACGGCCCATCGAATTGATCATCGGTGATCTTTCAAGAAAGCAATCGCCTGAGCCCCAGCCATTGCTGTTGCCAGAAACCGCGCCCGTAATCGCGCCCACCCTCGGCAGGCAATTGATCGCGCACGCCAGTGGCATCCCAGCGCAATTCGAAATTGGCCGTTCCGAAGAGGATGTCCCAGACCGGGAACAGCACCGCAAAGTTGTGCCCGCCAAGCGTACCGGGCCCACTT
Source organism: uncultured Burkholderiales bacterium (assembly GCA_903820745.1). Lineage (GTDB taxonomy): Bacteria > Pseudomonadota > Gammaproteobacteria > Burkholderiales > Burkholderiaceae_C > Paucibacter_A. The sequence goes on from CAIJIT010000347.1 coordinate 105,827, forward strand.
GATTCATGGCCGATGCCGATCGAATGGTGCAGGCGATGAAAGCGCGGGCTGACCAGCAGATATTCGAGGGGCCCGAAGCCCAATTTCAGGTTTGCATGCTGAAGACTTTCCA